>SFNC01000027.1 GCA_004554255.1 Bacteroidales bacterium
CATCGGTCATGTAGCCCGCTACATTCCCTCTTCAACTTGCGAAATTTCCTCGAAAATACACCGCCCCTGCATTAACAAATATTGGGGAACGGGGTCTAACTATGGCTGCGTGAATTTTTAGCCGGTTTTTTACAATGCCGTCAAAATGTCGTAACCTTTCCTCGTCGGCCGCAGTCATTTCCGCGACCTTTATAAAATCGAAATTGTGGAATGCTTTGCGGTATCCGTCGCGTTTGCGCAGGACGGTAAGCCATGACAGACCGGCCTGCGCGCTTTCCAGAGTCAGGAACTCGAACAGAGTAGTGTCGTCGGTTACTGGACGGCCCCACTCCTCGTCGTGATACCTTACATACAGCGGGTCGTTCCAGCACCACTGGCAACGTGTTGTGCTCATTGTCTGCTTCTCTGATATGCGATGCGTGGAGTGCCGTTGGCGCAGATGATGGTGCCGCAGCGGACAAATCCCAGCCTCTCCGCGGCCCTTTGCATGGGAATGTTGCGTTCGTGAGTGTCAAGCCTTATATTGTCAATGAGGCGGCTGCAGAACTCCACGCAACACTGCATCATGCCGTGGTATTTCCCGTTTGAGGCGATGCGGTGAATGGTGCCGTATGGCAGATTATTGAGCCATTCGCCGTCCGTGATTACGCGATAAGTAGGGTCCGGGCCGATGATAAAGGCGAAGGTCATTACTATGTCGCCATTAGAGTCAACCCCGACATAGTTGTTGCCGGCGGAAATGTCTGCGGCGGCAATCTCACGGGATGGATAGCCGTTAACCCATTGATTGGGGTTCCCGGAGTCTCTCATGAATTGCCTGGCATGGCTGTAACATGCGATAATGTCATCTAAATCTGACAATTGTCCCTTGCGTATCTGTATCATTGTCGGGTATTTCAGGCCATTACCTTTAGGCCGATTATTGACAATATTAATGTAGTCTCGGCGTTTCCTTCTGTGTGAGTATATATCGGGGACAAAGATAGTCAATTTTTTGCGAAAAGTGAAAATCTGGCAATAAAAATTGCCTATAATTTGTAAACTTTCAGAATGTTTGCTACATTTGTAGAACTTTTTACAAAATATAGAAATGAGCCTGATTATTCCTTCCAATTATAAGCTGAAACTGCTTCCGGAGACTACCGAGGTCGCCATCAAGATGATAAAGGACGACTTCCAGAAAAGAATCTCCACTGCCCTGGGCCTGCGGCGTGTTACCGCACCGCTGTTCATTATGTCCGGTACCGGTCTCAATGACGACCTTAACGGCGTGGAACGTGCCGTGTCTTTCCCGGTAAAGGCCATGGGCAATAAGAAAGCCGAGGTGGTACACTCCCTCGCCAAATGGAAAAGGGTGAAGCTTGGCGCCTATGACATTGCGCCGGGGTACGGACTGTACACGGATATGAACGCTATACGCGCAGATGAGGACCTCGACAATCTGCATTCGCTTTATGTGGACCAGTGGGACTGGGAGAAGACCATACGCCCCGAGGACAGGACACTTGCGTATCTAAAGAATACCGTAAACAGTATTTTCAGCGCCATGAAAGAAACGGAACAGATGGTTTTCGAGAGATTCCCGCACATTACCCCCCGTCTGCCCGAGCAGATTGTGTTCATACACAGCGAGGAATTGCGGCGTATGTACCCGGATTTATCATCCACAGAACGTGAGCATGAGATTGCAAGACAATATGGCGCAGTGTTCTTGATAGGCATAGGCGGCCCTTTAGGCGACGGCAAACCTCACGATGGCCGTGCACCTGATTACGACGACTGGATTACCGAAAATGAGGACGGATATTACGGCCTCAACGGCGACATCATTGTCTGGGACTCGGTCCTTGGCAGGTCCATAGAGCTGTCGTCGATGGGTATCCGTGTCAGCCCCGAATCGCTTTTGCGGCAGCTTGAGATGCGCGGATGCATGGAGCGTGCCGGGCTGAATTTCCACAAACGTCTGATAAACGGCGAGTTGCCATACTCCATTGGCGGCGGCATAGGCCAGAGCCGGTTGTGCATGTACCTGTTGCAGAAGGCGCATATCGGCGAGGTACAGGCCTCAATCTGGCCCGACGACCAAATTGAAGCCTGCGAGAAAGCCGGCATAAAGTTCATGTAGGGACATTCTCCGGCCCATTTTAGCAATAAGGCACAGTCGTGATGATAGATTTGCAGGCTCGGGCAACTCTATTATCAAAATATTTGATTAAATTTGGCAACTTAACCCCCATTAGTTATCATGCAGAACGATTACAGCAGAATTATTCAGGAGCGGGCCGACCATGTGTTCAATGTTATGGCCAAGCGAGTTTCGGCAGAGGAGATGTGCCGTATCCGCGCGGCTTTCGAGCTGGCACTGGAGGCTCATGCGCCTCAGAAACGCAAAACCGGAGAGCCGTATATCTTACATCCTATAGCGGTGGCGACTATCGCGGCGGAGGAACTGATGCTCGGCGCCAACCCGGTTATAGCTTGTTTTCTACATGATGTTGTGGAGGATACGCCTTACACTATAGAGGACATCCGGGAGCGGTTCGGCGATGATGTGGCTTTCCTGGTGCGCGTAGTTACCAAAAAGCCGACTCACGACTATGAGCTGTCAAAGCAGCTGGACAACTACCGTCAGCTGCTCAACTCAATGCAGTACGACATTCGCGCGATACTTGTGAAACTCGCCGACCGCCTGCACAATATGCGTACATTGGCGTCAATGAAGCCCGAAAAGCAGATGAAGATTGCCGGCGAAACCGACTATTTCTATGCGCCGCTGGCCAACCGCCTCGGTCTGTACAACATCAAGACGGAGCTGGAAAACCTGTCGTTCCGTTTCAGATGCCCTGACGAATTTGACGAGATTTCTGCCCTTATAGCCAGGCATGTGGAGGCCAACAAGGACAATTTGGAGACCTTCCGCGGGCAGATCGCCGACGCTCTTGCCGCTGCCGGGATAAAAGCACGGGTGTACGTGGACTATCGCAGGCCATTCAGTCTGTGGCGCAAGATGAAGAAATACGGCGATGACTTCAACCATCTAAAGTACCGTCACTTTGTGGAGGTGGTGTTCGACGAGACGCAGACCTCGCAGAGCGAGAAGGAGATGGCCATGCGGATATATTGCATCCTCACGGATCGCTTCAAGGAGAAGCATTGCAGCATGAGCAATTATGTGGACTCGCCCAAGGAGAACGGCTATCAGAGCATTCACGTCAAACTGCTGCCTGACTTCGGCCGCTGGCAGGAGCTCCACATCAGCAGCGAGGCGATGATTCGCCAGTCGCAGCTGGGCTGTGTCGCCGAGCGTACCGAAAGCAATATCAAGATGTGGATTGAGAAATTCCGTAAGGTGTTGCACGATACCATCAGCAGTCCCAAGCGCGACGAGCGGTACATGGAGGATATTATCACCGCATTCTATAATGATGATATTCAGGTGTTTACGCCCACTGGCGACAAGATTATCCTGCCGCAGAACGCTACAGTTATAGATTTTGCCTACGAGGTGCACACTGCCCTTGGCGACCATGCCCGGTATGCGCGAATAAACAATCGCCTGGAGCCGGTGGACGCAAGGCTGAGGCGTGGAGATGTCATAGAAATTTTTACGGACGAGGAATCGCACCCCGAGCAGGACTGGGAGACCTTTGCCCATACCTTCAAGGCACGCAAGGCAATTCGCCGTTATCTGGAGAATGTGCCCAAGCCGCTGTACTGCCGCTGCCCCGAGTGCAATCCCATACCGGGCGAGGAGGTGATAGGCATACGCAATCATTACGACCCGGAAATGATTACAGTGCATAAGCGTGACTGCCGTATGGCCATAAGTATGGCATCGTCTTACGGCGACGACGTGGTGTCGGTGGACTTCCTGCCCGACAGGACTCTATATCCCGTGACGTTGAGAGTCAGGGCCGTGGACCGCAGTCACCTGTTTATAGACCTGGTGGACTGTATTACAAACACATTTCACCTTTCCATGGAGTCGTTCAATACTCAGACCGCACGCAATATCGTGGTTTGCCGAATCCGTTTCGGGGTCCACTCGCACTCCGAGCTCAAGACAATAATAAACCATATATCGGCCATTGACGGTGTGGACGAGGTTCGCCATCTTGACGAAGAAGATATAATCTGATGTATATTACCATAATAACACTCCTTGTTGCCGCTGCCGGCTTTGTGTGGGGGCGTACACGTTCATGGACTACGTAAAGGTGGGCGCGCCCCTTCAGATCATACTGGGTATACTTATGATACTCGTTATCCCGCTCATATTCCCGTTTTAAGCCCCGCGTATAAAACTTAAACTTCCGGCGTTGCGTCAGTCGCAACGCCGGAAGTTCTTCTTAGACCCCGTTCCCCTCATCGCCTTAGCGCTTTCGGAGAAAGAATATTTGTTAACGCAGGGGTCTTAATTCTCAAGTTCAAACTGGTCCTTGCCAACGCCGCAAAGCGGGCAAACCCAGTCATCGGGCAGGCCGGCGAACGGTGTTCCGGGAGCGATGCCGTTTTCGGGATCTCCTACAGCGGGGTCGTATACCCAGCCGCAAACTTCACAAACATATTTATCCATAATCATCAAAATTAAGGTTAGTAGATGAAAAAAATGAATTTTGTCGGTTATATTATTGACTTTTAATTAGTTATTCCTTGCAATAGTCCATGAAAATTAGTAACTTTAAAGAAAAGTTTGACCGCTTTTTCCATGAAAGTTACGACAACTCCCAAGGACTGCGACAAAGTTAATAAAATCGTCCCGATTATGCAAGAGCATCTTGGCCCGGTAATTAATTTGGTTCGCATAAAATTGCTTGCGTTTGTTCTTCACGCCCTTTGTGTTGTGCAGACCGTCAGCCTACACAAGATAGCGTCGGCAATGCCTACGAGGTTTGAGAAACGTTATAAGGCCGAACTGCAAAATAATCCCGCGTTCCGGTATCTCGTCAAGGAAATCGCTGACAAACCGCGTGTTATATTATATTCTTCTCACGACAGTGAATATAATAATGCCGTCATAGTACGAGACATGCTCATCAACGGTTAAAAGAAATTTTTTTGCCGGTGGGAATGGTTTTTGCACAGGGAATTGCGTAACTTTGCGGTATGGCTAAGCATCGGCAGTACATAGCTATTGACCTGAAGAGCTTCTATGCTTCGGTGGAGTGTGTCGAGCGGAGGTTGGATCCGCTTGACGCATGCCTCGTTGTCGCCGACAAGAGCCGTACTGATAAGACGATATGCCTGGCTGTGTCGCCGGCGCTAAAGGCATACGGCATTCCCGGACGCCCGCGCCTTTTCGAGGTCGTGCAGAGGCTCCGCGAAGTTAACCGGACGCGTGGCAACAGCGGGAGGTCGGCATCGGCACGTAAGCTTGCCGGGCGTCATGACCTGGCCGTGGACTACATTGTGGCGCCGCCGCGAATGCGTCTGTACATGGAATATTCCACGCGCATATACAGTATATATCTGCGCCACGTGGCGGCCGAGGACATCCATGTGTACTCCATTGACGAGGTGTTTATAGACGCTACAGCGTACTTGGACACGTATGGCATCTCGGCGCATGAGCTGGCCATGCGTATGATTCGCGAGGTGCTCAGGGAAACCGGGATAACCGCCACGGCCGGGATAGGCACGAACATGTACCTCTGCAAGGTCGCCATGGATATAGTGGCGAAAAAGATGCCGCCGGACCGGGATGGCGTCCGTATCGCCGAGCTTGACGAGATGAGCTACAGGCAAAAGCTGTGGGCGCATACTCCGCTGACGGATTTCTGGCGCGTGGGACGCGGTATTGCGCGGCGCCTGGAGGCGGCCGGTATATGTACTATGGGAGATGTGGCACGCGCTTCGCTGAATCATGAGAACTGGCTATACCAACAGTTCGGCGTAAATGCCGAGTTGCTGATAGACCATGCCTGGGGATGGGAGCCGGTGTCTATGGCACAGGTCAAGGAATATCATCCGGACTCAAGGTCAATGTCGAGCGGGCAGGTGCTGCAATCTGCGTACTCGTTTGATAAAGCCAAGACTGTGATACGGGAGATGGCCGACAATGTGGCCCTTGACCTGGTGGAGCAGGGGCTTGTCGCCGGTCAGATTGTGCTCACGGTGGGATATGACAGGGAGTCGCTGACAAACCCCGAGATTCGGTCAAAATACCATGGCAAGATTACGCTGGACCACTACGGGCGCCAGGTGCCGTACCATGCCCACGGAACCGCCAATTTCAAGAGCTATACATCATCGTCAAGGCTGATGATACAGCTTGTCACAGAGCTGTATGAGCGTATTGTAGACCCGATTCTCCTTATCCGTCGCCTTACGCTGTCCGTGAACTGCATCCTGCCCGAGTCCCGAATCCCGCAGAAGCCGAAGGTCATGCAGCTGGATCTGTTCACGGACTATGAGGAGCTCAGGCGGCGACAGCGCGCCGAGGAACGGGACTTTGCCCGCGAGCGCAAGCGTCAGGAGGCGATAATCAGCCTGCGCAGGCAATTCGGCAAAAACGCCATATTAAAGGGCCTGAATTATGGCGAGGGAGCCACTCAGCGCGACCGCAACCAACAGATAGGCGGACATCACCAATAAAGATAATTATGGATTACAGTGATATTATAGGACTGCCTCATCATGTTTCCGCGACAAGGAAGCCCATGTCGCTACGGGATCGCGCCGCTCAGTTTGCGCCGTTTGCCGCCCTTAACGGATACGAGGACGCCATTACTGAAACTGCGCGTAACACATCGGACTATCCCGAGCTGTCCGTGTGGCAGATGCAGGAACTGTCACGGAAACTGGCGTATGCTATGTCTTTTGCCGATCCCCCCGAGATAGACATTACTTATTTCGTCCCGGACAAATTGAAGTCGGGCGGTGCCTACGTAACACTGAGAGCCGCTATCAAGAAGGTGGACGCATGCCTGAACACGCTCACGTTTACCGACAAGACGCAGATTGCGCTGACTGCCGTCTGCGACATTAATGGCGAAATTTTCAGCGAGATAGACTTGTAGGTGTTATAAAATGTTAATAGGGTAAGGTGTAAATACTGCGTTATGTTAATGTAAGTTAATTATGTCGGGCCGGATTAAACCGGAAGGCCGTGTAGATGTCAAAATGTCAGAAAACTTCAAAAACAGCTTTTCTACCATTTAGCAGTTCAAATGGGGACCAAAGATGAAATCCCCAGGCAAAATAAAAGAATAATTGTTTCATAATTGAGATTTTAAAAGGCCTGACGCCCCGCTCTCTGAGAAAGAAAGCGAGGCGTCCGGCTTTTTGTATGTAGTCTCGGCGGCAGCATGCCGCGGCACATCCGGTGGGCGGCAGGATACCGCCACTCCATAGGGGAAATCGTTATTTTAGGCGGAAGTTGTAGCCGGCGGTGATGGCAAGGTTCATGGAGCGGGATGCGGAGAAGGTGTCGGCTTTGGAGGATGGGTAGATGTTGCCCAGGCCGTAGTAGAAGCGGGCTTCGATGTATACGCTGTGGCGGGGACGGATGTAGTATTCGGCGCCGAGTCCGGCGGTGATGCCGTAGTCAAAGCGCGAGTGGATGTCCATGGACATTTGCTCGCAGTGGCGCGAGGCGGGGATGCCGGCGGCCTGCGGGTTGCGATAGTCGAAATTGGACGAGATGTTGTCGGACACCATATAGGAGAACTCGGGGCCCAGGTTCACGAAGAATTTGAAGCGTCGCGGCCCGAAGTATATGTGCGTCATCAGTGGTATGGACACGTAAGTGAGGCTGCGGGAGTACTGCAGCTCGGGATGCTCGTCGAAAGACTCGGCCCATCCGCGCTGTACGATGTTGAGCTCGCCGATAAGTCCGAAAATCTTCTCCTCGGCATATCGTGCCTGTATACCCATGGTCAGGCCGTTTGCCCACTTCTGGGAGATGGAGGGAGAGAATGACATCTGCGACATTGACATGCCGGCGTGTCCGCCCACGGAGATGTGGGGTTTGTAGTGTGTCTCGGCGTTTGCACAGGGAGCCACGGCGAGCATGGCGGCAGCGATGGCGGTAGTGAGTAACTTTTTCATGGCCTTATTCCACTACGCGTGCGTCAATCATTCCACCGGGCATGTATCCGATGATGTACATGGCATTGTTTACGGCTCCCGAGCCTGAACCGATGCGCTGGAGCGAGAACGTGGACTGTACGCCGTTCCAAGATGCGGGCATCTGTGTGTCCGGGCGGAAGGAGTATCCGTTGGCCAGGTTGTTGAAGATGAAGCATCCGGTGTCGAATCCCCACAGCGCCTGGGATGGCAGACCATCCATCTGTTCGCAGCCGTACCAGTGGCGGAAGGAGGCCAGGACGTCGGCGGCGTTGTACGACTCGGTGTCGGGGTTGAAGCGCGAGTATATGTACGCCTCAATGTCGTGGAGCAGAGCCTTGGTGTCGGTCTTGAATGTCACCCATTCCGGGTACCCGAACACGCGTACACCGGTGCTGCCGAGGTTGTCGCTGCGGTACTTGGCGAGGGCGTGTGCAAAGCGGTTGAACTCGGTGTGTGTGGCGGAGTTGGGGATGAAGATGTAGTTCTGTCCTCCGGCGGGGAGCACGGCGAGGTCATCGGCGGTAAGAGCTCCAGAGTAGCTGATGGAGAGGGGAGTGAAGCCCGCGGAGGTGAGTGCTGCGGAGGCGGCGTCGGCAAAGGCCTTCTTGTCCGAGTTGCGGTCAGAGACGAGCATCACGGGTGTGAGGTTGTCGCGGCGGCACATCTCTATCAGCTGCTCTACGGCGACGGACGTCATGTCAATGCTGGGGATGTTACCGGAGAGCAGGTATGGGTTGGTCTGATACAGCGAGTCGCGGACCACGAAGTTGTTGAGGACGGGCACACCGTGCTCGTGGCCGTACTCGGCGAGGATTGCAAGATGCTCGGCATTGTCCGGGGCGATGATTATGTCGGCACCGGGGAGCTGTGTTTCCTGTGCGAGGTAGTTGCGGAGGCGGTCGGTGTTGTTACGGGTGTCGTAGACGAGGAGCCGCGTCTCGGGAATGAGCATCTGCATGGTGTCTGCGGCCAGGAGGAATCCGCGGTAGAAGTCGGTGGTGAGTTGCGCCTGTCGTGTCGCCTTGCCCTCGAGCATAAACGGCTGTATGATGGCGATGGTGAGCGGGTGGACGGTGTCCTCGGTAGGCGGCAGGGGAGCCTCGGATGTGTTCACGTCCGGGTCAAGCTGTCGTGTGGGATCCTCCGGGGTGGTGTCGGTGTTGTCGGTGCGGACTTCTGAGACCGGCTTCGTGGTCTCGGCGGCCGGTTGACGTTCATCTCGCGGCTGCGGCTCATCCTGAGGGCGGTTTGCTTTGCGCCAGCCGTCGTCCTCGGAGGCGGAGGGAGTGGCGGCGGTGCTTCGTCCGGGGATTATGATGACTTGCCCGGCCTTCAGGCCGTTGCGTACAGAGGGATTGTATGCCGCGATGGAGTCGGGCGATACATTATATCTGTGCGAGATGCCGTAGAGGGTCTCTCCCCGCTCAACGGTATGTACTATGCGCGCGGTAGACGCCGACTGCGCCATGGCGGCGGTCGCACACGTCACCATCAGCGCCAGGGCCACCATCAGCCCCGTCAGGTTTCTATGTGTCATGTTGCTCATATAATATAATGTGCAAAGTTAGTAATTTTTTGGGAACTTACGGCTATCAGGGTGCTAAAATGATGTCGGGGCATCCGCGAAATGTAAAATAATTTAAAAATATGCAGATTTATTGTGCGTATGTCGCCAAAAGTTTATAACTTTGTAGCTTGAAAAGTGTGTGACATCAGACATTAACATTAAATATGCGCATAATATCTCGTCTTTTTGTACTATCTGTGCTTGTAGCGGCAATGTCGGTACTGACAGGTTGCGGCGAGTACGTGAAGGTGCAGAAAAGTAACGATTTTGAATATAAGTTCGAGTATGCCAAGCGTGCATTCGCGGAGAAAAAGTACCAGCAGGCAGCCACTTTGCTCAAGGACTGCATCACTGTCTTCAAGGGCAGTGACAAGGCCGAGGAGTCGCTGTATCTGCTTGCCATGAGCTGCTTCGAGAACAAGGACTACATCAGCTCGGGTGCCTATTTCCAGAAGTACTACGAGCGTTATCCCAAGGGTAAGTACACCGAGCCCGCCCGCTACTACTGCGGATATGGCTACTATCTGGAGTCGCCCGACCCTCAGCTTGACCAGACCAACACCATCAAGGCCATAGAAGAACTTCAGGCATTCCTGGACTACTTCCCCCGCTCCGAGAAGGTGCCCCAGGCTCAGAATGTAATCTTTGAGCTCCAGGACAAGCTCACTCTCAAGCAGTTGCAGAACGCACAGCTGTACTACAACTTGGGCAACTACATGGGTAACAACTATGAGAGCGCCATTATCGTTGCCAAGAACGCCATTAAGGACTATCCATACTCCAAATATAAGGAGGACCTGGAGCTGCTTGTGCTCAAGGCCAAATTCCAGGAGGCGGACAACTCTATTGATGAGCGCAAGGCCGACCGTTTCCGCGACGTTGTGGACGAGTACTATAGCTTTGTAAACAACTATCCCGACAGCCCCAATCGCAAAGAGGCCGAGAATATCCTGCGTATCGCCCAGAAATACGTAAAAGACTGACAGTAAAAAACAACTCATTGCAAGATAAAATGGATTATAAGAAGACCAACGCACCACTGAACACGGTAACACGTGACCTCATTAAACTCTCCCAAGACACCAACAACGTTTACGAGACGGTGTGTATTATCGCAAAACGCGCAGATCAGATTGCCGCCGAGATGAAGCAGGACCTGGAAAAGAAACTCCAGGAGTTTGCCTCGCTGAACGACAATCTGGAGGAGGTCTCTGAAAACCGCGAGCAGATAGAAATCTCTCGCTACTACGAGAAACTTCCCAAGCCCGTACTTATCGCCACTCAGGAGTATGTGGACCACAAACTGCGTTTCCGCAACCCCGAGAAAGACAAACTCAACTTAGACAACTGATAATTAATTTTACATATCGAGTCAGCGGCTGCCTGCGAGGGTAGCCGCTGACTATCTATCTATCTATCTATCTATCTATCTATTGGTGAACGGACACATACGCCACATAAAACACATCGCAACATACGCCACATAACCTCCATAATTCGCATGCAATGCCGCATTTGCGCAGATTTATCAGGGATAAGTATTGGGGTGTTGGATTTTTTTTGTAATTTTGTAAGTTGAAATGGTGTGCAGGGATGTTTGCGCTGTTTTGGCGCGTTTGCATGCTCCTTGTGATACATAATATTAACACATTTACAGACAGATGGTTATAATGAAAAGGCTATATTCGTTCATGCTGCAGCGGTTTCTGCCGGTGTTGGCTATGACTTTCTTTATCTGTCTGTTTATTGTGATGATGCAGTTCCTGTTCAGGTATATCGACGACCTGGTGGGAAAAGGATTGGGCCTGGCCGTTGTGGGCGAGTTGTTCTGGTATGCCGCGCTGACGATGGTGCCCACCGCGCTGCCGCTTGCGGTGCTGTTGGCGTCGCTGATGACCTTCGGAAACCTCGGCGAGCACTTCGAGCTGACGGCCATGAAGAGTGCGGGTATCTCGCTGATTCGCATCATGCGGCCGCTGATAATCTTCATCGTCCTGGTCGCCATCGGCGCCTTCTTCTTCCAGAACAATGTGCTGCCCATCGCGCAGACCAAGATGTGGACGCTACTGTTCTCCATGAAGCAGAAAAGCCCGGAGGTGGAGATACCCGTAAAGTCGTTCTACGACGAGATTCCGGGCATGAACCTCTACGTTGAGGACAAAGACCTGAACACCGGCATGCTGCACGATATGATAATCTACGATATCACCCGCGGCATGGACAATGCGAGAATAATCCTTGCCGACAGCGGCAAAATCAGCTTTACGAACGACCGCAGCCGCATCTTCCTGCAGCTGTACCACGGCGAGCTATTCGAGAACGTGCAGAATCAGAACATGGGCTTTGTGAGCCGCGGATATATGCCCTTCAGGCGAGAGAGTTTCCTGGAGAAGATGGTGTACATACCCTTCGACGCTAATTTTAACCGTCTGGACGAGAGTGGAATGCGCTCGCAATATATAGGTAAGAACATTGCCGAACTTACCGTTGCCATAGACTCCATACAGCAACGCGTGGACAGCATAGGCACCGTGTATGGCCGCGACATCAAGGAAACGTCATACCTCGGCGTGCCGTACTATGCCACCGAAGTGCGCAACCACGAGGTGGTGAAAGTGCGCCGCCCGGAGGTGAAGGTCAAGCCGGGAGTGATAAACCTGGATACCCTCTTTGCCGGGTCGTCGCCCTCCAACGCCCGCTCCATTCTCACCACTGCCCTGGCAAAAGTGAAGCGAGCTCATGACGACCTGGAGTTCCGCAGCGTAGTCCTCACCGAGGAGCAGAAGCTGATGCGCCGCCACGACATAGAGCGGCAGAAGAAGTTCACTCTCTCCATCTCCATACTGCTCTTCTTCTTCATCGGCGGCCCCCTTGGCGCCATCATCAAGAAAGGCGGCCTGGGAACACCGTTGGTGATTTCCATAGGCCTGTTCATCGTGTATTTTATCTTTGACCAGGCTGGATTTAAGATGGCCCGAGACGGACGCACGGCAGTGTGGACGGGCATCTGGCTGAGCACCATGGTGCTCCTGCCTTTGGGCGTGATATTCACCTACAAGGCCGTGAGGGATTCCAACGCCCTGGACCTTGACGGCTACGTGCGCTTCTTTGTGCGCCACCTGCACCTGAAGGGCAAGAAGTGGCGCCGCAACATCAAGAAGAAGGAGGTGGTGATTTACACCGTGAGCCCGCAGCAGATGACCGATGCCATTGATGCATTCACCGCAGCCATGGACGCCCGCATTAAGTATCGCAACAGCAAACCGCTGTACCGCAGAGTGTTCATGGCCGTATTAAACGAGGATATGCTACAGCAGTACGAGAACATGATTGCCACCGTGTCCTACTCCGAGAACGACGACATACTCAAGCTGCTGAACACCCTGCCGCTTGAGACCACCGACCGCCATATCTCTCTTGTCCGCGATGTATGCAACCGCATCCGCATCATCCTGAATCCCGCAACGGATAACACGGAGACGGACCCCGGCGACAGTAACACAATAACAGTAAACACAGCTCATGACAATGAATAAGATAACACTCGACAGAATAGAAGACGCCATTGCCGACTTTGCCGCCGGCAAGATGGTGATTGTTGTTGATGACGAAGACCGCGAGAACGAGGGCGACATCATCATCGCCGCCGAGAAAATAACACCCGAGCAGGTGAATTTCATGCTCAAGAATGCCCGTGGCGTCCTTTGCGCGCCCATGACCATACAGCGTTGCGAGGAACTGCACCTCACACGCCAGGTGGAGGAAAACACCTCCATGCTCGGCACGCCGTTCACCATCACGGTGGACAAGCTGGAGGGCTGCACCACGGGAGTCTCCGCTGAGGACCGCTGCGCAACCCTGCGTGCCCTTGCCGACCCCGCAAGCGTCCCCGAGACCTTCGGCCGTCCGGGCCACGTAAACCCCCTGTACGCACAGAACCAGGGCGTGCTCAAGCGCGCCGGACACACCGAGGCCGCCGTGGACCTCTGCCGCCTGGCCGGTCTGCAGCCTGTGGGTGTGCTGATGGAGATAATGAACGACGACGGCACCATGGCTCGTCTGCCCCAGCTGCGCAAGATGGCCGACGAATGGGGCCTGCATCTGGTGAGTATCCGAGACCTTATCCGCTACCGCCTGGAGCACGAGCAGTTGGTGGAGAAAGGCGAGGAAGTGAACATGCCCACTGCATACGGACACTTTCGCCTGATACCATTCCGCCAGAAGGACAACGGCCTGGAGCACATTGCGTTACTGAAAGGCGACATCGCGGGTTCCGACGACCCCGTGCTGGTGCGAGTGCACTCGTCATGCGCCACCGGCGACATATTCGCCTCGCAGCGTTGCGACTGCGGCGAGCAACTGCACAACGCCATGCGCATGATAGAGAAAGAGGGACGCGGATGCGTGCTGTACCTCAATCAGGAGGGACGCGGAATCGGACTCATGGACAAGATTCGCGCATACAAGCTGCAGGAGCAGGGCCTGGACACCGTTGACGCAAACCTGCACCTGGGACACCGTGCCGACGAGCGAGATTATGGCGTGGGCGCACAGATTCTGAACATGCTGGGAATACGCCGCATGCGCCTGCTCACCAACAACCCCGTCAAGCGAATCGGCCTGGAGGGATACGGCCTGGACGTGGTGGAGAACGTTCCCATAGAAGTGTCGCCCAACGAATATAACCGCTTCTACATGCACACCAAGAAAGAGCGCATGGGACACGACCTGAAACAGTGCTGACCCGCGCGCGTACATATTATATAGAATAAAAACTTTAAAATCCTCATATACTTATGGAAGAGAACAAGGTAGCCGCTCCGGAGGCTGACAACAGTGAGAAGAAAGGTCTGAATTTCGTAGAACAGATAGTGTGGGACGACCTCAAGGCCGGTAAGAACGGCGGCCGCCTCAACACCCGTTTCCCGCCCGAACCCAACGGTTATCTGCACATCGGACATGCCAAGGCAATCTGCATGGACTTCGGCGTGGCTGAGAAATTCGGCGGCACATGCAACCTGCGCTTCGACGATACCAACCCCGTCAAGGAGGATGTGGAGTACGTTGACGCCATCCGCGACGACATCCACTGGCTGGGCTTTGACTGGGGCGACCGCGAGTACTACGCCTCGGACTATTTCCCCAAACTCTACGACCTCGCCATCCGTCTCATCAAGGAAGGCAAAGCCTATGTGGACGACCAGACTTCCGAGGAGATAGCCGCGCAGAAGGGTACGCCCACAACCCCCGGTACCGAGAGCCCATACCGCAACCGCAGCGTGGAGGAGAACCTGGACCTGTTCCAGCGCATGAACGCCGGCGAGTTCGACGAAGGCAGCCGTGTGCTCCGCGCAAAGCTGGACATGGCCTCGGACAACATGCACTTCCGCGACCCCATAATGTATCGCATTATCAAGACCCCCCACCACCGCACAGGTACCACCTGGAAAGTGTACCCCATGTACGACTTCGCGCATGGTCAGAGCGACTACTTCGAGGGCGTGACACACTCCATCTGCACACTGGAGTTTGTCCCTCACCGTCCCCTCTACGACCGTTTCATTGACGAAATCGCCGACGAGACTTACCGCCCCAGACAGATTGAGTTCAACCGCCTCAACCTCACCTACACCGTGATGAGCAAACGCAAGCTGCTGGCACTGGTTAAGGAAGGCCTTGTGGCCGGATGGGACGACCCCCGCATGCCGACCATCTGCGGTCTGCGCCGCCGCGGATACACCAATACCGCCGTCCGCAACTTCATCAACACCATCGGCTACACCAAATACGAGGCCCTCAACTCAGTGAGCCTCCTGGAGCATGCCGTCCGCGATGACCTCAACAAAATCGCCACACGCGCCATGGCCGTCATCAACCCCGTCAAGGTGGTTATCACCAACTACCCCGAGGGCAAGGTGGAGACCGTAACCATGGACAACAACCCCGAGCAGGAGGGCGCCGGCGTTCACGAAATGCCCTTCAGCCGCGAGGTATACATTGAGCGTGAGGACTTTATGGAGAATCCTCCCAAGAAATTCTTCCGTCTCGCTCCCGGCAACGAGGTGCGCCTCAAAGGTGCCTACATCGTCAAATGCACCGACGTCATCAAGGACGCAGACGGCAACATCACCGAGATTCACTGCACCTACGACCCCGACAGCCACAGCGGCGCCCCCGGCGCTGCCCGCAAGGTTAAGGGCACTCTGCACTGGGTATCGGCCGCACATGCCATTGACGCCGAGGTACGTCTGTACGACCGCCTCTTCAACGTCGAGAACCCCGCCGCAGAGACCGAGCGCGACTTCCGCGACATGCTCAACCCCGACTCGCTGAAGGTAGTGACCGGCGTAAAGGTAGAACCCTTCATCGCCGCCAACGCAAAGACAGGCACCAAGTTCCAGTTCCAGCGTATCGGATACTTCACGCCCGACTACGACTCCACTCCCGACCACCTCGTCTTCAACCGCACCATCGCCCTCAAAGACACCTGGGAGAAGGTCAAAGGCAAATAAGCAATTAGTAATTGCCAATTACTAATTAAAAGGAAAGGTACCGGGTGGATAATTACGAAGCAGAGAACCGTGAGTTGCTGGACCGCTTTGCTGCGGCCCTGCGCGACCGTGACACTTCGGCGTGGTTTGACGAGGACGAACTCCTCGACATCTTCGACTTCGCCGGAGACTACGGCATGGACTACCTCAGAGCCGAGGCTCTGTTCTGGGGAGTGCGAAACTTCCCGGACAGCCGGGCGCTCATGGAGCGTCGTGCCGTGTTCTATGCCGATGTCCTTGGCACCGAGGCTGTTAACAGCTTCAGCGATGACCATGCCGACGTAGATACCCTCCTGGCACGTATCCTCTCCGCAAGAGCGAACATCACCGGCCACGACGAGGCCCTGACGTTCATCCGCGAATCCATCGCCGCAAGCCACAACATGGAGGACGAGGAGGTGATTCAGCTGGTGAATTTCGCCGCCGACACCGGCAATCTGCAATGGATGGCCGACAACACCGAGAAAATTTTCGCTTCGCTGTCATATAAGCCCGCGTTCCTCTATGAGCTGGGCGCTGCGGCAATTCAGAAGGGCGAGTATGCTATGGCGCTGAAGGCCCTGGACGACCTGGTGACGGAGATGCCCTACAATGCCGAATACTGGAGCCTCATCTCCACTTGCCACCTACGCCTGAATCACCTTGACGAGGCTGCCGATGCCGCCGAGATGGCCATAGCCATAGACCCGGCCAACACAGAGGCCCTAAACTGCAAGGCGCGGTGCATGGCCGTGCTCAACGAGGAGGAACTAATCAGGATGGCCGGGGAATACCCTGACAATCTGGTGATTGTGGAGACGCTGATAGACTGCTTTTGCACGCGCATGCTGCACGATGCACGGGTGAGGCAGGTAATCCTTGACGCAATCACCGACCGCCTGGAGACGTGGCAGGACAGTGTGATAGTACAGACTGCCGCCGTGATGCTCAAGCCCGATGAGGCTCCCGAGCGCCTTGACAGAATCTGGGCATTCGAGGAGGACAACCCGCAGACTCTGCCGGAGAAAATCCGCCTTTGGACGCAGTGGGCGCACTCGGTGTACATCCGCGGTAGCCTCGCCGGAGCGGCCGCAATCGTGGATACTGTCTACGGTAACGTCCCCGGCAGCGCAAGCGGAGTGACATCGGCCGACATCTCTCCGCTCATCGCCCTTGGCACCGCTATTCACCTGGGCCTCAAGCGATACACCTCGGTGGTGGAGGACGTGGAAATGCTCCTTGGCGTAAATGGCGGGCTATCCCCGGCAGTCCATGCCGCGTACCTCACAGCCCTTGTCAGGCTGCGCCGTTTCAGCACTGCATGCCGCCATATAGACCTCTTCCGCAATCGCCTCGTCACCTGCATGCAGTACGAGCAGTTCGTGGCGCAGGGCGTGTACGACAGCGTCAATCTCGCCCTCGGCATAAGCTGGCTGCGCAGGGTGTTCGACGATCTGCGCCCACGTATAGCTCCCGACGCCTGTCAGTCCTTCGACTCCGATTCCTACGACCCATTTGAAAACGTTTAAACCTATGGCCGACACCATACAACTGCGGGTTGACCCCCGCACGGCTGCCACGCCCGAGCTCTTGCATAACGCAGTGGCGCGCGAATTAGGAATCGCTCCGGCAGACCTCCCCGGCGTAACAGTGATGAAGCGCAGCATAGACGCCCGACAGCGGCGCGTAATGGTCAATCTCACCGTCGCCCCGTCTGCCGACGTCGCCGGCCTTGACCCCAAGCCCATAAACTATGCTCCCGTCCCGGAGAACGCTCCGCAGGTTATAGTCGTTGGCGCCGGACCCGCCGGGCTGTTCGCATCTCTGGCTCTGATAGAGCGGGGAATACGCCCCGTGCTGTTGGAGCGTGGCAAGGACGTGGACTCACGCCGACGCGACATGGCACGCATAGCCCGCGAAAACGTCATAGACCCGGACTCCAACTACTGCTTCGGCGAGGGTGGGGCAGGCGCATACTCAGACGGAAAACTGTACACGCGCAGCAAGAAGCGTGGGCCTGTGGAGAAGATTCTCAACATCCTCCATCAGCACGGCGCCGACCGCGACATCCTCGTGGACGCGCACCCTCACATCGGCACAGACCGCCTCCCCGGAATCATAAAAGCCATCCGCGAGACCATAATCCGTTGCGGCGGAGTGGTTAAGTTCGGCGAAAAGGTCACGTCGCTGATTATTGACAGTGACGCTGCCGGCAACAGTAACACGGTTACGGGCGTGCGCACGGCAATGGGTAACAGCTATCACGGCCCCGTAATCCTCGCCACCGGCCACTCGGCACGCGACGTATACGAATTCCTGGACACCCAGGGGCTTGAGCTCCAGGCCAAGGGCCTTGCCGTAGGAGTCCGCCTGGAACACCCCCAGCACCTTATAGACAGCATACAGTACCACTCGCCGCAAGGCCGCGGCAAGTACCTCCCCGCCGCCGAATACACCATGCTCACCCGCGTGGACGGACGTGCCGTGTACTCCTTCTGCATGTGCCCTGGTGGCTTCATAATCCCCGCCTCGTCTGCGCCCGGCCAGTTGGTGGTGAACGGCATGTCGCCATCCAACCGTGGCACGCGGTGGGCCAATTCGGGCATGGTCGTGGAGGTCCTGCCCGAGGATGTCCCCGGCGACGACCCTCTGCGCATGATTGACTTCCAGAAGAGCATAGAACAGCGTTTCTTTGACGACGGCGACGGCACACAGAATGCCCCGGCGCAGCGCATGGCCGACTTCGTGAATGGACGCGACTCGGCCTCTCTGCCGCAGACCTCATACGCCCCGGGCATCCATCCCGCGCGCATAGACCACCTCCTGCCGCCGGCCATCGCAACCCGCCTGCAGCGCGGATTCGCCGACTTCGGCCGCAAATCCCGGGGATTCCTCACCAACGACGCCGTACTCATCGGCTGTGAGACGCGCACTTCCTCGCCCGTACGCATTCCCCGAGACAACGAGACGCTGCAGCATGTGTCAATCAGCGGGCTCTACCCCTGTGGCGAAGGTGCCGGATACGCGGGCGGAATTGTGTCCGCGGCCATTGACGGAGACCGCATCGCCTCCATCATCAGTCTATAATATCATAACCAAACTTCTATAATCATGAAAACCAAAGCCTTATCGCTAATTGCATCTTCTCTGTTCTGCATCCCGGCCATGGCACAGACCACGGCGCAGGAAATGTTCGACAACCCCGAGCGATGCGGCGGCGTGTACTACGCATACCCCACCGTCGAGCGCCACGACACTCCCGCTCCCAAGGGTTTCAAGCCGTTCTATGTCAGCCACTACGGTCGTCATGGCTCGCGCTATCTCATCTCCGACAATGACTATAAATGGGTGCTTGACGCCTTCCACAAGGCCGATGCCGCCGGTGCCCTCACTCCCTTCGGACACAATGTAATGGACCGCCTCGACTCTGTGTGGGTAGAGGCCCGGGGCCGCGGCGGAGAGCTGTCGCCCCTCGGTGCAAGGCAGCATCGCGCCATCGCCAACCGCCTCTATCACGCATATCCGGGTGTGTTTACGGACGATGCCGAGATAACCGCCAAATCCACCACCGTGATGCGCTGCGCACACTCCATGTTCGCCTTTGTAGAGGGCCTCAAGGAGAATAATCCGAAGCTGCAGATACCCCGCGAGAGTGGCGAGAGGGCTATGGTGTATCTAAACTACCACTCCCCCGAATCCGGCCCGTACGCCGGCCACGAAGGACCCTGGTATCAGGACTACCGCAAGTTCAAGGCCGAGAAGACCAACCCGCACAGAATGATGAAGGAGCTGTTCAATGACAGCCTCTATGTGCGCCGATGCGTTGACCCTGAAGGTCTGATGTGGGGCCTATACTGGGTGGCCGTGGACATGCAGAACATGGAGTCCGACATCTCCTTCTTCGATGTATTCACGCCGCAGGAGCTCTTTGACCTGTGGCAGGTGTTCAACTTCAACTTCTATGCCTGCAACTCGTCATACCCCCTTGCCAAGGGCCTCCACGTAGACAATGCCAAGAACCTGGTACGCAACATCTTGGAGACGGCCGACGACTATGTCGCCAACGGCAAGCGCGGAGCTACACTGCGATTCGGCCACGACGGAAACATAATCCCCCTGGCCACGCTGCTGCAGCTTGACAACAGCGTGGCATACGAGGCCGACCCATACAAACTTTACGAGGTGTACACCGACTGGCGCATTTCACCCATGGCCTCCAATATCCAGATGACCCTCTTCCGCAACGACAAGACCGGCGAAATCATCGCCAAGTTCATGCTCAACGAAAACGAGGTGCACATCCCCGTCAAGACCGACATGTTCCCGTACTACAAGTGGGACGACGCCCGCGCATGGCTCACGAAGGTGCTGGAGACGCCTTCGGCACACTTCATGCAATAATCACCGCGTTCTTGCGTTATAGTATATTATAATGTAAGACCCCGTTCCCCAATATTTGTTAATGCAGGGGCGGTGTATTTTCGAGGAAATTTCGCAAGTTGAAGAGGGAATGTAGCGGGCTACATGACCGAT
>SFNC01000126.1 GCA_004554255.1 Bacteroidales bacterium
TTCCCGGCGAGAATGATAATTGACCGAGGCTTCTGCTGGGATGTCGACGCCGCTCATTTTCAAAATCAATTCAATCTCCAAAAAAAAATTCAGAAGATTTTTGAAATAAATTCCGTTGCGGGCGCGCGGACGATTGCCGACAGCCGGAATGTCTCGTCATTCCGTACTGCAAAGTTACTGCCCCAATCATGTTGCGGCAAATACTTTTTTGTCCTTTTATAGAGGGGGGGGCAAATTTTTTTCGGCATCGGTTCTTAGTGCTTATCTATATTCATTGATTCTGAATCTGACGCCGGTCTCGCGGCCGCAGACGTACACCCCGAGACCGATGCCGTCGCGGGTGAGATGATCGAGATAGAGCGGCTCGCTGTCGATGACATGCAGGCATTGAAACGTGTCGCCCGCTTGCAGGCGCGTATTGGATGCGGCGACAATCTCAAACCATCCATCGCCTTTATATCGCGTGGTGCATTCGCGGTCGGGAAGCCAAGTCAGCAGGAGGGTATCCCACGGTTGAAGGTCGGCAATCACGTCGATGCACGAGGAGCCCACGGGTCCACTTTGAATCCCGGCATCTCCTGAGCTTAGAAAGCTCTCCCAGTCTTTCCATCCGGCATATCTGCTCAATGTGTCGAGGGTGTGGAGCCGGGGAACGACATCTTCGTCAATATATCCCCAGTGGCGCTTGAGGGTAGTGGCACAGAACAAGACGCCTGTGCGCGCACGAATACTTTCGCGTAGCAGGTCGAAATGGCGTGAGGTGGTCACGCTTCGTCCGAATGTCTTTTCAACATGTTGTTTCAATAATTCCCACTTATTTTTCATCTTTCTGAGTGTTTGCCCATTGATGTAAAATATCGCCCTGATATAGCGAATAGGCAGATTCAAGGGTCTCCCGGTCGCTCGAAGCGAGCGGGGCCAACGAAGCGAACACCCGCTCTTTGGCTGATGCCATCGCCCCAATCAGTCTTACCGCTGCCTCTGAATCGCCGTAGGTCGGATTCCTGTCGGTCTTGAGGAAGTGCAGGTATGCTTGCGTAAGTTTATTTTTAAGACGTTGTTTTGCGTCCTGCATGAATGCGTCGTGCTCACGTATCCGGTTGTTGAATTCGCGCTCCGTTTCAAGCTGTCTGCCGAGCTGAGTCAGCGAGTCGGAGAGCCGACGGTGTTGGTCCTGTTCTTGTGCGGCCCGCAGCGTCATGGTGTCAAGCTGGTTCTCAAGACCGTTCATCGCAGTATTTACTTCATGGCTGTGAATCAGCAGCACCGCAATCATCGTAATGGCGACCGCCGCCGACAGCAGGGCAACTGCACGGAGCATACGCTTCTTCCGTTTCCCCCGGCGGCGGATGGCCCGGAGAAGCTCTCCGGCATTGGTGAACCGCCGTGTCTCCCGGCCATCGGTGCACCGCCGAATGATGCCCCGATATTCGGGATAAAGCGATTGCATGATTACGCCAAGGCCGTAGACATCGTCGCCGGTATAAGGAGTGCGGGCCGTCTGCTGGCGATCCGACATATATCCCTCGGTGCCGGCCGGATTCTTCAATATGGTGTATTCATCCGAATCCGCCAGGCCGAAATCCACAATCACGGCTTTCCCGCCGTTGGCCCGGATCATGATGTTTGAAGGCTTCAGGTCGCGGTGCACTATCCCTTTGGCGTGGACATAGTCCATTGTATCCACGATAGATGTCAGCAAATCCAGACGCTCGCCGCGCGACAGTCTTCCGGCAACAAGCACATCCTCCAGCGTTGCGCCCTCAATCCATTCCATCACGATACACAGCCCGAACCCTTCTACCTCCTCGACACCTACCGCCGACACGACATTGGGATGCGACAGCCGCGTAAGAAACTCGAACTCCTTGAGCAACTGCTGGCGCAGGACGGTAGAACCGGAAAAATCCCTTCTGATGCCTTTTAGAAACCATCGGCGCCCGTAGCGTGATGCGCAGGCAAAGAAATGCTTGTCGCGCAAGCCGATCACCTCCACATTGCTGAATGTAGAAGTATATCCGGCCAAAAGATCTCGTCCGTCTATAAATCCAGAATTACTGTCGCACATTAGTAGATGACAAAATTTAAATTTATGCTGTTAAACATTTAATTTTCAAGTGATTAAATTTGCAAAAGTCCCTGAAATTTAGTAATTTAAAGGAAAAAAACTACTAATTCCAAGGACTTGGTCAAAGTTAACCAAATCCTCCCGATTATGCAAGAGCACTTTGGACAAAGTATGAATCTGGCACGCATAAAACTTATGGCGTTGCTGCTCCACGCACTCTGTGTTGTGCAGACTGTCAGCCTCCACAAACTGGCAGACGCGATGCCTACGGCTGTCGACAAGGATTCCAACCTCAGACGGCTCCAAAGATTCTTTGCCAAGTATGTTCTTGACCTTGATATCATAGCGCGTATGATTTTCTCGCTGCTTCCTGTCAAGACCGGTCTTGTGCTCAGCATGGATCGCACCAACTGGAAGTTCGGAGAGTTCAATATCAATATTCTTATGTTGGGCATCACCTATAAAGGGATTGCCTTCCCCTTGATATTCAGTCTTCTCCCTAAACGTGGCAACTCCAGCTGGAACGAACGCAGGAAGATTATGGAACGTTTTATCCGTCTTTTCGGAGCAGAATGCATCGACTGTCTTGTGGCAGACCGCGAGTTCATCGGAAAGGAATGGACAGGGTGGCTCAACAGCCGTCGCATACGGTATTACATCCGGATACGTCAGAACTTCTGGATTGTCAAGCCATCCACCGGTGAGAGAATCCGCGCCTGGTGGCTGTTCAATGATCTGAAGGTCGGTCAGGAGAAATTCTTCCATAAGCTTTTTCTTCACAAAGGCGAGTATGTCTATCTTGCCGGCAGCCGAATCAAAAACTCCGATGGAGTTCCGGAATTGCAGATTCTCATATGCTTCAACCGGCCCGAGGGTGCGATTTTGACATACAAAAAGCGTTGGGAGATAGAAACGGCCTTCAGAGCCATGAAATCTTCCGGCTTCAACATCGAGGACACCCATATGCGTGATATGGAGCGCATCGCAAGACTTGTCGCGATGGTATGCGTGGCTCTTGTATGGGCGTATCTCGTTGGTGAACATAAAGATATAAATATTAAACCGATAAGGATTCTGAAACATGGAAGAAAGGCAAAGTCGCTTGTCAAGTATGGTTTGGAGGAGATTGCGACCATACTTCTGCGTCCGGCTTATACTTAAAAAAATAATATTAACTTTGCAAAAATTAGCTCGGAAGCTTTTTTCTGTTCCAAAAGCATCGCAAACAACTTCTTTGTACCTGAATAACAACCAAATCCGTATATGAAAAAGCTATCAACCTTAATCCTTGTCGCTTTGGCACTGTTGCTTGCAGCACCGGCAGCCAACGCCGAACGATGGACCAACTATCGCATCATGCTTGATCCCGGACACGGCGGCAGCGACCCCGGCGCCTCCGGCCCGCAGTGGCCCCACGAGGCCGAACTTGCCCTGCGTTGCTCACACTCTATCCGCGAACGCCTGGAGAACGTTGGCGCTCCCGTAAGAATGACACGCACCACCGACGCCACGGTATCTCTGACCGCGCGACGCGATGCTTCTGTCGCCTACGACCCGTACATCTTCTGCTCGGTGCACCTGAATGCATTCAACGGCTCGGCTTACGGAACCGAGACATGGTACTACTGGTCGGCAGGTAACTCTAAATTCCTTGCCGATAAGGTGCAGGCGCAGCTCGTCAGTTACATGAAGCGCACAAACCGCGGTGTCAAGCAGAACGGCTGGACAGTTATCACCGGCAGCTCAAACGTCCCCGCTATCCTTACCGAAGGTCTCTTTGTGGACAACCGGGAGGAGTGGAACCTCATCAACGACAACTCCAAGGACGGCTATAAGAAATGGGTCAACGGACACCTCGCCGGTTTCCGCGACCACATGCGCGCCATAAACAACAGCAACCTTGACGACCCCACTGTTGACGACACAAAGGTGATTAACGTATCCACCGAGAACGTAAATCTCTCCTGCGACCGCTACGGACACCCCTACGCCGACATCACCGTCAGCACCAAGAACATCACCGAGAACATCTCTATCTGGTCGGACGACAACACTCTGTTCACCGTGGACAAGAGCTCGCTCGGCAGCGGCGGCGGCTCGTTCCGCGTAACTTTCCAGTACTCCGACTGGTACCACTATAAAGGCTCGTACGTACACGTGCGTGCCAACGGCATACAGAAGGACATCCGCGTAACCTGCGACGTGAAAGGCTCCGTGCTCCCCGAACTCTCCGAGGGCTGGAACATAAGCACCAAGCGCGGCAATGCCTCCTCAAAAGGTTACGACGCCACACAGATCCGCAACTTCTGCTACCTCAACGGCAAACTCTACTGCGTATACAAGAACAGCAGCATTATCGTCCTGCACTCACAGACCGGCGAAAAGCTCGGCGAGCTCAAGCTGGACGGTGTCGGCGAAGGCACACTCGCCCTCTGCGACGTGAAGGCCATCTCCGGAAAAATCGTGGCATGCAACCTCGCCACTACCGCAAATGGGAACTGGTTCTGCATCTATAAATGGGACGATGACAATTCCGCGCCCAAGAAAATCCTCAACACCCAGGACTTCCAGGGCATTGCCCGTATCGGCGACTGCATGGAGGTGGTCGGCACTCTTGACTCTGACGCATGGTTCTGCTTCATGAACGACAACACCGCCCACACCGAAACCCGCATCGTGGAATACCACCAGACCGGCGAATACAACTTTGCCTCCAAGTACACCAAAGCCTACGACAACAACAAGGGCCACATGCACACCGGCGCCACTTCCCGCGCATATCCCAAAAACGGAAACTACTGGGTTGACGGTAACGCCTGCCACCCCATGTGGTGCACATGGGACCAGGGTTACGACGGTGTTTCGCCCCTCGTCACCAACAGCACCGAAGGCCAGACCCAGGGTGCATCTCACCACGAGTTCTACTATCACGGCTGGAAATATGCCGCAAACCTCGTTTTCCGCGGCTCTACAAACTACACCGCTCCCAAACTCCGCATTCTCCGCGACAAAGCCGGTAAATTCTCGAATTGCGACGAGAAACGCGAATATCCATCGGACGGCCTCGGCGATGCCCAGAACGCCAACGGTACCGGCGATGTTATCATAAACTGCAACGGCGCCGACTACTGCGAGGCATGGGTAATGTCCACAAATCACGGTCTGGCTTACTACCGCACCGGCAACGTTCCCGCTGTCAACCCCGGCCCTGTAGGCAGAGCCGAAATATGGTTCTCGGAGCGTGACCCCGAAATGCGTGCAAAGGTGGGCGACTATGCCTCCAAGACCATCCGCGTGGAAGGTAAGAACGTTCACGGCCCCATTAATCTTGAGCCTGCCGACAACGACGGCGGAAAATCCACCGGCGTAATCTCCATCGAGCCCTCGCAGCTTGACGGCCCCGGCGACGTTGTTGTAACATACCGTCCCACAGACCACAGCGTGAACTGGATTTGGGTACGCGCCTCCACCGTCGACGCTGATGACGCCTACATGGATGTGCACGCCGAAAGTTACAAAGACCCCACTATCACTGCCGATGGCGACGCTACGTTCTCGTGCTTCGCAGACGATCCGCAGACTCACGTATTCAACGTCACCGCCCGCGACCTCAAGGGCTGGATAGGCTCCGGAATCTGGGGCGACAACGAAAGCCATAACAGCCAGTTCTCCCAATGGAACGACTGGGGCCTTGCAAACAGCACCACCGTTTACTTCAACAACAACCGCGCCGGTTGGGACAAGGTTTACGTATGGCTCTGGAACAAGGACAACGCCAACTACAACTACCAGGGCGTAGATTATCCCGGCGTTCTGCTCAGCAACCGCGGCGACGGCATCTTTGAGTACACCTTCACCCCCGGGGCTCTCTCGGACAATATCGGCATCCTCTTCAACAACGGCCTTGAAGCCGACGGAAAGAAACGTCAGCAGACCGATGACGGCCACGTTATGAACGGCGCCACCTACTGGGCTGCAGGCTCATCGGCATACTGGCGCGTTCCCGGACACAAAGTGCCCCTGATGTGCGACATTGACGGACACCTCACCATTACCTACCGTCCCACCCAGGCCGGCGATGTTTGGTCCAACTTCTACATCGCCACCGACGGCAAGCCCCAGAACCTCGATGTGGCCCTCCACGGTATATGCCACGGCATGACCGGCCTCACCGACCTTGAGGGCAACCCCGTCAGCGATGTCAAGGTTACCGACGGAACCATCAGCGTTGACAGCGACAATGTCAAGGACATCACCGTGTACAACACCGCCGGTGCTGTTGTCGCCACCGCCAAAGCGACAAACTCGCTGCGCATAGACCGCCTGCCAGCTGCCGCCTACATCGTGGGCATCACCACCGACACCGAGACACGCCGCCTGAAACTGCGCCTGTAATACCGTCTGCCACAACGGTAAAAACCACATAAGCCACACCCCGCGAGGCAGCGGCCTCGCGGGGTGGTTATTACACTAAAAAGGCAACATTTGCCCCTATAAATCTTGGTTTTCCCCTAAAAAACGATAGTTTAACAATTATTAACTCATAATTACACATATTTTATAACAGTTTTACCAAAATCTTATTTAAATTTGCACACACAAACCAAACATTAATGCTTTTCTTTATTTCATCTTCCTTGAAAATCGGATAAGCCTTAGTTTAACCCCTGAAAAATATTTTCACCTTAAAAAATTATTTATATGAAAAAATCTTTACTCATCGCTGCTGCAGCACTTGTGTCCGGCACAGGCTTTGCTCAGTCTACCGTAGACCCCGCTACCTACGAAGAGGTTGACGGTCTGGTTCTCAAAAACCGCGTACTCCTTTCCGAAACCAATCTCGGCAGAGAAGAATTCGGCAAGTACAAATGGATGACCGGCACTCCCGGTTCTGCACGTACTGCATGCACAGCAAACCTTGACGGCAAAGACGTTATTGTAATCTCACAGTCTGCCGCTGCAGACGGTGCCGCCGCTATCCACATCATTGACCTGGCTACCGGCGAATACCTCAAGACTCTCTCTCTCACTGTAGACGGCGCACCCCTCTCGGGCACCCTCTGCGCCAACACCATCGGTTGCGACGACTTCAACCACGTTTGGGTTGTAGGTTATGCCGCAAGCACATGGGTTACCCCCAAAGACGGTAGTGAATCTTACGGCTACGAAAACAAATTTTACACCGTAGACCTCAAAACCGGCGCCCTCACACTCGCTGCCAATGTAGCCCTCACTCCCGACGATGCCGAAGCAAACGGCCGCGTTGACTACTTCGACCTCGTTGGTGACATCACCCGTACCGAAGGCCGTTGCGCTATTGCCGCTGTTCCTACCGTAGGTCTTACTATTTACGGTTGGGAAGCTGAACAGGGCGGAGAATTCGTTCCCATGTTCGAAGGCTACGCTGCTTCTATTATCGATGCTGCAGCAGCTCAGACTTGCCCTGCAGAACAGACCGCATGGGGAACCGCTCCCGTCTGCAAAATCGTTAAAAATGACGCCGCTGACTTCTCTGCACAGATGTTCTACATTGACGGTATGAGCACAGCTGCCGTTCTTTACGACCGCGGTCTCCAGTGCATTGACGGCTTCATGAATGCCGAAAGTGGATTAGTGCCCAAACTCAACATCAACGGTATCTGCGACATCGCCATCAACGGTAAAAAATATGTTGCTTATCCCTTCTCCGGACACTCCGGTAACGAAAAAACCGATGAGGTACATCACGAGACTTACATCTGCGCGCTCAACGACGCCATGGAATTCTCAAGCCTCAAAAAACTTTGGACAGCTCCCGCAGCCGGTCTCGGCAACCACTCTGACGGCGGTACTCGCGTTTACCCCATCTCTGTTAAGATTTACAAAGACGTAAACGGTGTTGAAGGTGCTTACATCCTCCTCTACAAATGTATGAACGGCTTCGGTGTTTACACCATGGCTCCCAAAGAATGGATTGACCCCAATGGTGATGCAGGTGTTGAAGACATCATCGCTGACGACAACAACGCTCCTGTAGAGTACTTCAACCTCAACGGTGTTAAGGTTAACGGCGACCTCGCTCCCGGTCTCTACATCACCCGTCAGGGCAACAAAGTTGCTAAAAAAGTTGTGAAATAATTTCTCATACCATAACAGACAACAAAAGCCGCTGCACTGCGGCTTTTGTTGTTTAGTCCCCGTTCCCCTCATCGCCTTAGCGCTTTCGGAGAAAGAATATTTGTTAACGCTGAGGCGGGGTCTTAGACCCTGTTCCCCAATATTTGTTAATGCAGGGGCGGTGTATTTTCGAGGAAATTTCGCAAGTTGAAGAGGGAATGTAGCGGGCTACATGACCGATGAG
>SFNC01000028.1 GCA_004554255.1 Bacteroidales bacterium
ATTAAAGAAAAAAATAGTTAAACAGGTTATTTCCTCAAAATTATTTAGTAACTTTGCAGTGGAAAAACAACAACAACTATATATAAACCCAAAACATAAAATAACACTAACTATGACAAAAATTGGTATTAACGGTTTCGGCCGTATCGGACGTTTCGTTTTCCGTGCATCAACCAAGCGTGATGACATCGAAGTTGTAGCAATCAACGACCTTCTTCCCGTTGACTACATGGCTTACATGCTGAAATATGACACCATGCACGGCCAGTTCGAAGGTACAGTAGATTTTGACCTGGAAAAGAGCGAGCTCATCGTAAACGGCAAACACATCCGCGTAACCGCATGCCGCGACCCGAAAGAAATCAACTGGGCAGCAGTAGGCGCAGAATACGTAGTTGAGTCTACCGGTCTGTTCCTGACCAAAGAAAAAGCACAGGCCCACATCGAAGCCGGCGCAAAATACGTTGTTATGTCAGCTCCCTCTAAGGACGACACCCCCATGTTCGTTTGCGGTGTAAACGCCGACACTTACGTAAAAGGCACTCAGTTCGTGTCTAACGCTTCTTGCACCACCAACTGCCTTGCTCCCATCGCTAAGGTCCTCAACGACAAATTCGGTATCGTAAACGGTCTTATGACAACCGTTCACTCTACCACCGCAACCCAGAAAACCGTTGACGGTCCCTCTATGAAGGACTGGCGCGGCGGCCGTGCTGCTTCAGGCAACATCATCCCCTCAAGCACCGGTGCTGCCAAGGCTGTAGGTAAAGTTATCCCCGAACTCAACGGCAAACTCACAGGTATCTCCATGCGTGTCCCCACTCTGGACGTTTCTGTAGTTGACCTGACTGTAAACCTGGCTAAACCCGCTACCAAAGAAGACATCTGCAAAGCTATGAAAGAGGCTTCGGAAGGCGAACTGAAAGGCGTACTCGGCTACACCGAAGATGCTGTTGTTTCTTCTGACTTCCTCGGCGACGCTCGCACTTCTATCTTCGACGCTAACGCCGGTGTATATCTGACCGACAACTTCGTAAAAGTTGTTTCTTGGTACGACAATGAGATCGGTTACTCTAACAAAGTTCTCGACCTCATCGCTACCATGGTTAAGATCAACGGCTAATCATAAGCCCGAAACCACAAAAAAAGCAGCGCGAAAGCGCTGCTTTTTTTGTGCCCGTACGGGACGTATTTCATTGCTGTGGCCGTGGCATGTCCCGGCGGGAGGAGAGCCGGGCGGTGCCGTTACTTGCGGCCGAAGTCGGCGGGAATCTCGCCCCAGTTGTCGGTGTCCCACTTGAACAGGGGGTTGCGGATGGGGCCGTTTGCGGCGAGCCATGCGTCGGCGCGGCGCAGCAGCTCGCAGGCTTTGGTGTTGCCGGCGTCAGGGATTATTTTGCTGCGGTGGTGACCGGCGCGAATCCATGACAGCGCGGTGCGGCTGTCCGAGTAGATGGGCGTGGTGAAGTCGCCTTTTTTGGCGAGCATCGCCGCGGCGTGAATGATGGCCAGGTACTCGCCGATGTTGTTTGTGGCATTGGGAATGGGGCCGACGCGGAAAAGTTCGTGTCCGGTGCCTACTGATACGCCGCGGTATTCGGTGGGCCCGGGGTTGCGTGAGCAGGCGCCGTCCACAGCGATGGCATCGCCGCGGATGTTCATGGCCTCATAGTTGATGGTGTCGGCGCGGCGCGTGGCCATCTGCCTGAACAGAGCCATCTCCTGGCGCGGGTCGCCGCGGAAGGCATTTGTGGCGGAGGAAAGGTCGGGGTACGAGCGGAATTTGGCGCCGGGGAAGCCCTCAACCTGCATCTGGCATTCCTCCCATGAGTCGTAGATGCCCGGTGCGCGTCCTTCCCAGACTACGTAATATTTGGGATTCTTGCTCATGAGAATTGCAAAAGCATGTTTATGTCTATCGGGCGGACGCCGAGAATTGCGGCGATGCGCGGATTCACCACGTTTCCGCTGAAGATGTATGCGGCGCGCTGCATGCCGGGGTGGAGTTTCAGGGCGTTGTTCAGGGTTCCGCCGCATTGCATTATGTCGGTGAAGAGGCTCGTCATAGTGTTGCTGAGTGCCATAGCCACGGTGCGTGGCACGGCGCCGGTGGCGTTAACATAGCAGATGTGGCGGCCTTCGGTGACAATATCGCCGGAGGGGCGCTCGTGCGCGAGGTTGAGGCAGCGCATTGTGGGGAATATCGGTCTCGGATTGTCGCCGAGGCAGAAGGTTACCACGCCGCGCTTCATCTCGCTGACCACCTCGGGGGTGATGATGTGCGGGACATCCAGGGGCGATGCGACCACGACATCGGCTGTGCGCAGAGCCGAGACGAGCACGCGCGGGTGCATGGCCGACAGCACGGGGGCGGGGCCGAGCTCGTGCGCGGCGCGGCGCAGGCGGTAAACGTCGGTGTCGAAGATGCGCACCATGGCGCCGAGGCCAATGGCCGATTTCGCCGCGGAAATTCCGGCGAGCCCCGCGCCGATGACGGTAAGCTCGGAGGGCACAACGCCGGGGACGCCTCCCAACAGTATTCCCTTGCCGTGGATGGAGTCGGCCAACAGGGATGAGGCAATAGACATTGCGGCGCGGCCGTCTATCTCGTCCAGAATGTCGGCGAACGGTCGGTTGCCGGCAGTGTCGGCGATGAGGTCAAGCGCTAGGGCTATCACGTGGCGGTCCAGGAGGATTCGTAATGCGTTGGCATCCTGGGCATTGGGGTGGAATAACGTGAGTAGCAGGGCTCCACGCCGCAGTCCGCGGGCGTCTATGGAGCTGACCGGCGGAAGATGCAGTACAATATCGCACAGCAGAGCCTCGCCGCGGCTCACGATGTGTGCGCCGGCGCGGGTGTAGGCCTGGTCGGAGTAATGGATTCCGGTTCCGGCGCCGCGCTCCATGCGCACGTCAATGCCTCTTGATACCAGCATTGCAGCGCCTTCGGGCGTGAGCGGAAAGCGTTGGTCCACGTCGCTGGTACTGGCGGGAACTCCCAGGGTGAGGCTGCGCTTCTCGGCGACGACCTCCAGCAGCTGTTCGAGCGGGGTAGGTGATAGCATTGTGTGTAATGTTGTGATTGACAGGTTTATAGCACCTGTGTTATGAATTGGGAAACCGAGGATTCTATCTGTGGGAGCGAGTCCAGGCGTGAGGCATCGAATTGTACGTCGGCTTTCGCGTAGTGCTGCCGGCGTTTGTCGTAAAGTTCGGCTAATTTGCTGTCTATGTCCGTGTTGCAGAACATGGGGCGCTGTCCGGGCTGCGATGCTATTCGCTGTGCCAGCAGCTGCAGAGGCGCACACAGCCATACCGTGGTTCCGGCCCGGCGCATCAGCTGCATGTTTTGGGGGACACACGGGGTGCCGCCACCGCAGGCTATAATGGCCCGCTCATGGCACAGGGCCGATAGTATGCGCGACTCTCTCTGCCTGAATCCGGCCTCGCCCTCGGCGGCGAAAATCTCCGGGACGGACATCCCGGCGTCCGCGACAATGGCCTCGTCAAGGTCAATGAACGGAATGCCGAGGCGCCGGGACACGGCCCGGCCGAGAGTGGTTTTGCCCGCTCCCGGGAGGCCTATCAGGAAGATGGGACGGGGAATGGCGTCCATCCTTTATTTGCCGGGCTTCTGTGATTTTGCGTCAATATCCTTGGCCAGCAGGTCGCGAATCTCTGTGAGCAGTTCTTCCTGGGTGGGGCCGGCGGGCGCAGGAGCAGCTTCTTCTTCTTTTTTCTTGAACTTCATGATAAAGCGCAGTGCTACGAATATGCTGAAGGCGATGATGAGGAAGTCAACGATGTTCTGGATAAAGACGCCATAGTTGATGGCTACTTCCTGCACGGCGGCGATGTTGTTTGCAACATCGGCATCCTTGGCGTGGACTATGACGTATTTCAGGTTCTTCAGGCCGTCGCCGCCGGTGACCAGCGAGACGAGGGGCATGATGATGTCGTTTACCAGCGAGCTGACGATGGCACCAAAGGCTCCACCGACAATAACGCCGACTGCCATGTCAATAATATTGCCTTTCATGGCAAAACTTTTGAAGTCTTGAAGAAATTTTCCCATAATAAATAGTTACGCTAAATATTTGCTTTAATGGTGAGCCCCGGTGCGGAAAACGCGCGCGGCTATAAATTATTACAAAGTTAGTAAAATCATTTTATAATATATGAATGTGTCGGGAAAAAAGTTCAAAACGGACGTCATTTGTCGGCGATTTCGTGCCGATTTCATGCAGAGGAAGTCAGCCCCGAATCCTGTTCAGTTGCTGTCGCGGAGAGGTTTGTCTTAGGAACAGGCTTAGGTATGGGGCCGGATTCCTCGGGCGTTTCAACGGGTTTATGGGCTGATGTACCAACCGTCACGATTCGCGGCTCGTTTGCCGGTTTAGTTTCCGGCTCTGGTTCGGGTTTCGTTTGCGGTTCGGGTTCTGAAACAGTTTCGGTGGCAGGTTCGGGATTGGCCGGCATTTGCTGTTCGTCGGCTTTCGTCTGTTCCATGGCAAGGCGTTTCTTTTCTTCGAGGCGTTTGCGACGGCGTTCGCTTGCCCGCTTCATGCGGTCTATCCGGTCTCTGATCCAGGAAGTGGCAAAGTTGATATAAGCATTGTCTGAAAGTTTGCCGTACACAAAGTAGTTGTAGATTGCAGAGATTATCAGCGAGCGCTGTTCGGGGCACAGTTTGTCCATGCGCTCAATCCAATCCGCTTTGATAGTGAAGTTTTCGGTGTTCATAGTTTTAGAATATTAATTTGATTTGACTCTGCAAAGATACAACATAAAATTGCTGAAAGCAAATTAAAATTACAATAATAACATAAATTAACATCAACATTCTGTCGCCTCATGTGAGCAATGGCAAAAAAAGGCAAGGCCGCGATATCGTGGTGATATCGCGGCCTTGCAGTCTTATGGGATGTCAGACGTGAGGATTATTCCTCGTCTGCAGTGAACTGGAGGATGTTGTTTTCAACCTTTTCGTCGCCGAGGAGCAGCTTGAGGGGGTTGCTCATGATGGCGCTGCTGATCATCTGGTTGAAGTTAGCTGAATCTTCCTTGAAGTCGTAGGGGCGGCCGGCGGTCTTGGCGTTGTTTACCTTGATTACGTAAACGGCGTTGTTGCCCTGGAAGGGACCTACCACAGCACCGGGTTTAGCGCCGGCGACTTTACCGAGAACTACGAGTTCGTTAAAGCCGATTGCGGGGATGTTGTTGTCGCCGAAAGTAGCGTCGGAGGTAGCGACAGTCTCACCCATTGCAGAAGCGTAGCCGTTGATGTCTTTGGCTTTGCCCTTGTACTGGTTGATAACCTTTTCGGCTTTTTTGTTGGCCATTACGATGGGTTTGAGCTGCTCTTTCACGAGCTCGGAGGTAACGGGGATGTATTCGCCGTCGAAGATGTCCTCTACTGCAACAACCATGATATAGTTGTTGTTGGATTTCTCGCCGAATACACCGCTTACGGCGCCCTTGTCGGCGTTCATGGCCCATTTAACGGCTACGCGGCTGTTGCGAGCGTTGCCGATAGAGGGGGTAGAGGGCGATACAACAGCCTGCTGAACAGTGTAGCCGTTCTTTTTGGCGTTTTCGGTGAAAGCCTTGGCGTTTCCGTTGTTGGCGACGAAAGCGTGGAGTTTGCTGTTGATGTCGCGAACGGTAGCGGTGGAGGGGATTACGGTGTAGTCCATGAGCGATACATCGTAAACGGCCTCGGGCATTGAGCGTTCGGTGATAACGAATGCGCTCTTAACGGCTTCCTTGACTGTTTTGCCGTCCTTATCCTGGTTCTGGATGGTGTCGGTGAGGTAGAAAATCTGGCCGATTTCGTTGTTGGCGAGGCGCTCGGCGAGGTTTGCGGAGATTCCTGCGGCGTTTTCAACCAGCGAGAGTTCCTGAGCTGCGAAGCCGCCGTACATGCCGGCGATGCTGTCGAAGTTAGCGAGGGTGAGCTTGTTGAAGATAGTGTCGGCGGCAGTTGCGGGAACCTGCATGCCTGAGAATTTAACATTGTCAATGCCGGTGTCCTGTCCTGTAACCTTGGCGAATTTGTAAGTGCCGGGCATTGAGGGAATGGCTTTAACCATGCCTACGCCGATGGCACCGGGAGCGGCGGCGCTGTCGTTGGCGGCGTTACCGCCGGCGAGGAGCACGCGGAGGGCGCTGTTGCCGGCGAGTTTGGCGCGGGTGTATTTGCCGATGTTGGCCTTGAAGTTCTTGTGGTTTTTAAGAGCTTCGGCTGTGCCTTCGTTGGCAAGGAGGTCCTGCTCAAAAGCGGCGGCGTCCTTAGCGGCTGCCTCATGGTCGGCGGGCGAGGGCTCTATGTTTGCAACGATGTACTTGACAACACGTGCTTCTTCGTCAATCTTGAAGGCGCCTTTACGCTCGTCGTAAACTTTCTGGTAGTCCTCGTCGGTGATTTTGATGTCCTTTTCGGGGATGGCGCTGAAGTCTTTGCGAACGTAAGCGAAGTTGGTGGTGGTGTTGCGGTCGTTGTAGAGGGCTTTTGCGTCCACCTGGTTGGCGGTGAAGAGACCGCCGATAACCTGCGAGTATGCCTGCTGTTTCAGCTGGTCGTCGGCATTTTTCTCGAGGGTCTGCCATACGTTGGTGAGAGCGGCGGCGAATTCCTCGTTAAGTTGGTATTTGCCGGGGTTCTTCATAGCGTCGGCATACGAGCGGGTGTCCACGATACCGGTCTGCATGAGCTGGGTAGCCATCTGGCCGAACTGCTGCATGAGGTACTGGAAAGTGGAGGGAGCGTATTGGGGGTCGAAGAAGAGTTTTGAAATCTGCTTGTCGGTAACGGTGATGCCGAGGCTTTCGTATTCTTCCTCAAAGAGTTTTTCGAGAAGGAGGTCGTTGATAACCTGAGCCTCGATCTGCTCCTGGCTTACGTTGGCGTACTGAGGGTTGTTCTTGAGCTGGTCGGACATCTGAGCGGCGCGCTCTTTGTAAGAGTTGAAGTCCACTTTTGCGCCTTTGGCTTCCGCAACGGTGTCGCCGGGGCCAAAGAGGTTGCGGCCCTGGTTGATGAAGTCACCGAGGATAAAGGCAAGAAGTGCGCCGATGATCACGATGAACAACAGCACGGATTTTTTTCTGATTTTTTCTAATGTTGCCATTGATATAGTTAAGTGTTAAGTTTATATTCTTGTCTAAGAAGCTGAATGACAGCGATATGGGATAACATTGGATGCGCCGGTCAATAAAGACGGGCGCAATAATCGCACAAAGATAAGAAAAGTTGTGGAAAAAACCAAATTTTGGGGCTAAACGGCGATGAAAAAGCGATGAAAAAGGGGTTCGGAAAAGCGAGGAAAATCAAATACGGCCGCTCCGAGGTTTGTGTCGGAGCGGCCGTTATGCTGGGTCGCTGTGTCAGAGCCCGAAAGCTTTGCGTACTGCGTCGGCGGCGTCGGTGTCTTCCCAGGGGAACAGGCGCACGGTCTGTTCGATTTTTTTGCCGTCGAACTCGAAGGTCTTGGTCACGGTTCGCGGTTCGCGGCCCACGTGTCCGTAGCTTGCCGTCTCTTCGTAGATGGGTGTGCGGAGGGCAAAGCGCTTTTCGATGGCGTACGGGCGCATGTCGAATTCGGGCATTTTGTTTACAATGTCGGAAATCTGAGCGTCCGAGAGGTTGACCTTTGCTGTGCCGTAAGTGTCCACGAACAGACTTACCGGTGCGGCCTCGCCGATGGCGTAGGCCACCTGCACGAGCGCGCGGTCGGCGACGCCGGCGACCACGAGGTTTTTGGCGATGTGGCGTGCGGCGTATGCTGCGGAGCGGTCTACTTTACTGGGGTCTTTGCCGGAGAAAGCGCCGCCGCCGTGGGCGCCGTGTCCGCCGTAGGTGTCCACGATAATCTTGCGTCCGGTGAGGCCGGTGTCGCCGTGGGGGCCGCCGATGATGAATTTTCCGGTGGGGTTTACCAGCAGTTTGTAGTTTTCGGTGAGCAGGTGCTGCAGCTCGGCGGGCATTTTGGCGCGGACGCGGGGAACGAGGATGTTCTTGACGTCCTTTTTTATGGCCTGCTGCATCATGGTCTCGGCCTCTTTCTCGGAGATTCCCAGGGCTTTATGGTCGATGAACTCGTCGTGCTGTGTGGATACTACGATGGTGTTTACGCGCACGATGTTGTGGTTTTCGTCGTACTCCACGGTAACCTGGCTCTTGGAGTCGGGGCGGAGGTATGTCATTTCCTTGCCCTCGCGGCGAATCTCGGCGAGTTCGCGCACAAGAGCGTGGCTAAGCGCCAGTGAGAGAGGGATTTGCAGCGGGGTCTCGTTGCATGCGTAGCCGAACATCATGCCCTGGTCTCCGGCGCCCTGTTCCTCGGGGTTTACGCGCTCCACGCCCTGGTTGATGTCGCCGCTCTGTTCGTGTACGGCCACGAGTACGCCGCAGCTTTTGGCGTCGAACTGCAGCTCGGAGCGGTTGTAGCCGATGCGGTCGATGACGCGTCGGGCCACGCCCTGGAGGTCTATGTATGCGTTGCTTTTTACTTCGCCGGCGATGACTACCTGGCCGGTGGTGACGAGGGTCTCGCAGGCGACTTTGCTCTGCGGGTCACGAGCGAGGAACTGGTCTACGATGGCGTCGCTGATCTGGTCGGCGACTTTGTCGGGGTGTCCCTCGGAGACTGATTCGGAAGTGAAGAGATAATTCATAAAAGTGTTTTTTTTATTGTTTGCGGAATGATGGGGTGCTAAACGGCGCTTGCCGCGGCATCCCGGAGTGGTGGGCTGCCGCGGCAAGGCGCGAAGTGCTATGTGCAAACAACGTGTGTGTATTGCAGTTTTAGCATTTTTTTGAGTGGTTGCAAGCAGCCAAATTTGTCCACCCGGTCGTCATGACCGATTTTTGTGCCGCAAAGGTACGAATTTTTTTTAGACTGTGCAAGAAAGTGCCGTTAAATTACATCATAATTTTTGCGGTGCGAGTTTTGCCGCCGACTGTGGCGCGCATTATGTACATGCCGTGCGCGGCGGGGACGGAGATGGAGGCGGCATTGCTGCGCGAGGCGACGATGCACCCGGATAGGTCGCAGATAACGATGCTGTCGGCGGAGTATGGGATGGAGAGGGTGTTGCCGTCGCGTACCACCGGCAGCGAGGTGTCGGTGTTGTCAACGGTTACGTTTTCTATGCCGTCCATATAGTTGTTGTAGACTAAGTCCATGCCCTTTATAGTGTATGTGTAGGTGCCCGTTTTTGCGCTCGCAGGTGTGATGAAAACGGACTTGAGGGTCATCGGGTAGGAGTCTATGGCTGATTTTGGCGCTACTTCGCCGAGGCTGAGCGAGGCCGAGTAGCATCCGTCGGCGATGGCTGTGGCGGGGATATTGCGGCGGACGCTGCGGCTGTCGCCGGGCTGGATGTCGAATCCCACTTCCTTCAGCGCGGTGCCGTGGGGGTCAAGGGTCAGCTCCAGGGCGTCCGGACGGGAGTAGAAGCGTATGTCCTTGGAAATCTGGAGGCTATGACCGCGTACGGACGATATTGTGAACGCAAAGTCCATGATGCCGTCGGTGGCGGGCGTAACCGAACCGCTGTTTTTCTTTACACCGATGCCGGCAATGGTCCATCCGTCGCTGTCCTCAGCGGACAGTGCGGGGACTTTCGGTGCCTTGGGGCACTCGACGGTAACGGAAATAGAGATGGACGAGCCTCCTAATGTTCCGGTAATCAGCGCGTTGCCGTCGGCGAGTCCGGTAACGGTGCCGTTCTCGTCAACGGTGGCGACGGCCTCGTTGTCCGAGTGCCAGCTGTATGCGAGGGGCGATACCGACAGCATTTTGCCGCCGACGAGGCATTGCAGTTCGATAGTCCACGGGGTGACATTGTCCAGCAGAACAGCCTGCAGGCGCGGGGTGCTTGCGGCCGAATTGTCCACAGAAACGGGGATTGTGGCTGTCATGCCGTCTTTTGTGACGGTGAGGGCGTGGCAACCGCTGCCGGAGGTCATCAGGGCGGTGCCGTTCTCGAGGATTTGTCCCAATTCTTGCGGTGCAGACAGCGTAAATCCCTGAACGTCAGAGTCTATCAGCTGTCCGTATTGGTTGTAGCCGTAAATAGTGGGCTTGAAGATGCCGTATTGCGGGAGGGTTATGGAGGGGACCGAGAAGCGCAGCGAGGCGATTTTGTCGTCGGCGGGAGCGTCAAGCACGAAGTACAGGCCATTGCCCACAGCGCGTTCCGAGCCATCGCGCAGAATGTTTACGATGCCGTTTTTGTGCTCCCAGATGGCCGTTGAGCCGCCGCCGTCCAGGTCCAGCGCGTCCCAGCAGCCGAGATAGCGCATGAGGTCGGCGCCCTCGTAGTAGGAAACGCCGGAGGAGTAGGCGACACTGCCGTCTACGGCACACATAACCAGGTGGTTGCGGTCGCGGGAGTATCCGGCGAACGAGCGCGAGTACAGTGCCGACGGGGTGTTTATCCATCTTATGGCCTCGGTGGTGACCTTGTTCTCGCAGAGAATGCGGACGTCACCGCCACAGACCTCGCTGATGTCGGGGCGTATGCCGCCGAAAGCCGGCAGCGAGCACTCTATTCCCAGGCAGATGGCATCGCCGTCGGAGAGTGTCTCCAGTGTGGCCAGGCCGGGGTTGCTGTAGCCGGGGCCGACGGAAATGACTATTCCGTCGGCGGGGATGGGCGAGTTTCCGCCGTTGCGCCATGAGCCGTCCACCACGAATTTCATGGGGCGGTTCATGTCCCATTTCTCGCCGGGAGCCGGGAGCAGAGTCAGCTCGCGGCCGTTGGCGGGGGTGCGGGTGTATTTGCCGTTGAATGAGTTGTATACCATGATGTCGCCGTCCAGCCTCGGGTAGTTCACGGCTGTGGCGTCAAGGATGGGCGTGGAGGCATCGGCACCGAGGAGGCGGTAGCGCAGGTCGGTGGCGTCTATGTACATATATCCCTGTCTGTCAACGATAATGGCGTTCTCGCGGCTGACACGGTCAATCATGTCCGGGGCGGCGATTTTGCCGTCGGTGACACATGACATGTTGGGGTAACCCAGGATGCTGTTGCCTAACGGATGCTGCGCCGCGAACGGGCTTGTGATGAAGAAGTCGCCGTTGATGCCGGCGAGATACTGGCGGTCGGCGGTGGTCTTGCGTTTGGCGATGGCGGTCATGCGCTCGGCGTTGAGGCATGAGTCGTTGCCGATGTCCACCTTTGCGCGCAGGCGAGGGGAGGCGGTGCGGTCCATGTCCATCACGTAAGCGTGGAAGGTGCGGCCGTTGCCGGTGAACTGCAGGTGCGAATGCGTAACTCCGGGGCCGATGTAATAGTGCGCGATGGTGTCAACGATAAAATTCACGCCCTGGATGTCGGCGGTGCCGGTTGCGCCGGCGCCGAGGATGGCGGCACCGGCGGCAATTGAGGCAAGGATATATCGTTTCATGGTATGGTGATGTTGATTAGCGGCGACGGCGGGCGTTCTGTTTTGCCTGCTCGCGCATCATTGCTTCCTGTTTTTTCTGAGCGGCTTCGAGACGGGCCATGAATCCGCTTTTCTTGCGGGGTTTCTTGGCGTTCTCCATCATCTGGTCGCGGACTTTCTTCTCGTTAATGAAGTAGCGGAAGGCATAAGTCTGCATGATGGTGATGAGCAGTGACAGGAAATAGTAATATGAGAGACCGGCTGCGTAGTCGTTGAAGAAGAACAGGAAGAGTACGGGCATCAGGTACATCATCCACTTCATGCCCGGCATAGAGGAGCTGGAGGGCTGGTTCTGCATGTTGATGCGGGTGTACAGGATGTTGGTGACGGTCATCAGCAGGCAGAAGAGGCTGAGGTGGTTGCCTAAGAAAGGCAGGCTGAAGGGCAGATCGAAGATGTAGTCTGGCGCCGACAGGTCGTGAACCCAAAGGAACGACTGGCCGCGGAGCTCAATGGCCGAGGGGAAGAACGAGAACATCGCGATGAGGATGGGCATCTGCAGCAGCATGGGCAGACATCCGGAGAAGGGCGATGCTCCGGCGCGGCTGTACAGCTTCATGGTCTCGCGCTGACGCTCCAAGGCCTGTGCCTTGTCGGGGTATTTTTCGTTGATTTCCTTGATTTCGGGAGCCAGGACGCGCATTTTGGCCTGCGACATGTAGCTCTTGTACGTCAGCGGGAACAGAACAATCTTGATGAAGATTGTGAGCAGGAGGATAATTATGCCGTAATTGTGGATAAATAAGCCCAGGAAACTGAATACGGGAATTACGACGAAACGGTTGATCCAACCGAAGATACCCCATCCCACTTCTACCAACTTGTTGAGCTGCAGGTTATTGTCATCCTCGGGGGCGTAAGCGGTGAGCTTGTCGTCCAGTCCGGAAAGCAGGGGGTAGTCGTTGGGACCGAAGTAGAATACGAACTGAGCGGCCTCGGGCTTGTTTGAGTCGTAGGCGAAGGTGGCATCGGCGCTGAGAGCCTTGAGGGTGTTTCCGTTATCGAAGCGGGTGCTCTTGAGGTCGGCGGCGCTGAACTTGTTCTTGGAGATGAGCGCCGACGAGAAGAACTGGTTCTTGAAGGCAATCCAGCGGATGTTGCCTTTCACGTCCTCGGCATCGTCGCCTACATTGTTGAGGTCCTCGGGGTTCTCGTCGTCAATCTTATAGTAAATGCCCGAGTTGCGGTCCTCGAAAGTACGGCCAACCTCGTTGCGCTGCAGGTCCTGCTGCCATTTCAGAATCACGGACTGCTTCATGCCCGGCAGTGCGGTGGCAAGATTGCTTTGGATAAGGTCCATCTTTACCAGATAGTTGGTGGCATCTACGGTGTAGCGCACGCCCATCATGGCGTTTTCGCCGAGGGGGAGTGTCATCAGGACGGTGGAGTCGTTGGGCTGCTCCAGGTTGTAGTTCAGCTCGGCGGTGTAGAGGCGGTTTGTAGAGGTCTGGAATTCAAATCCGTACGAGCCGTTTTTGCTGTCAAAGGCCACGATGTTGCCTTTTTTGCCGAGTTCGGTCTTGTATTTGTTGAGGACCACGCGGCTGATCATTGCGCCGCGGGAGCTGAAGGTGATGTCGAAGTTAGGTTTCTTAACGGTGACAGTCTTCTCCTCGCCGCCCATGAATCGTGACAGCGATCCGTAGGAATTGCGTTTGTCAATAGCCTCGCGCACGGCTTTCAGCGCGGCGATATTAGCCTCGGGAGTGGACTTGGACTCGTCGCCGCCGATGGCAGGGCCCAGGTCTATTTCGGTGCCCTGAACCTTTGCAGTTCCGGTGAATGCAGTGTCCTCGCCGAGGGTCACGGTGTATTCAACATCGGGCATTTCCAGGTGGTAGACGGTTTTTCCGGGAGCGGAAACAGTGTCGGTCTCGCCGAATTTCCGTGCGGCGTCAATCATTGCCGTGCGCAGCTCCCGGTCGGCGAAGCGTTTCTCGGTGGGGAGGGCTGTCGAGGTGCTTTCTACCGGATTAGTCTTCATCTCCTCTACGTCGGGACGGTTGCAGTACATGAATCCCATTAGCAGAGCGCCAATCAGCAGTAGGCCTGTGAGGGTGTTTTTATCCATTTTATGGTAAGGTATGTCTTATTATATAATAATGTGTAAACTCGGATTATTTGTCGGTTTTTTGGGGCCCGTTTTGCATGACGCGCTCGTCGCGGTATGCTATGGCGGCTGAAATGAAGGACAGGAACAGCGGATGCGGGTGCAACACTGTAGATGAGTATTCGGGGTGGTATTGCGTGCCCATGAACCAGCGTTTTCCCGGAACTTCCACCACTTCCACCAGGTGGGTCACGGGGTTCTCGCCCACACAGCGCATGCCGGCGGCCTCGAACCGCTCGCGGTAGTTCTCGTTGAACTCAAAGCGGTGGCGATGGCGCTCGCTCACAGTGGTTTTGCCGTATGCTTTTGCCGCCAGAGAGTCGGGCAGTAGCTTGCATTCGTAAGCGCCCAGGCGCATTGTGCCTCCTTTCTCGGTGATGCTTTTCTGCTCCTCCATGAGGTCTATTACGTTGTTGGCGGTGCGCTCGTCTATCTCGGTGGTGTTTGCGTCATGCAGACCCAGCACGTCGCGGGCATACTCAATGACCATGCACTGCATGCCCAGGCAGATACCGAAGGTGGGAACGTCGTGTTCGCGGCACCACTTCAGCGCCACGAATTTGCCGTCCACGCCGCGGTGTCCGAATCCGGGAGCGATGATTATGCCGTCCATGCCATGCAGGCGCTCGTCCACATTGGCGTCGGTAAGTTTTTCGGAGTGTATGTACACCAGTTTGAGGCGATGGTCCTTGTATGTGGCGGCCTGGAACAGGGATTCGTTGATGCTCTTGTATGCGTCCTGCAGTTCCACGTATTTGCCTACAAGTCCGATGGTTACGGTCTCTTTGGCGTGTTCCATGCGCTTGAGGAAGTCCATCCACGGAGCCATGTGCGGCTCGCCCCAGGGGGTGGGGACGTTCATCTTCTTCATCACGATTTCGTCGAGGTGCTGCTCGTGCATGGCAACGGGAACGGCGTAAATGGAGGGTACGTCGATTGACTGTACTACAGCATCGGGCGATACATTGCAGAACAGGGCGATTTTGCGGCGCATGTCCGTGCCGATGTGTTTCTCGGTGCGCAGAACCAGCACGTCGGGCTGAATGCCCACCTCCTGTAACTGCTTGACGGAGTGCTGGGTAGGCTTGGTTTTAAGCTCTTTCGCGGCAGCGATGTACGGCACGTATGTCAGGTGTATGCACAGCGCGTCGGGACCAAGCTCCCAGCGCAGCTGGCGCACGCTCTCCAGGTACGGCAGACTCTCTATGTCGCCTACGGTGCCGCCTATTTCGGTGATAACAAAGTCAAAATTGCCCTTCAGCCCCAGTGCTTTCACGTGGCGTTTTATCTCGTCGGTGATGTGCGGGATAATCTGTACGGTTTTGCCCAGATATACGCCTTCGCGTTCTTTCTTTATTACGCTCTGGTAAATGCGTCCGGTGGTGACGTTGTTGGCGCGGGTTGTCTGAATGTCTGTGAATCGCTCGTAGTGCCCCAGGTCCAGGTCGGCCTCGTGCCCGTCCACGGTAACATAACATTCGCCGTGCTCGTACGGGTTGAGCGTACCGGGGTCAATGTTGATATAGGGGTCGAATTTCTGGATTGTCACGCGGTATCCGCGGGCCTTGAGCAGGCAAGCGAGCGAAGACGAAATGATGCCTTTACCCAGGGAAGACACCACGCCGCCTGTAACAAAAATGTATTTAGTGTTCACTCGGATATTAAATTGGTTAAAAGTTACAAAACTGAGCTGACAAGAACCGAGGCAAGTACGCCGCACGCGGCAGCCGTAAGGCCACAATTCGCTATCAAACCACAAAGTTAGTAAAAAATCCCAATCCGCACAAAATAAATGAAATCAGCAATGATAAAAAAAGGAAAGCATGCGGTGAGGCATGCTTTCCGGGTAAGGAGGGTGTGGGTGTGTTTAGCGGATGTTTATTTTCTCGGCTTTGTTGGCTTTGACGCGGATGTATACGCCGGGAGTGAGGTTTTTGCTGTCCATGCGCACGCCCTGGAGGTTGTAGTAAACCGGGGTGGCGTCGGCGTCGGCCGCTACGGACTCAATGCCGCTCTGTGTCATGCTTACTTTGGCGACGTTGCTGGGTGCTACGGCGCCGTGGTTGTAAACGGGTACCACGGTATAGCTGAATTCATACTCGCCGTCGGGGAGCTCGGGAGTGAGGGGGTGGTCTGTGTAGATAACGTCGTTGTGGAGCTCGGCGGTGACAGGTTCTCCATCGCGGAAAACGTAGTATCCGGTAATGGCGAGGTCCTCGGGCTGCGTGGGTGCGGCCTCGTAGGTTACGTCGTCAATGAACAGAGCCAGAGTGTCGTAGGTTTTGTGCCGTATGGCGAAGTATTTGGCATCTGCGGGAACTGCGAAAGAGAATAGTGTCCATGCCTCGGGGACATAGCCGTCGGCGCTGAATCCGCTGATGTCGGTGACTTTTTGGGTGAAGCTTTCGGGGTTGTTGTCTGTGGTGGAGTAGTAAATCTCGAAAGTCTCCGGCCATGCTATAGTGAAACTCTTGGCCTGGAAGGTGATTGTCTGCGCGTTACCGGAGAGGAGCGGAGAGATGAGCCAGTTGTCGTTCTCTGCGCTCTGTGCGCTTGGTGCGAGCATATAGCGCTGACCGCTGAAGGCCACAGCGTCCGCGGCGTATGAGTCGGGAATCTGAGCCGCTACGTTGTCGAAGAGCTGGAAGGCGATAGGCTGAGTCTGATAGGGGTTGTAAGTCTCGCGGAAGACGTTGTAGGTCTTCTGTTTGTCGCCGTCGTAAACGGTCCAGTCACCGGCGCCGGAGATGGACATGGCGGTATAGCTCTCGCTTTCAAAGTCTTCTGTGACGGTTTGCGGAGTGGGGGCGTCAATCCGCGGATGAGACCATGAGAGTATAACATTGTTGCCATCCACTCGAGCCTGCAGGTCGCTGACAGTTGCGAAAGCGGCGCGAGTTACGGTTACCTTGGCATTCGCGCGGTTGTTGTCGGCCACGGCATCGCCTTCGGCCTCTACAGACAGTTCCACCTCGAGTTGCTCGGGTGCGTTAAACGGTACCACGTAAGAGAGAACAGCATCGGCGAAGGCGCCTGATTCTATCTGTGCCAGGTTCTCGGTGGCTACGGCTTTACCGTTTACGGACCATACGGCTGCGGGAGCGGCTGCTGTGGTGCCCATATTTTCCAGGTGTGCGCTGAATTTCACGGTCTCGCCGGGTTTGGCCTTCGGGCTGCCGGAGAGAGTTACGACGCGCATGTCAACATCGTCAAGGTTGCGGACGCGGATATTGTCGACGGGGATGCTCCAGTTGTGGTTGTCGTCGTTATGCGCGGCGACAAAACGGAGTTCGAACATCACGCTGCCCTGTTCCTTGAATGCGTCAAGGGGTATGCGGGCGAGAGTCCATCCGCTCACGGGGTTTTCCATGAGGTCAATTGAGGAAATCTTGGACAGTTGGTCGATTTCGTGTCCGCCGTAAACCTCAATTATGTTTCCCTGGCCCTGATAGTAGAATTCCAGCACGGGATTCTTGGCCTTGGAAATGTCAGCGCGGGTGGAAATCAGGCCGTAAGCCACGTCTTTTTCCATCGGGAGCCAGAAGTAGAAGCCTTTATCGCCGTCCTGCGACTTCAGGGGAGCGGGAGCTTCGGGGTCCTCGGGGTCGAAGAGCGAAGCGAAATAGTCGTCTGTGATGGTGCCGTACTTAGCGGCGCCCTTCACAACGGTGTTGCCCATCCAGATGTCCTGATATACGCCGCCCGCGAAAGATTCGGATTTGGGCAGGGCGTCGGGCAGACCGGCGGTGATGATGTTCGACACGCCTTCCAGCGAGTAGTTCTCGCCGAATCCGGCAGTCACCTGATAGGCGAAGAAGTCCTGACCCTCAAGATTGTCGTATGTGAAAGTGTAGGATGTCTTGTCGGTGGTGGCGATTGCGGGGTCGTAATAAGTGCCGAAAGCGTCGAAGATATAGTAAGTTATCTGCGCGGGGTCTACATATCCGCCGTTTTCACCGGTTTCGGGGACTGCATCCCATGACAAAGTAGCGGATTTGTAATCGCTGTTTACCGACAGGGTCACGTTCTGCGGTGCCAGCGGGGTGTCTTTTCCGCAGAAAATTGACTTGTGCTCCACCATGTCTCCGGCAACATCGCCGACGTATGCCACGCCGGTGAAGCGGTTGTTGATGCCCTGGTACATTTCCACATCCTCAATGGTTATGACCTGTCCGGGTTTTACATTGTCGTAAGTAAACTTGTCAACGCCCCAGCGCGATGTAATCTCTACTTTCGTGATTTCTGCGAGGGGTTTGCCGCCCTTTGTGAGGGTGGGGGCGGTGTATTTTATTGTGGCCTTGAGCTCTCCGGCGGGGGCGAGGGTCCATGTCAGCTGTCCTGCTGCCGGCGGGTCGACGGTAACCGGCGGCTCGGCGGTGCCGGTGCGCATGCCCACGTTTGCGAGCTTCAGCGTGCCATTGCCCTTGGGGGTGGTGCAGTGGAAGCCGAGATAATAGTAGCCTTCAGCGGCGACAGAGATATTGTGCTCATATTTAGTCATCGCCTTGTCCGTGTAGTTTGTTGACGGAGAAACGACAGTCGTGGCGGCTTCTACAGTCGGCGCTGTGGCGAGGGCGACGTCCATGTTCACAGATGCGACAGACCCCATGATGCCTACCTCGAAGGACACCACATAGTCGCCCTCGGTGAGGTGGATGGGTACGGTGAACAGCCAGTCGTCATTGGCTTCGATGTTTTCGGCGTTTGGAGCCATGCAGGCGGCATATCCGCTGACTGTGCCATATTGCCATTTGCGGTTGTCGCCGTTAACATTTATGGCCGTATAGTTTTTAACCTCAGATCCGGCCTTGCCTAAGTCGTGTGTGAAAGGAACTTCCACGGCATTTTCCGGGGCCTTGGCCATGGTGCGACGGGCCTTGGCGGTGTTGGTGGCGCGTGGCGTAGCGGCATGATGGCTTACGTTGATTTCCTTAAGCCCGCTTTTTGACTGGGCAGCGGAGCGTGCCGGCGATTGTGCCGGCGATGCGATTGCAAACGCCGCCGCAAGGGCGAAGAGTATCAGTTTTTTCATAGAAAATCTGGGGAGGTTCTATTGATTAGTTTCCATTGCCGCACGGGCACAGAACCTCGTTAGGTGTACTTGCGGCAGTTAATTAAATGCAAAGGTACAATTTTAACAGCTGATATGCAAATAAATCTGCATTTTTCTACTTTTTGCCGCAACAGCATGGCGGTTTGTTAAGTATTAGGGCAGAGTTATGAGGGGGAATTTAGGTCAGAGGTCAGAGGGCAGAGTTATGAGGTGTGAGGGGATTTAGGGCAGAGGGTAGAGTTATGAGGTATGAGGTGGAAGGGGTGTTTGGTATACAATGTATATAAAGAGCATATCCTCGGTATATAAAGAACATACCCTCGGGCGTGGTGCCCGAGGGTATGTGGTATGCGGTATGGAACCGAGTTAGGCGATATTAGTCGATAGCCTCGTCAGCGGGGTAGCCGCCCATTTCGCGGATAGCGTTTTTGAGCATAACGTACTGCTGGAAGAGGTGGTTAACGGGCACCTCGCCCTTGGTGTAGTCGTGCATGGGGCTCTTGAGGAAGAAGCTGAGGAAGCGCTGAGTTCCGAAGCGTCCTGCGCGGGCGGCGAGGTCGCTGAGGAGCACGAGGTCAAGGCAGAGGGGAGCTGCGAGGATTGAGTCGCGGCAGAGGAAGTTGATCTTTATCTGCATGGGGTAGCCCATCCAGCCGAAGATGTCGATGTTGTCCCATCCTTCCTTGTTGTCGTTGCGCGGGGGATAGTAGTTGATGCGCACCTTGTGGTAGTAGTTGGTGTAGAGGTCGGGCTGCTCGTCTGCAACGAGGATGCTCTCGAGTGTAGAGAGTTTTGAAACCTCTTTTGTGCGGAAGTTAGCGGGTTCGTCGAGCACGAGACCGTCGCGGTTGCCGAGGATGTTTGTAGAGAACCATCCGCTGAGACCGAGGCAACGGGTGCCGATGATGGGAGCGAAGCCGGATTTAACGAGAGTCTGACCGGTCTTGAAGTCCTTACCGGCGATGGGCATTTTGGTCTTTTCGGCCATTTCCCACATAGCGGGGATGTCCACTGTGGTATTGGGGGCGCCCATGATGAAGGGAGCGCCTTCTGCGAGAGCGGCGTAAGCGTAGCACATAGAGGGTGCGATGTGCTCCTTGTCGTCGGCTTTCATTGCGTTTTCGAGGTCGGCGAGGGTGTAGTGGTATTTCTCGTCGGGAGCCACGTAAACTTCTGTAGAAGCAGCCCAGAGAACAACTATGCGAGCGCAGTTATGTTCTTTTTTGAAGTTGCGGATGTCTTTGCGGAGCTGTTCGGTCATTTCCCAGCGGGTTTTGCCAACCATTACGTTGTCGCCATCGAGGCGAGAAGCGTAGTTGTGGTCGAAAGCAGCCTTCATGGGTTTGATGGCTTCCAGTTCTTCCTTGACGGGGTTGATGTCTTTTTCCTTGAGAACCTCGGCGTTGATAGCGCTTTCGTAAGCGTTTGCGGGGTAAACGTCCCAGCAGCCGAATTCGATGTCCTTGAGGTCTGCCAGGGGCACGATGTCTTTATAGTGGAGGTATTTTTTGCCGGCACCTTCACCAACGCGCATTTTGTCGTACTGAGTCATTGAGCCCACGGGTTTTGCGAGGCCTTTGCGTGCCATAAGGACACCTGTCATGAATGTGGTGGCAACGGCACCGTTACCAACTACGAGAACGCCGAGTTTACCCTCGGCAGGTTTAACGTTAGGATTGCTCATTGTTTTTGTTGAGTTAGTTATAAATTTCAGATTTAGGGAGGCATTTCAGACAATGCGAAACGCCTTAGTGAGGAAAAAGCGCGTAAAAGTACAAATAGTTA
>SFNC01000127.1 GCA_004554255.1 Bacteroidales bacterium
GCTCACGCAGTGGATATGCCGCTACATTCAGGTCTATCTGTGGCTGCCCGTGTCGGACATATTCAGCACCATACTCGCCAAGATTCAGGTGTTGATGCTCCAGAGCGACATCGAGCGCATGCAGACCGACCCCAACTTCTCGCTGGATTCCAGCGACGGGGTGTATATCGTGTTCATGATAATCGGCATCATCGGCTACTTCACCATTCCGACGGTGGCGGGCTGGATCATTCAAGCCGGGGGCATGGGCGGCTACGGGCGCAACGTGAACCAGATGGCGGGACGCGCCGGAAGCATGGCGGGCAGCGTGGCGGGTGCTACCGCAGGCAACATGGTCGGACGTGCCGGGAAACTGCTGAAATAATCAATGTGCAATTATAAACGGAAAAAGTAAAATGGAATTCAAGTCACTCAAAAACATCGAATCATCGTTCAGGCAGATACGCCTGTTCGGTATCGTCTTCCTCTCGCTGTGCGCCGTGATAACGGTATGGAGCGTGTGGAGTTCCTACCGCTTCGCGGAGCGGCAGCGTGAAAAGATCTATGTGCTGGATAACGGCAAGTCGCTGATGCTGGCACTCTCGCAGGACCTCTCGCAGAACCGTCCGGCGGAAGCGAGGGAGCATGTGCGCCGCTTCCACGAGCTGTTTTTCACGCTCTCGCCCGAAAAGAGCGCGATAGAACACAACGTGAAGCGTGCGTTGCTGCTGGCGGACAAGAGCGTGTACAACTACTATTCGGACTTCGCCGAGAAAGGGTACTACAACCGCATCATCGCCGGTAACATCAACCAAGTGCTGAAAGTGGACAGTGTGGTGTGCGACTTCAACGGCTATCCCTACCGTGCCGTGACCTACGCCACGCAGAAGATCATCCGGCAGAGCAACGTCACAGAGCGCAGCCTCGTGACCACTTGTCGCCTCTTGAACTCGTCTCGTTCGGACGACAACCCCAACGGGTTCACCATCGAGGGATTCACCATCATCGAGAACAAGGATTTACAAACCATCAAAAGGTAAACGGATATGAAGAAAATCAAGAAATCATTTTGGGGCGCATATTGGAAACTCCATGACAAAAAGAAAATGCTGGTGGCAAGGCTCAGGGGCTATCTGGACGGTTTGCCGCCGAAGACACGCAGGCGCATCGTGCTGGCAATGCTCGCCGCATTCGCCACGCTTGCCCTCTACACTTTCGGTAAAGCCGTCTATGACATCGGCAGGAATGACGGTAGCCGGATGGTGACAGACCATGCCGGACAGGTGGAACTGTCCGTACAGCAAAAAACGGAAAATCACTTAATACCTTATTTATATGGAACAGACAAAGAACGAAACGAAGATTGAGAACAAGACGGAGAGCAAGCCCGAAAACAAGACGGCTCCCGGCAACGACAAGCCGAAGAAGGAGCGCAAGCCGCTGACCGAAGCCCAACGGCTGAAACGTCAGAAAATGATAGTGCTTCCCGCTATGGTGCTGGTATTCATCGGGGCGATGTGGCTGATATTCGCCCCGTCCTCCGGCAAGGAGCAGGAACCGGGAACAAGCGGCTACAACATCGAGATGCCCGACGCGGACAAGGAGAACCGCCGGATTATCGGTGACAAGGCGAAAGCCTACGAGCAGGGGGCAATGGAGGAACGGCAGGAGAACCGCAGCCGCGCCATGCAGCAGTTGGGCGACCTGTTCGACCGCGAAACGGCGGCAGCGGATGGGGACAGCGACTTCGACCTTGCCAATCCCGGCGGAACGGAAGAGGCGGTGAAGCCCGCGCCGAAAACCATCCAGTCCTCGGCAGCTGCCTACCGTGACCTCAATGCCACACTCGGCAACTTCTACGAGCAGCCGAAGAACGACAATGCGGAGATGGACGAACTGCTGGAACGCATCGCCACGCTCGAATCCGAACTGGAAAGCGGAAAAGAGAGAAGCTCCACGATGGACGAGCAGGTGGCACTCATGGAAAAATCCTACGAGCTGGCGGCGAAGTACATGGGCGGTCAGAACGGCACGCAGGCGGCGGGACAGACCACAGAGCCGTCCCCCGTGCAGAAAGCCGGAAAGAATACGGCAAAACCCGTCAGGCAGGTGACGCATCAGGTGGTGTCCTCGCTCGGACAGCCCGTGAGCAATGCCGAATTTGTCGCTTCCTTCTCGCAGGAACGCAACCGCAGTTTCAACACGGCGGTGGGCATTACAACCGTATCGGACAGGAACACCATACCGGCATGTGTCTATGGGGCGCAGAGCGTGACGGACGGGCAGGCGGTCAGGTTGCGCTTGCTGGAGCCGATGGCGGTAGCAGACCGGATCATTCCCCGTAATGCGGTGGTGGTCGGCGCAGCCAAGATTCAGGGCGAACGGCTCGCTATCGAAATCACCTCGCTGGAACACGACGGTACGGTTATCCCGGTGGAGTTGGAGGTCTATGACACGGACGGACAGCCCGGCATATTCATCCCCAACTCGATGGAGATGAACGCTGTCCGGGAGGTTGCCGCCAACATGGGCGGCTCGCTGGGGAGCAGCATCAACATCTCCACCAATGCCGGGGCGCAGCTCGCCTCCGACTTGGGCAAGGGGCTGATACAAGGCACGAGCCAGTATATAGCCAAGAAGATGCGCACCGTCAAAGTGCATCTGAAAGCCGGGTACAGGGTCATGCTCTATCAAGGAGTGAATTAAGGAAATAATCAAATTTTTATTTACCACTAAAAATCCAAAGTAAAATGAAAAAAGTAATCATGATGTTTGCCCTCGCTATGGGCATCGCAACTGCCAACGCGCAGGAAAACGTAACCGTTGGGCAAAGCAACGGAAGTGACCAACCGACCTTGACAAAGGAGGTCTATCCGCAGAAGGAGGCGGACGGCGACTTGTATCACGGTCTGACGAGAAAGCTGGGCTTTGACCGCATGGTTCCCCCGCACGGCTTGGAAGTGACCTACGACAAGACCGTGCATGTCATCTTCCCGGCGGAGGTGCGCTATGTCGATTTAGGCTCGCCCGACCTGATCGCGGGCAAAGCCGACGGAGCGGAGAACGTCATCCGTGTGAAGGCAACCGTGAGGAACTTCCCGAACGAAACCAACATGTCTGTCATCACGGAGGACGGGAGTTTCTACACCTTCAACGTGAAGTACGCCGCCGAGCCGCTGCTGCTCAATGTGGAGATGTGCGACTTCATCCATGACGGCGAGGCGGTGAACCGCCCGAACAACGCGCAGGAAATCTACCTGAAAGAGCTGGGCAGCGAAAGCCCGATGCTGGTGCGCCTTATCATGAAGTCCATCCACAAGCAGAACAAACGTGAGGTGAAGCATATCGGCTGCAAGCGTTTCGGCATCCAGTACCTTCTGAAAGGCATATACACGCACAACGGGCTTCTGTATTTCCACACGGAAATCAGGAACCAGAGCAACGTGCCTTTCGATGTGGACTACATCACATGGAAAATCGTGGACAAGAAGGTGGCGAAGCGTACCGCCGTGCAGGAGCGTGTCATCCTGCCGCTCCGCGCACAGAACTACGCCACGTTCGTGCCGGGCAAAAAAAGCGAGCGCACGGTCTTCACGATGGCGAAGTTCACCATCCCCGACGGCAAGTGCCTCGTGGTGGAGCTGAACGAGAAGAACGGAGGTCGCCACCAGTCTTTCGTGATCGAAAATGAGGATTTGGTACGTGCAAACACGATTAACGAACTCCAAGTGCGCTGACCATGAGAAAGCACATCGCAATAATCATCGCGTCGCTTGCACTCTTCACGGGGCAGGCGCACGCCCAGCGATGCCTGCCGAAGATGCAGGGTATCGAGGTCAGGGCGAATCTGGCAGACGGCTTCAAACCCGGCGGTAACGACGGCGGGTACAGTTTCGGGGCGGCTCTCTCCACCTACACGAAGAAGGGTAATAAATGGGTGTTCGGAGGTGAGTATATTCTGAAGAACAACCCCTACAAGGACACTTCCATACCTGTGGCGCAGTTCACGGCGGAAGGCGGCTACTATTTCAAGATACTTTCCGATGCCCGTAAAATCGTGTTCGTCTATGCGGGGGCTTCGGCTCTCGCCGGGTATGAATCGGTGAATTGGGGCGAAAAGGTGCTGCATGACGGCTCGACACTGCATGACCGGGACGCCTTCGTCTATGGCGGTGCGCTGACGCTGGACGTGGAGTTTTACGTGGCTGACCGTATCGCCCTGCTCGCCAACCTCCGGGAGCGTTGCCTGTGGGGTGGCGACACGAAGAAATTTCATACGCAGTGGGGCATGGGTATAAAGTTCATCATCAACTGATGCGCCGCATGGAACGGACGGATATAGACACTATGAGGCAAATATCCCTCGCGGACTTTCTCGCACGGTTGGGACATGAGCCTGTCCGAAGGAGCGGAAACGAGCTGTGGTATCATGCGCCATACCGCAATGAGCGCACGCCCTCTTTCCGCGTGAACGTGGCGAAACGGCTCTGGTACGACTTCGGCTTGGGCAAGGGCGGTGACATCTTCACGCTTGCCGGGGAGTTTGCCCGAAGCGGTGACTTCATGGCGCAGGCGGGATTCATAGCGGAAACTGTGCGTATGCCATTTGTCTCAGCGAAAAAGCCGTTGTACCTGCCGGAACCGTCCGAACCTGCCTTTGAGGGAGTGGAAGCCGTCCCGCTGCTCCGCTCACCACTGACGGACTATCTGGCGGAACGGGGCATCCCTTATGCCGTTGCATCCCGCCACTGCTGCCGCCTGAACTATGGCGTGCGTGGAAAGCGGTATTTCACAGTTGGCTTCCCGAACGTGGCTGGTGGCTACGAAATCCGGAGCCGCTATTTTAAGGGTTGCATACCACCCAAAGATGTGTCACTGATAAAACCGGAAGATACCGCCTCTGACGTATGCAGCGTGTTCGAGGGTTTCATGGACTTTCTGTCCGCTGACACACTCGGCATAGGCGGCAATGGCGACAGCCTTGTGCTGAACTCCGTCGCCAACGTAGGCAAGGCGGTGAAACACTTGGACGGGTACGGGCGCATCGACTGCTTCCTCGACCGTGACGAATCCGGGCGGAGGACGCTGGAAGTCCTCAAAGGACACTACGGCGGACGTGTCTGTGACCGTTCCGCACTCTATGACGGTTGCAAGGACTTGAACGAGTATCTGCAACGGACAGCAAAAAAAGAAATGAACAATAA
>SFNC01000029.1 GCA_004554255.1 Bacteroidales bacterium
CAACACCCTCCAAATTATTCCTCTGCGAGAGTTCCACAGAACTCCTCAGCGAGCTCAGCGTACTCTGCGCGAGATTTAAAAATTCGCCCCGCGTGAACCAAACAGTGAGATTAAAATTCACTCTGCGTGAGATGTTTACGTATCTGAATAATCAATTACGTTGTAAATCTCTGATTTGCCGTATTATTTATACTCTTTCCGGCTTGATTTCAGCCCTCAACGCTGCTCGCGATTCCCCTTTTGCTGAACTGTGTGGCACTATTTACCAATGTTGTGCGCTTTCGGGTGTTGGTGATACGCAGAAATTTTGCTAACTTTGCGCCCGTTATGAAGGTATTGAAATTCGGAGGAACTTCCGTTGGTTCCGCCGCCCGCATCAAGGATGTGGCGCGACTCATCACCGGCGATACTTACGCCGGGCAACGTAACATTGTGGTTCTGTCGGCAATGGCCGGAACCACAAATACTCTTGTGCAGATTTGCGACTATCTGTACAAGCACAATCCCGCCGGAGCGCAGGAGACCGCAAACGCCCTCGAAAGCAAATACCGCGATGTCATTGCCGAACTTTTCGACACCGCCGGCTCCGGAGGCACTCGTCGCGGCGCCATGGTTAATGCCGCGGCGGCAGCGGCACGGCAGGCCGCTACCGAAAGCGTAAGCCGTTGCTTCGCATACATCCGCTCGCTCATGGGCGTGGATTTTACCGACACCGACGAGAAAGAGATTCTTGCACAGGGCGAGCTTATGTCCACCGCCCTGATGAACAACTATCTTAACCTCACCGGCACCCGATCGGTGCTCCTGTCCGCGCTGAAGTTCATGCGCACGGACGAGAACGGCGAGCCCGACATGAAGTATATTTCGGTGCGCCTGAAACGCCTTATAGACATGAATCCGGACGCCGAAATATATCTTACCCAGGGATTTATATGCCGCAACGAATACGGCGACGTGGACAATCTGCAGCGCGGCGGCAGCGACTACACCGCCTCCATCATAGGCGCAGCTCTGGAGCTGGAGGAGATTCAGATATGGACAGACATCGACGGTATGCACAATAATGACCCCCGTTATGTGGAGGGAACACGCCCAGTCAGCGAGTTACACTTCGAGGAAGCCTCCGAACTGGCATACTTCGGCGCAAAAATCCTGCATCCGGCATGCGTATTACCCGCGCGTCTGCACAATATTCCCATCAGACTGCTTAACACTATGGAGCCGCAAAAGCCCGGAACGCTTATCTGCAACACCCCGCCAACACGCTCCATAAAAGCCGTTTCCGCAAAAGACAATATCACCGCAATCCACATCAAATCCGGACGAATGTTCCGCTCGTACTCGTTCCTGAACAAGGTCTTCGAGACTTTCGAGCGCCACTGCACTCCCATTGACATGATTGCCACAAGCGAAGTCGGCGTCACCGTCACAATCGACAACGATGGACGCCTGGAGCAGATTGTAGACGACCTCATGGCCTTCGGAACCGTCAACGTGGACCGCAAAATGGCCATTGTCTGCGTGGTGGGCGACATGGACTGGCACAACGGCGGATTTGCCGGGCGTGCCGTGGACGCCCTCGGAGACCTCCCCGTGCGCATGATTTCATACGGCGGCTCAAACTACAACATCGCCATGGTTGTCAGCGCCGACGACAAAATCGAGGCGCTACGCAGGCTGTCGGCAAATTTATTCAACTGATCCGTTGAACCACACATAATATATATACAGCTGTTTATGGCAAGAAAACGTAAGGAGCTCCCGCTCCTCGAAAACATAGAGATTTGCGATGTCGCCGCCGAAGGCAATGCCATCGCACGCATCCCCGCCATCCCCGAAGGCGCTCCCGGAGCATCAGTCGGAGGAATGGTGGTATTTGTCCCCTATGGCGCGCCGGGCGACATCGCCGACATAAAAATAGACCGCAAAAAACACAGCTATGCGCAAGGACACATAGAGCGGCTCGTCAAGCCGGCGGACCTGCGCGTACAGCCAATGTGCTCACATTTCGGCGTGTGCGGCGGATGCCGCTGGCAGCACCTCCCCTACTCTTTCCAGCTGAAATGCAAACAGCAGCAGGTGGTGGACGCCCTAACCCGCATCGCCAAAATTCAGCTACCCGAGATTAGCCCGATTATCGGCTCGCCCGAACAACGCGAATACCGTAACAAGCTGGAATTCACGTTCTCAAACAAGAAATGGCTGACTTTCGAGCAACTTCGCAGCAACGACGAATTTCCCGACCGCGACGCCGCCGGATTCCACATCCCCGGCGCTTTCGACAAGGTGCTGGACATTGACCGCTGTCACCTTCAGGACGATTTCTCAAACCGCCTGCGCCTGTTCATCAAGCAGTACGGCAAGGACAACGGCCTGAGTTTCTACGACTTGCGCGCAAACACAGGATTGCTCCGCACTCTCATGGTGCGCACTGCATCCACGGGCGAGAAAATGGCTGTAATGGCTTTCGGAGAGGACAACCCCGCTCAGATAAAGGCCGTTATGGACGCTATTGCCGCCGAATTCCCCGAGATTACATCGCTGATGTACGTCATAAACCTGAAGGTAAACGACTCCCTCGGCGACCAGGAGGTTCTCCTCCACTCCGGACGCGATTATATTATTGAAGAAATGGAAGGTCTGCGCTTCCGCGTAGGGCCAAAATCTTTCTACCAGACAAACTCCCACGGCGCATACCAGCTCTACAAGGTGGTTCGCAATTTTGCCGCACTCACCGGCAACGAGCTGGTTTACGACCTGTACACCGGCACCGGCACCATCGCCAACTTTGTGGCCGCCAAGGCATCCAAGGTTATCGGAATCGAATATGTTCCCGAAGCAATTGAGGACGCACGCGTAAACTCGGCCGAGAACAACATCGGCAACACCGTGTTCTTCGCCGGCGACATGAAAAATGTGCTCACCGACGATTTTGTCGCCGAACATGGCGTGCCCGACGTAATGATTGTGGATCCGCCACGCGCCGGCATGCACGAGGATGTGGTAAACGTAATTCTCCGCGCCCGCCCGTCACGCATAGTCTACGTAAGCTGCAATCCGGCCACCCAGGCTCGGGACCTCGCCATGCTGGACAAGGACTATGCCGTCCTGGCCGTTCAGCCCGTGGACATGTTCCCCCACACACACCATGTGGAGAACGTCGTGCTACTGGCTCAGCGATGAATTATAATAACGGGGGTCGCCGGTTACCTCTCGCCCGATAAACCCGGGCACGGTGACGGTCTCGTCGGCCGACTGCAGCTCCACCTCGGCAACGCACAGTCCCGCATGGCTGCCCCCGAATTCATCCACCTCCCACACGTGTCCCTCGTATTCAACATACCACCGTCTTTTCTCTAACGGATTGGGGCACAGAGCCAGAAGCTCCCGCGCATCACCTACGGGAATCTCGTATTCCCACTCGCCGCGAGTCAGTCCGTGCGTACGGCTTTTCACTGTAAGAAAGCCATGCTCGCCCTTGATTCTGACACGCACCGTACGGTCGGGGTCAACGCTCAGATAGCCCTGGCATATTGGCTCGGAATGCGAGGCCATTGCCTTATAATCGGTGTTCGCCACCAGGAATTTTCTCTCTATTTCTATTGCCATATCACTGAAGTTGTATAAACTTTCTGCAAAGGTAAGAATAAATTGCTGAACCGCATTATTAAAATATTTCTCCTCATGGTGCTCACCGCCATCCCGGCGGCCGCAGACTCCATACCCGACTCGGTTTTTGTACGGCAGGCCCCGCCGGCAAAGGTCGCCGCCGGCAAATACTTTATCTCCGGAATTGTCCGCGACTCCATCACACGTGAGCCCATCCCCATGGCGGCGATAGCCACCTCCGGACGCGCGTCCGGCACACTCGCCAACTCCAACGGCATTTTTGAAATGACAATCCGCGACAACACCCCGGCGCTCATTGTCACGTCGCAAGGCTATGCCCGCAAGGTGCTTCCAATTCGCAAAAACCGTGTGAATGTCTACGAGATTATGCTTGCCCCGGAGGCGTTCACTCTTGACGAGGTGGTGATTAAGCGCAAGAAATACTCAAAGAAGAACAATCCCGCCGTCGACCTCATGGAGCGCATTCGCGCCACGGCCGGCGTCAACGACCCGAGGCGCAACCCGTATTACAACTTCGACAAATACGAGCGCATTACACTGGGCCTCAACAACATAACCCCCAACAGCGAAGGCAAGCAGAACGCCATAATGAAAAAGTTCCCCTTCCTGTGGCAATACGTGGACACGTCTGAGATTTCCGGTAAACCGGTCCTCCCGCTCTCCGTAAAGGAGACCTCCTCGCAGGTGCACTTCCGTCGCGACCCAAGGGGCGAGCGAGAGATAATCACCGGCCTCAAAAGCGAGGGAGTGGACGAGCTCGCCGACCAGGAAAGCATGCGTGTTTTCCTCCAGGACGTGCTGCGCGAAATAGACCTATACGACCGCGACATAAACATCCTGCAGAACCGGTTTGTCAGCCCGCTTTCGCCAATCGCCGCTGACTTTTATAAGTTCTACATCACCGATTCCACGATGATTGACGGCGAGAAGGCTCTCCAGCTCAGCTTTTATCCCCACAACAAATCGGTGTTCGGATTTGTCGGCCAGATGTACGTAATCCCCTCGGACTCAGCAATGTTCATCAGCCGCGTAACCATGCGCATCGCCCCGGAAATAAACCTGAATTTCATTGAGAACATGTACATCGACCAGGAATTTACCCGCGCTGCGGACGGCAGTCGCATCAAAACCCGCGACGACCTGACGATGGAAATCTCCGTTATCCCGGGACTGCAGGGCATGTACGCACGCCGAAACGTGGCGTATGCAAACGCCAACTTCGACGCCCCGGCAGATGAACAGCAGGTTTTCCGTGGTCTTGCAAACACGGTAATTGTCCCCGAGGCAAGAGTCCGCGACGAAAATTTCTGGAAGGACGTGCGCCTGTTCGAGATTCCCAAGGGCGAGGCATCCGTCAACTCGCTGCTTACCCAGTTGCGCAGTAAAAAACTCTTTTACTGGGGCGAAAAATTCATCAAGATGATGGCCAGCGGGTATCTCCCCACCGGCAAGGTATCTAAATTTGACATCGGACCGCTTAACACTTTCATAACCGGTAACACTCTGGAGGGCCTGAGGTTACGCGCCGGCGGAATGACCACCGCAAACCTCTCCAAACACTGGTTCGGACGTTTCTACGTGGCGCACGGCTTCCGCGACCATAAGTGGAAATACGGCACCGAACTCGAATACTCGTTTAACGAGAAACGTTACCACTCCCGCGAGTTCCCCGTACACTCCATACGCCTCAACTCCTCCTACGACATTGACCGGATCGGTCAGGACTACATGTTCACCAACTCCGACAACTTTATCCTGGCCTGGAAGCGACAGGAGGACAACCGCGTCAGCTATCGTCGCCTGAATCAGGTGACTTACACCCTGGAGCTTGCAAACAACTTTTCTGTCCGTGCCATCGGCGCCAACGACCGCCAGATTTCTTCACGCGTCCTACCGTTCGCCATCACCACCGACGCCGCCGAAACGCAGCCCTCACGCCCGATTCACGCCTTCAACGAGACCTGGGGCGAGATAACGCTCCGCTATGCCCCCGGCGAGAAATTCTACCAGACGCGCACCTACCGCATACCCGTGAACATGGACGCCTGGACCGTCTCGCTCTCGCACCGCATGGCCACAAACCGCCTCGGCTCGGCATGGAACGTGCAGCGCACCGAGGCCTCGCTGATTCACCGCTTCTGGTTCTCGGCCTGGGGATACCTGGACATGATGCTGAAAGGCGGACATATATGGTCGCGGCACACACCGTACACACAGATGTTCATCCCCAACGCGAACCTCTCGTACACCGTGCAGCCCGAGAGTTTCTGCCTCATAAACGCAATGGAATTCGTCGCCGACAGCTACGCTCAAGCCGACCTCACCTACTGGGCCAACGGCGCCATCTTAAACTACATCCCGCTGGTAAAAAAGCTTAAACTGCGCGAGGCGTTCTCTCTGCGCACCTACTGGGGCAAGCTGTCGCAGGCAAACGACCCGCGCCACAACGCCGGTATGCTCGCCTTCCCCGAGGGTGGAATCGCCGTGACAGACATCTCCCGCACTCCGTACATGGAAGCCGGTGTGGGCATCGACAATCTCTTCAAATGCCTGCGTGTAGACTACGTCTGGCGCCTCACCCACCGCCATCCCGGCTACCCGATAGACCGCTCGGGCGTCCGCATCGCCATGCACTTCACTTTTTAGCGCACGCTTCGTCAAAATCAAGGCTGTTCAGCACCACTCGCCGCGGCTTCTCGTAACTGCCGTGGACAATGCTGCGCTGCGGCCGGTACCTGCTCTCCGCCTCATTGGCAAGGTCCAGCAGCAGATGCCCTATACCGCTCGTCAGGCCGGGCTTTCCCGAATTGCGCCTTATCGCATCGCGTTTGTCGGGATACGACGCCATATAACCCTCTGACATCCATATAAACATCGGTACCCTGATCTGGTACTCCGGTCTACTCCGGGAATACGCATTTCCATGGCCCATGTAACCGTCTATGTCAAACACTTCCTCGCCATGGTCGCTTATGTACACCATCACACTGTTCTTGTCGGCATACTTATCCATGACTGATTTCAGCACATAGTCCGTATAGCGCAAAGAATTGTCGTAATGCGCAAGTATTTCTGCCTCATCACGGCCATGACCGGGATAATCATCAGGCCCGAATACCGAGAATTTATCTCGCGGATAACGCTCCTCATATTTATAATGCGAGCCCATCAGATGATATATCACCATTGTATTTGCCGAATCCGGCGCAATACCGTTTCTCACCAGCTCCAGGTCCGGTACCCGCGTCTTATTCCGCACGTCATACAGCAGGTCCGAAATTCCCCCGTCGCTCAATATGGATATCCCATTGCCGGCAAGGTACTGATTGTCATACATCGCCGTTTTGTACCCTAATGCCTTGAATACTGCCGGGAACAGGACTGTAGGCCCTTCGGGGATATTCATCGGGAAGATTGCATCCATAGCCCCCTGCGTATGGTCGCTCACAGTAACAATATCGTCGTACCATACCAATGTCGAATCGGCTATACTGCCAACCAACGGAAAGGTGTTGATGCCATAGCCGTACGCCGGAGTATGATAATAGGAATGTGATTCGCCTATGACAAGTATGACATTCAGCCCTCTGTTCCGCGATTTTTCGCCCGCAGTCTGTATATAGCTCGCGCACTCTCCGCACAGCTCGCGGTTGGTTTCGGCTCGGCGGTCTGCCACATACATGGAATAAAGGATGCGCGTCGGCGACGAATACTGGGGTATGGACATTCCGTTGCGGTACTTTATAAATCCTATGCCACAGACTGCCATCACTATCACTCCGCCACCCGCGAGCAAACACTCGGCATACACCGCATAACAACGCTGTACTATATACTTCGCCAACAGGAACGACAACGCCCATACTGTCACCATACCAATTACGTACAGCACAATTTTCCCGAATGACATATAGGTTGCCAGAAACTCCGACGACTCATCACCGTTCGTCTCATACAATATATCTATGACATCCTGGCCACAGAAAATCGAAAATTCTGTCATCAGGAAAAACTCCATGGCAATCAGCAATGTAAGCAGCACCGACACAGCCACTATATACACCCGCTTGTATGCTTTGGACTTGCTTATCAACGTGGGCAGCGCCATGGCACCGGCCAAAAATGCCGTAACAAGAGGCGTCAACAGCCACGATGCCACACTGCCCTCAATCACAGACTTGCTGATATTGGCACAGAAGCCCAGTACAAAGAACAGCCAGAAGGCAAAATGGAACATCACGCAGCCGCGCAACGAAAATATCTCAGTCAGTTTTTTCATCTCTCTTTACTATGTTAAGCGGCTGATACACAGACGTAGATACCACACATCCGGCCGCATCTCGGACTTTCACGTCCTTCACTCCGTCCGGGGCCTCACATATAACAATATCAAGCTCCCGGCGCCTCATGCTGTCCGCGCCGTGCAGAACCAGCCTGAGCGCGGCGTTCTCCACCATTAGCTCAAACTTGATTGGCGACCCAGTATTATTCCTGATTCTCAAGTCCTTAAACCCATAAAACACCGTGGCATCCGTCCCGAGCGGTGCAAATCGCGTCTCGTCCGTGTACAGGTCCACCGAATGGTTGAACCGCTCCACCACCTCCAGCCCGGCAAGCAGCGCCGCATGGTGCATTATGCCCGATGCCTGGCAGAGTCCGCCGCCGAAATCCTTGGTCTGCACGCCGTTATGGATACTCCGCCCATACGTAAACCGACGGCTGTCATTAGGATTCCCCACCGCGCGCCAGAACGAGATCACCTCGCCGGGCAGCACCGTGACACGGTTTATGCAACGCGCCGCCTCAGTAAGATTATGTATCTTGCCCGCAAGAGTTTCAGACGGCTTGAATGGCTGGGAAAGCTCCAGAACCTGTTTAAGCCTGCAGGCCTCGCCCAAAGGTCGTTCCCCCGCAAACCGCGTCCCGGAAAATGCGTCCGTGATATTCCTTATCGCTACGCGTATCCTCGCCTTTGTTGATAACTTCATGCCCTGGACTCAAATTATTTAAGGTCACAAAATTAACATTCTCGGCGCATATATCCAAATTTATGCGCTATAACAACTTTTATCACCCCTTTCGCTTGCCGTTTGGAAAATAATTATTATTTTTGTGACATATACTTTTAACAACTACTTACAGAATATTATGGCTAAAATACATGGAGCAATAACTGTTGATGACAAGCGATGCAAAGGCTGCGACCTTTGCGTTGTGGCATGCCCCGTGGACGTCCTCGCTCTCCAGCCCAAGGAAGTGAACGACCGCGGTTATCACTTTGCCTATATGGCTAACCCCGAAAAGTGCATCGGCTGCGGCTCTTGCGCTTTGGTCTGCCCCGATGCCTGCATTGAGGTTTATCGTGTTGTTGAACAATAATTTTTTACACTAATGGAACAGGAAGTAAAATTAATGAAGGGCAACGAAGCCATTGCCCACGCCGCCATCCGATACGGTATGGACGGATACTTCGGCTACCCGATAACCCCGCAGAGCGAGGTCCTGGAGACTCTCGCCGCCGAAAAGCCCTGGGAGACAACCGGCATGGTGGTCCTTCAGGCCGAAAGCGAAGTCGCAGCCATAAACATGGTGTACGGCGGTGCCGCCGCCGGCAAGGCCGTGATGACGTCATCCTCTTCGCCCGGCGTTTCCCTCAAGCAGGAAGGCATCAGCTACATCGCCGGAGCTCGGCTCCCGGCCCTCATTATCAACGTTATGCGCGGAGGCCCCGGTCTGGGTACCATTCAGCCGTCGCAGGCCGACTATTTCCAGGCCACCAAAGGCGGCGGTCACGGCGACTATCACCTGATTGTCCTTTCGCCCGCAACGGTTCAGGAAATGACCGACTTCGTGGGACTGGGCATGGACCTGGCTTTCAAATACCGCGTCCCCTCAATGATTCTCGCCGACGGCATCGTGGGCCAGATGATGGAAAAGGTGGTCCTTCCGCCCGCACGCCCGCGTCGCACAGACGCCGAGGTACGCGAACAGTGCCCCTGGGCCGCAACAGGCAAACATGGCCGCGGACACCGCAACGTGGTTACTTCGCTGGAACTGGAGTCCTCTATCATGGAAAAAAACAATGAGATTCTGCAGGACACCTATAAGCTCATCTCCGCCAACGAGGTCCGCTATCAGGAATATTTCACCGACGACTGCGAATACCTCATCGTAGCATTCGGCACCGTCGCCCGTATCGCCCTGAAAGCCATTGAGGAAGCCCGCGCCGCCGGAATAAAAATCGGCCTCCTGCGCCCCATCACCCTCTGGCCCTTCCCCACTCAGGCCATCAGCGACCTCGCCGCGCGCGTAAAAGGCATCCTCACCGTTGAGCTTAACGCCGGACAGATGATAGAGGATGTGCGACTTGCCGTTAACGGTCGCATTCCCGTTACGCACTTCGGAAGAATGGGCGGCATGATTCCCACGCCCGGTGAGATTCTCGACGCCTTCCACCGCGATTTCCCAAACGCTTAACACCTCATTGCCATGAACATACAAGACATCATAAAACCCGAAAACAAGACGTATAACAGGCCCCGTCTGCTGCTCGACGTCAACACCCACTACTGCCCCGGTTGCAGCCACGGCGTGGTGCACAAGCTTATCGCGGAAGTCATTGACGAAATGGGCCTCGAAGACACCGCCGTGGGCGTAGCGCCGGTCGGTTGCGCCGTATTCGCATACAACTATATCGATATTGACTGGGTAGAGGCCGCGCACGGTCGCGCACCAGCTATCGCCACAGCAATCTCCAGACTCAACCCCGGAAATGTCGTTTTCACATATCAGGGCGACGGCGACCTCGCCGCTATAGGTACCGCCGAGACAATACATGCCGCAAACCGTGGCGAAAACATCGTTATCGTATTCATTAACAACGCAATATACGGAATGACCGGCGGACAGATGGCACCCACCACTCTGCTCGGACAGAAAACCGCCACAACGCCCTACGGACGTCAGGCCGACCTCAACGGTTACCCCATCAAAATCAGCGACATTCTCGCAGGGCTGGACGGAACTTGCTACGTAACCCGACAGAGCGTTCACACCCCCGCAGCTGTCCGCAAGGCAAAATCCGCCCTTAAAAAAGCATTCCAGAACGCTCTGGACAAACGCGGAACATCTGTGGTGGAAGTCGTTTCCACCTGCAACTCCGGATGGAAACTCACTCCCGCTCAGTCCAACGAATGGATGGTAGAAAACATGTTCGTGAAATACCCCCTGGGCGACCTCAAAAATGTCTAACCGAATAACTGTAATGCAATGAAAGAAGAAATCATCATAGCCGGATTCGGCGGACAAGGTGTACTCTCAATGGGTAAAATCCTGGCTTACGCCGGACTTATGGACAACCGCGAGGTTACATGGATGCCCGCTTACGGTCCCGAACAGCGCGGAGGCACTGCAAACGTAACAGTGATCGTCAGCGACACACCCATTTCATCCCCCATCGTCGACAAATACGACACCGCCGTTATCCTAAACCAGCAGAGCCTGGACAAATTTGAAAGCAAAGTAAAACCCGGCGGAACACTCATCTACGACCCCTACGGAATACACCACGCACCCACCAGGACAGACATCACCGTCATCCCCGTGAATGCCACCGAGGCCGCAATAGAGATGGGTAACTCCAAGACCTACAACATGATTCTGCTCGGAGCACTCCTTAAAGCACGCCCCCTCATGGAAGACGACGCCGTTATCCGCGGCCTCAAGAAAACCCTCCCCGAGCGCCACCACCACCTGATTCCCCTCAACCAGGAAGCCATCACCAAAGGCAAATCCCTCGTAAACGCCTGATTGACACCCCATATAAAAAAATGCCGGCAGTCCCCAACGACCGCCGGCATTTTCACATATTATAATCCATCTAAGCCATCAATCCATCTAAACTATTAACCCATCTAAGCAATTAACTCATCTAAGCAATTAACTCATCTAAGCGATTAACTCATCTAAGTTTCGCAAATAAATGATTTGATTATAAGCGTATAACAAATCGCCATAGCGATTTACCTCCGCGCACTCCCCACTCTCCAAATTTCTTCTCTGCGAGAGTTCTACAGAACTCCTCCGCGCGCTCAGCGTTCTCTGCGCGAGATAATAAAAACACCCTCCGCGAGAGCCCTTCTCCGCGCCCTCCCCTCCAAATTATTTCTCTGCGCGAGTTCTACAGAACTCCCTCAGCGCGCTCAGCGTTCTCTGCGCGAGATACAAATATTCTTTTGTGCGAGATTAAAAATACCCTCCGCGAGAGCCAAACACTGAGATCATAAGTCACGCATCGCCGCGACAGATAACCGGCTGTGGCGCAGGCGGTTGCCGGGTGGATTTGCGTGTGTCGCAGAAAATGTGTATCTTTGTCGTAAAAGTATAATTATCACCAATAATGAAAAGGATTGTTTTGGCGGCTGCCGTTACGGCCGCATCACTTGCAATGAATGCACAGAAACTGACATACCCGGCGGCTCCCGCCGACAACACCGTGGACGATTACTTCGGCCATAAAGTCGCCGACCCTTACCGCCCGCTTGAAAACGACACTGCCGGTGCCACCCTGGACTGGGTAAAGGCCGAGAATGCCGTTACCCGTGGCTATCTTGACGCCGTTCCGTTCCGCGGTGACATCCACAAGCGCCTCACCGCTCTCAACAACTACGGCAAATTCGGGCTCCCCACCAAGTATCCCGACGGCAAATATTACTTCTTCAACAACGACGGACTGCGCAATCAGTCAGTCCTTTACCGGTCATCTCAGCCTCAGGGTGCCGATGCCGAGGTGGTGCTGGACCCCAACGCCCTCAGCACGGACGGCACAGTGGCGCTGAAAGGCGTGTGGATGAGCCCCGACGGTAAGAATCTGGGCTACACAATTTCGCGTAGCGGCAGTGACTGGGAGGAGATTTTCGTTATGGACCCCGTCACCAAAAAGCTTCGCGACGACCATATCAAATGGGCCAAGTTCACCGGCATAGCATGGGACGGCGACGGTTTCTACTACAGCGCCTACGACTCTCCCGAGGCCGGAAAAGAATTCTCCAACGCCAACGAATATCACAAAGTCTACTATCACAAACTTGGCACCCCGCAGTCTCAGGACGTACTTGCCTTCTGGGACAAGGACGCGCCCCTACATTTCCACTCTGCGTGGACCGACGACAAGGCCAGCGCGCTGGTCATCAGCATCGGCGGACAGGGCAACGGCAACGCCCTGAAAATTAAAGAACTGCATAAGCCCGGAGCTCAGTGGCAGACCGTCACCGACAGCCAGGAGGACGCCATAGACGTCATTGACATCATAGACGGCACGGTGTACATGCTCACCTCCAAGGACGCCCCCAACTACCGCCTCGTCGCCGCTCCGCTGAGCGCCCCGCAGCCCGAAAACTGGCGGGATGTGATCCCCGAGAAAGACAAAGTTATTGTGGGTGTGGACATTACCGAAAACGATGTTATCGTGACATATCTGGAGGACGCCGCACACCATGCCTACCTGCACAGCCTGGCCGACGGCAAGCTGCGCCACGCCGTGAAACTGCCCTCCTTCGGCAACGTCTCCTTCTCCACTTCCAAAAAGAATCCCGAAGTGTACTACCGCTTCGCGTCGTTCACCGACCCGGGCGCCATTTATGTCTACGACAAGGTCGCAGACAGCGTGAAACCACTGGTACACACCAACATAGCCGGATATAACGCCGACGATTACGTTACCGAGCAGGTGTTCTACACCAGCAAGGACGGCACACGCGTGCCCATGTTCCTGACCTACCGCAAAGGCCTGGAGCGCAACGGCAAAAATCCTGTTTATCTGTACGGTTACGGCGGCTTTAACGTATCGCTGGAGCCCTCCTTCTCGGCAAACCGCATATACTGGCTGGAAAACGGCGGCATATACGCACAGGCCAATCTGCGCGGCGGTGGCGAATATGGCGAAAAATGGCACCTTGCCGGCACCAAAATGCACAAACAGAACGTGTTCGACGACTTTATCGCCGCCGGCGAATACCTTATTAAAGAGGGCTTTACCTCTCCCGAGCTGCTCACAATAGAGGGCGGGTCGAACGGCGGACTGCTTGTCGGCGCCGTCACCAACCAGCGCCCCGACCTGTTCCGTGTCGCCATCCCGCGCGTAGGCGTTATGGACATGATGCGCTATCATCTGTTCACCATCGGCTGGAACTGGGCACACGACTACGGCACCTCCGCAGATTCTCCCGAGATGGCCGAGTATCTGCTTGCATACTCGCCGGTGCACAGCATAAAAAGCGGCAGCGATGTGAAATATCCCTCCATCCTCGTCACCACCGCCGACCATGACGACCGCGTGGTTCCGGCGCACTCCTTCAAGTACGCCGCCGCACTGCAGGCCGCCAATACCGGCGACAATCCCAAGCTGATACGCATTGACAGCAAAGCCGGACACGGCGGCGGCAAGCCTATCGGCAAAGTGATAGACGAATGGGCCGACATTTACTCGTTTGTGTTCACAAATCTCGGCATAACTCCCGGAAAATGAGAGCGCTGACGCGAATACTGCTTGCCGCGGCAGTGGCGACGGCGCCACTGCTTACCGGCTGCTTTACCGGGGTGGAGAGCACACCGCGAATCACGGACCGCGACATCAAGCGCCGTGACGTGCGCATCACTCCGGAGATGACATTCATGGCCGATGTAGTCCCCGAAGCGCCGTCGCACTGGCGCACCGGCAAGCGGCTGTATGTCACCGACAACCGTATCTCGCTCATCTTCACGCCCGGCGTGGACGGCGCAGCGCTCGGCATCCCCGACAGCCTGACCGGACAAGTCCTTGAGCTTAAAGATATTAACTTTATAAAGGGACTCACCGGCGACGAGGAAGTGCAGTTCGCGTTCACCGACCGTGACAGCACCCGCCTGGTGTACCGTCCGATGATGCAGCGCCGCGCTTTCGATGCCGACTCGTCCCTGCAGGTGCCGTTTACCATTGACCTTGACATGGTCGCCGCCGCGAATTCGCGCCTCGCCGGCAACACATATTACATACTTACGCCCAGGCGCTTCCGCGACAACGGAACCGAGACACAGGGGCTGCGGTATGTCCCGGTGAAAGTTACCGAAGTGGTGCCCGGAAACGCCAATTATCCTCTGCGCGTGCGCTTCACGGAGAGCGGCGTTGCCGACACCCTGTCGCTGTTCATGACCGTAGGAAGCAGCCGCATCGCCACCCGCAACTTTGCCACGCTCTTTGCCTTCGAGGACCCGCGCAAGCAGTATTCCACCATAGAGGACGACACATGGGAGCTTATCAAAAAATCGCGCATCCGCGACGGCATGACTCCCGACGAATGCCGGCTGGCACTCGGTGCCCCGGCCGAATATATCCGCATCCCGTCCACCGCCGGAATGGTGGAGCGATGGACCTACGGCGACGGAGTGTACCTGTTTTTTGAGGACGGACGCCTTGCGCGTTTCCGCCGCTAACCGCATACCAACAGTAGTAGTTGTCTAAAAAACAAGATGATAATACATTTCTTAGGCACCGGAACATCCACCGGAGTGCCACAGATAGGCTGTAATTGCGAGGCCTGCCGGTCTACAGACATCCGCGACAAGCGACTGCGCACCTCCGCATTAGTGGTTACCGACAACCGCCGGCATCTCCTTATAGACTGCGGCCCGGACTTCAGGACCCAGATGCTTGACGCCGGTGCTCCCGCGCTTGACGCCATCCTGCTCACCCACACCCATTACGACCACGTAGGCGGCATAGACGACATGCGCCCCTACTGCGGCAAGCACCCCGACTTTCCCGTCTACTGCCAGCCGAATGTCGCCCGCGACCTGCGCAACCGCGTGCCGTACTGCTTCGGGTCCAATCTCTACCCCGGCGTTCCCACCTTCAACCTCCGCGAAATCGACGACACGCGGCCTTTCAGCATCGGCCCGGACCTTATAACTCCCCTACCGGTGATGCACAATCCCAAAATGCGCATCGTCGGTTACCGCATCGGCAACCTCGCATACATAACGGACTGCAAGACAATGCTGCCTGAAACCCTCGAAAAAATAAAAGGCGTGGACACACTTGTGATAAACGCCCTGCGCCGCAAAGAGCACCATTCGCACATGAACTTACAGGAGGCTCTGGGCGTTATACAAGCAGTTAAGCCCCGAGTGGCGCTGCTGACACACCTGTCGCACGACATGGGATGCCACGCCGATGTGGAACGCACCTTGCCGGACAATGTCAGAATCGCCTACGACGGGCTGACGCTCACCATTCCCTGAGACCGTCACCACGGCCCGCCAGGCGCAATATTTTGCATTGTAATTATCTGAAAAACACACGACTAAGGCTAAAATTACGTCAGCTGACGGCGTTTTCCTCCGGTTTTTTGAAAGTTACAAGCTTGTTATAAGCGAAGTTAGACAGAGTATAAGCCACGTTGCCCACCAGCGTGGCTATACCGTATCCGGACACCACCATCCCAGCGAACAGGTGATATTCCGTCTTGCCGAACCACGACTGGTTCAGCAGCCACACCACTGCGAACTGAATGAAGTAACAAACCACAAAGCCCGTGAAGAAGTGCACGGCCTCGCGCCGCATGCGGCCATTGCTGCGGAATACCCAGCAGCGGTTCCACAGGAAAGAGTTTATCAGTCCGGCAATATAGCCCAACGCGTTGGAAACGTAAACATTTACGCCCAAAATACTTTTACAGACAAAAATCACGCACAGCGTGAGCAGGGTGTTCATGCATCCCACCAAGGCATACTTAAGCAATTGCCTGAGAGTGCGTCGTTTATCGTTGTTCATATCAGTTTTTCTTGGTTTTATGTTTAGAAGATTTAGGGTGTCCGTCGTCCGGTAACGCCTCCGGGTCAATCTGCAGAATCGGCAGCGACCAACCGTACCTCACTGCCAGCACGCGCAGACCTACTACCACCAGGGCGCATACGATTTCGGAGGGAATCGTGCCCAGGCCCATCTCGTACACCACGCCGTACAGAATACCTCCGGCCAGACATGCCGTGGCATAAATGTCCTTGCGGAAAAACAGCGGCAGCTCACGAATGAGGATATCGCGGACAATACCTCCGAACGAGCCGGTAATCATACCCATTATAATGGCGACCCACATGGAATATCCGGCGGCCAGGCTTTTCTCCACGCCCACCACCACAAACAGCGCCAGGCCGATGGCGTCGAATATAAACAGCGTCCTGAATCCCTTTATCAGCACCTGCCTGAAAATAATCACCGCCAGCAGCGACAGGCCGGTGACGGCGACGTACAGCCATGACACCATCCAGAACACCGGCTGTCCGATGAGCAGGTCACGGAGCGTTCCTCCGCCGATAGCCGTGGCAAAACCCACCACATAGGCACCGAACCAGTCGAAACTCTTGGCTGCGGCGAGGCGTATTCCGCTTATGGCAAAAGCGATGGTGCCCAGTACCTCTATAACAGTGGTGAAAGTGGTTATCTCCATTTATTTCTCTACAGTGTCTTTGCCTGCGGCGGCGTAATATTTGCAGATGTCTGTAAGGTAGCAGTTGGCGCAGTCGGGCTTCCTTGCCGTACACATATAACGTCCGTGGAGAATCAGCCAGTGATGGGCCTTGGGCACTACCTCGGCGGGGATATGGCGCATCAGCGTCTTTTCCGTCGCGAGGGGTGTCTTGGAGTTATTCGTAAGGCCAATACGGTTCGAGACCCTGAATACGTGCGTGTCCACGGCCATTGCCGATTTGCCGAATACCACCGACATTATCACATTTGCGGTCTTGCGCCCGACGCCGGGCAGCGAGAGAAGATCGTCCATATCCTGCGGCACCTCGCTGCCGAAGCGCTCTATCAGCGCCTTTGCCATGCCCACCAGGGCCTTGGCCTTGTTGTTGGGGTAAGATATTGACTTTATGTACTCGTAGACCTCCGCAGTCTCCGCCGCGGCCAACGCCTTCGGCGTGGGGAAAGCCCTGAACAGCTCGGGGGTGACGATGTTCACACGCTTGTCCGTGCATTGCGCAGAGAGTATCACCGCCACAAGCAACTGAAACGGATTTGCATAATGCAACTCCGTCTCCGGCATTGGCATCTCCTGCGCAAAGCGCTCAAGGGCAATTCTGTACCTGTCCGCAATCTTCATTATGACAGACGTCAGGGGGCGATTATACTATCAGTGGGCGGCGGTGAACTCGTCCAGGAAACGGGTGTCGTTCTCTGAGAACATGCGCAAATCCTTAACCTGGTATTTCAGATTTGTGATACGCTCGATACCCATACCGAGAGCGAAGCCGGTGTATTCCTTTGAGTCTATTCCGCAGGCATCCAGGACATTGGGGTCCACCATACCGCAACCGAGGATTTCCACCCATCCGGTACCTTTGCAGAACGCGCAACCCTTACCGCCGCAGAGGTTACAGCTGATGTCCATCTCTGCGGACGGCTCGGTGAATGGGAAGTAGCTGGGGCGCAGGCGAATCTGAGTGTCGGGTCCGAACATCTCGCGGGCGAAATACAGCAGCGTCTGACGCAGGTCGGCGAAAGACACATTGCGGTCCACATACAGAGCCTCCACCTGGTGGAAGAAGCAGTGCGCGCGCGCCGAGATAGCCTCGTTGCGGAACACACGCCCCGGGCAGATGATGCGTATTGGCGGCTGAGTGTTCTCCATCACGCGGCTCTGCACCGACGAAGTGTGGGTACGCAGCAGCACATCCGGATTTCTCTGGATAAAGAAAGTGTCCTGCATGTCGCGCGCGGGGTGGTCGTCAGCAAAGTTCAGAGAAGAGAACACGTGCCAGTCGTCCTCAATTTCGGGACCCTCGGCGACGGTGAATCCCAGGCGGCGGAAAATATCTATGATCTCCTCACGCACAAGCGACAGCGGGTGACGGGTTCCGAGGCGCACGGCAGCGGCACTGCGGGTGAGGTCCAGGCCCTCTGACCCGGCCGACTGAGACTCCAGGCTCTCGCGGAGGCCGTTGATTTTGTCCGTAGCGTAATTCTTGAGGTCGTTAAGAGCCACGCCGATAGCGCGTTTCTGGTCGGCAGGCACTGTGCGGAAGTCGTTGAACAGCGCGGGAATAATGCCTTTTTTGCTAAGATATTTGATACGCAGAGCCTCGACCTGCGCCGCATCTGCGGCCACAAGAGCGTCAATCTCCGCCTTGAGGGTATTTATTTTGTCAAGCATTACTTAAAATGTTTATTTTAACAGAGAAATAAGTTTAGAAAACTTCAATATGCAAAGGTACGGAGAATTCGTGATTAATCAGTAAACTTTGCGGCAAAAACTGACGGTATCGCGAAAAAAACGTCAATCGGCCTCCTCGACCTCCTGTTTTTCGGCTTCGCGTTTCTGCGCCGGGCCGGCGGGGAACCAGCCTTTGCGCACCCGCTCAGCCTGCTCGGTCACCTCCAGGATGCTCCAGAACGAGCTGAAGGCTATAACACCGCACAAGATACTGAGTATCAGACTATCCAACACAATACTCAATGCCACAAAGGCGAGTCCGGCGGCGGCGAACCATGGCCGGCATCGCAGCCCGAAATAATAATATCCCTTGATAACCAAGGGGTGAAAAATACCTATAATCAGGAATGTTGCCAGGCCTACCACCAGGCCCAGGATATGCCATTGCGAAAGAAATTCTGTCATATAGATTTAGAATAAAACTGTCATGTTTAACGAAAGTGATTTGTCGTAAGGAGAGTATGATGGTGCTGCGCACACCACGGTTTTGGAGTTGGAATCCCAGTGGAACAGCCTGTTATACACGGGCATCATCCAGTATCCGATGCGCGCCGAGAGGATGCCGATACCCGCGCCGGCAATAACATCGTTGAACCAGTGCCGCTCATTGTAAAGCCTCAGGAATGCCACACCGGTAGCCACGGCGTATGCCCCCGCGCCCCACCAGTTGCCGTATTCGATGCGCATGAGCTCGGCAGCGGTAAAGGCCTTGGCCGTATGCCCCGACGGGAAAGAATTGCGCCTGCCGGTGTCCGGGCGGCGCTCGCGGATAGTGTATTTCAGCGCGCCAACCATCGCTGTCATAGACAGATAGGCCGTAACGACGGCACACAGGCGCTGCTTGAAGTTGTAGCGGGACTTTACACCCGTAAAACCGAGCCCGAGGTATGCCACAGCGGGCAGATACTGCAGGTAGTCGTCGGCATGTAAGTAATGGTCGCCGCGCATGTCATTGAAGCCGTCGCGAATGTCTGCGTTCATGCTTTTGAAAGATTTCCAGTACACGCCGGCGGTACCCACCGCCAACAGCGATGCCGGCAGGATAAGCTGCGTGGGCTTGAAACGATAGTCGCGGTTGGTGGCAGCCGAGTCGGCATCAGCAACCGACACCGACATAACGCTATCTGCATCAGCCGTTTGCGCAAACGCACCTAAATTTACAATTGCCGCAATAACAGCCAAAAGCACAATTCTTACAGTCATAATTCTGTTCCAATAAATCTGCTCCGTCCTATTTAATGATAAGAATAAGACCCCGTTCCCCAATATTTGTTAACGCAGGGGGCGCAGATTTCGGTCAGATTTAGTCTTGCAGGTGAAGGAGCATAGCGGGCTATGTGACTGAACCAAAAGACTAAAGATGGCCGGAAGCTGCGAGAATACG
>SFNC01000128.1 GCA_004554255.1 Bacteroidales bacterium
TATTCCGGAGGCCTGAAGCGAAACATTGTGCAGTGTTTGTCCTTCCATCATATTCAGAAGGGTTCCCAAATGTCATTATTGAAGCAATGGCATGCGGAGCTCCTATAGTTGCGACTTCTGTTGGGGCTATACCTCAGATGTTGTCATCCGTTGGGAATGGCAATTGTGGAATCGTTGTCCCGCCTCATGACGCGGAAAGTCTTCGGATGGCTTTAATTGGGATGATTGAGAATCGAAAAGAGGCTGAAGAAATGGGAAGAAACGCTGTCTCAAAAGTTCATAATTCTTATTCGATGGATAAAGTATGGGCCAAATTAAAGAATGTCTGGCTGGATAATGAATAGTTAAGCATTCCTTATTTTGGCTTGTAAATAATTTCTCTAAAGAAATTTATACTTATAATCTACGCTTTTTATATTAAATCAAAAATATATATGTCAATCTTCAAAGACAAAACCCTCCTGATAACGGGAGGCACAGGCTCATTCGGTAATGCGGTACTGCGCCGGTTTCTGGACACCGATATCAAGGAAATCCGCATCTTCAGCCGCGACGAGAAGAAGCAGGATGATATGCGTCATGAGTATCAGGTGCGTTATCCTGAGGTGGCGCATAAGATTAAGTTTTATATCGGCGATGTGCGTTCGCTGGAGAGTTGCCGGAGCGTAATGCCGGGTGTGGATTATATTTTCCATGCGGCGGCTTTGAAGCAGGTGCCGAGTTGCGAGTTTTTCCCGATGGAGGCTGTGAAGACCAATGTGGTTGGCACTGACAATGTGCTTACGGCGGCCATTGAGGCCGGGGTGGGCGCAGTGATTTGTTTGTCGACCGACAAGGCTGCCTATCCGATCAATGCGATGGGTATCACGAAGGCTATCGAGGAGAAGGTGGCTGTGGCGAAGAGCAGGTATTCGGGGCGCACGAAGATTTGCTGTACGCGTTACGGCAATGTGATGTGTTCGCGCGGGTCGGTGATTCCTTTGTGGATTGAGCAGATTCGCTCGGGGAATCCGATTACGTTGACCGAGCCGTCGATGACGCGTTTTATTATGAGCTTGGATGAGGCTGTGGACCTGGTGCTGTTTGCGTTTGAGCATGGCCGCAATGGCGATATTCTTGTGCAGAAGGCGCCGGCGTGCACGATCCGGACGCAGGCCGAGGCTGTATGTGAGCTGTTTGGCGGCCGCAAGGAGGATATCAAGGTGATTGGTATCCGTCACGGCGAGAAGATGTATGAGACGTTGCTGACGAAGGAGGAGTGCGCCAAGGCTGAGGATATGGGGGATTTCTATCGTGTGCCGGCCGACAATCGCGACTTGAATTATGATAAGTTTTTCAAGGAGGGTGATGAGAAGCGGGCGTCGATTGAGGAGTTTAACTCCAACAATACTCGTCGGCTCGACGTGGCGGAGACGCGCGCGAAAATCGCCGCGCTCGAATACATCCAGAATGAGCTCTCCGGCGAAGGCAACTTCGTCCAATAAAATGTTTTGGACAGGAGTACAGGAGAACAAGTATTTTTTTGTTAACAGAAGATTTTTGGACAGGAGTACAGGAGGACAAGTATTTTTTTGTTAACAGAAGATTTTTGGACAGGAGTACAGGAGGACGGAAGAAATTAGGATTCTTTTTTAGTTGATGGGATATAGACTCTTGACTTTAAGGCAATTCTGAATTTATCACCGCCATAATTAATCAGATATCCATAGTCCAATCCTGTTGCTTCAAGATAGTTTACAAGTTGGGCCTCATGAAGAGGGCTTATTTCCCTAACGGCCTTGAGTTCAATAATAACTTTTCTATCAACAAGTATATCTGCCCGAAAATCACCCACCGGTTCACCTTTATAATTAACCGGAATAGCTATCTCCTTCTCAGCAAATATTCCTCTGTCGCGCAGTTCTATCATTAACGCATTTTGGTATACCGATTCCAAATATCCGGGACCGAGATTTACCCGCACTTCAAAGGCGGCTTCTTTAATCACTTGTAGTAAATATTTCGTTTCCATACGCAAATTTACAATTATTTCTCCTGTTACTACTGTTCTACTGTCTATAATTTTCAATTTTTATGCGTGTTTTGGTTACTGGGGCGAAAGGGTTTGTGGGTAGGAACCTGTGCGCCCAGCTCAATAATATCAAGGACGGGAAGGCCCGCAATTACCCCGTTACAATCGATGAGGTGATGGAATATGACCTCGACTCGACGCCGGAGCAGCTTGACCGCTACTGCGCCGAGGCCGACTTCGTGTTCAACCTCGCCGGGGTGAACCGGCCGGAGAATCCGGAGGATTTCCGCAAGGGCAATTTCGGGTTCGCGTCGACGTTGCTCGACACGCTGAAGCGCCACGGCAACAGCTGTCCGGTGATGCTCTCGAGTTCCATTCAGGCCACGCTCATCGGTCGCTATGCCGGCCATCCTTATGGCGAGAGCAAGAAAGCCGGAGAGGAGCTGTTCTTCGACTACGCCCGCGCCACCGGCGCCAAGGTGCTGGTCTACCGTTTCCCGAATCTTTTCGGCAAATGGTGCCGTCCGAACTACAATTCGGCCGTGGCGACGTTCTGCAACAATATCGCCAACGACCTGCCGATCCAGGTCAGCGACCCGGCCGTAGAGCTGGAACTGCTCTACATCGACGACCTCGTGGAGGAGATGATTCTCGCCCTGCAGGGGAGGGAGCATCACTGCGAATTTGATGGCGTCGAGGCCGTGAGCCAGCCCGACGGTCGGTATTGCTACGTACCGGTGACGTTCAAGGCCACCCTGGGCCAGATCGTCGACCTGCTGCACAGGTTTGCCTCCCTGCCGCAGACACTGATGATTCCTGAGATTCCCGCCGACAGCTTCGCCAAACGGCTGTTCTCGACCTATCTCAGTTACCTTCCAAAGGAGAAAGCCGCGTTCGACCTGAAAATGAACTGCGATGACCGCGGCTCGTTCACCGAACTTGTCCACACTCCCAACTGCGGACAGGTGAGCATCAATATCTCCAAACCCGGAATAACCAAGGGGCAACACTGGCACAACACCAAGTGGGAGCAGTTCATCGTGGTAAAAGGGCACGGCCTGATACAGATGCGCAAGGAAGGCACCGACGAAGTGATAGAATACGAGGTGAGCGGCGATAAAATTCAGTCCGTCATAATGCTTCCCGGCTATACTCACAATATCATCAACCTCTCCGACACCGAAGACCTCGTCACGGTAATGTACTGCAACGAAATCTTCGACCCCACCCACCCCGACACCTACTTCGACCCGGTGTAATAATCCAAGACAGGAGTACAGTAGTACAGTAACCTTAGAAAATCTCCTGTTTCTCCTGTTCTCCTGTCAAAACAATCAACATAGCGATGAAGACTGATTATAAAGATATACAGTTTGCCGGCAACGGCAAACTCAAGCTGCTGATAATCGTGGGCACACGCCCCGAGATCATCCGTCTGGCAGCCACCATCAACAAGTGCCGCCAATACTTCGACGTAATCCTCGCCCACACCGGCCAAAACTACGACTACAACCTCAACGGCATCTTCTTCAAGGACCTCAAACTGAAAGACCCCGAGGTGTATATGGACGCCGTCGGCGACGACCTCGGCGCCACCGTCGGCAACATCATCAACTGTTCCTACAAGCTGATGGCGGCCATCCACCCCGACGCACTCCTCATCCTCGGCGACACCAACTCCTGCCTCTCGGCCATCCCCGCAAAACGTCTGCACATCCCCATCTTCCATATGGAGGCCGGCAACCGCTGCAAAGACGAATGTCTTCCCGAAGAGACCAACCGCCGAATAGTTGATATTATCTCCGACGTCAATCTTTGCTACTCTGAACACGCCCGCCGCTACCTTGCCGACTGCGGTCTGCCCAAAGAGCGCACCTACCTCACCGGCTCGCCTATGGCCGAAGTGCTCCACCAGAACATCAAAGAGATCGAAGCCAGCGACATCCACGCCCGTCTTGGCCTCGAGAAAGGAAAATACATCCTGCTGAGCGCCCACCGCGAAGAAAACATCGACACCGAGAAAAACTTCCTCTCGCTCTTCAACGCCATCAACGCCATCGCCCGCAAGTACGATATGCCGATTCTCTACAGCTGCCACCCCCGCTCGCGCAAACGCCTTGAGCAGAGCGGCTTCCGGCTCGACCCGCGCGTGATTCAGCACGAGCCTCTCGGCTTCCACGACTACAACTGCCTGCAGATGCACGCCGCCGCCGTCATCTCCGACTCCGGCACCCTCCCCGAAGAATCCAGCTTCTTCACCTCCGTAGGCCACCCCTTCCCCGCCATCTGCATCCGCACCTCCACCGAGCGCCCCGAAAGCCTCGACAACGCCGGATTCATCCTCGCCGGCATCGACGAGAAATCACTTCTCCAGGCCGTCGACACCGCCATCGCCATGAACCGCAACCACGACAACGGCACGCCCGTTGACGTCTACACCGGCGAAAACGTCTCAAACATCGTCGTCAAAATCATCCAGTCATACGTCACCGTCGTCAACCGCATGGTCTGGCGCAAAGAATAATTCGAGATGAATATCCTCTTCCTTTCATTATCGCGGTTTGATGACGTAAATGTGCGCGGCATTTACTCCGACCTCATGCGCGAGTTTATCAAGCGAGGCAATGACGTATACATAGCCTCGCCCACCGAACGGCGTTTCGGCAAACCGACTCATCTCATTGACTCGCCCAACTGCCATATTCTCAAAATACGGACGCTCAATATTCAGAAAACTAACATTGTAGAGAAAGGAATCGGCACTTTGTTGCTTGAAAGTCAATTTGATCGAGCTATCCACAAATATTGGGGTAACGTTAATTTTGATCTTGTTCTTTATGCCACTCCGCCAATCACCTTTAACAAGGTAATAGAGCGCGTAAAGAAGCGTTGCGGCTGTCGCAGCTATCTGATGCTCAAAGACATCTTTCCCCAAAACGCCGTTGATCTCGGCATGATGAAACGAGGAAGTCTGTTGCATAAATTGTTCCGCAGAAAAGAGGAACGCCTATATCAGA
>SFNC01000129.1 GCA_004554255.1 Bacteroidales bacterium
GGGTTATCACGGATAGACACAAAGGAATTTTAATCTCGCGCAGAGTACGCTGAGTGCGCCGAGGAGTTCTGTGGAACTCTCGCAGAGAAAATATTTATTGTTTGTTTTGAGGGAGTTCGCGGAGGAAAATCGCCTTGGCGATTTTATGATGCTGTGATCTCCGTGGCAGGATGCCGCTGTGTCGTTTGCGTGTGTCGTAACCCCGGAGGGGTTTCATCTGCATAGCCCTACGTTGCGGGCGGAGGCACGACGCCGGCTACGTGGGGTTACCCGGACCCGCACATGACAACTCCAGAGGGGTTGCATCTGGACGGCGCTACCCAAGTGGAACCCCTCCGGGGTTATCACGGATAGACACAAAGGGATTTTAATCTCGCGCAGAGTACGCTGAGTGCGCCGAGGAGTTCTGTAGAACTCTCGCAGAGAAAATATTTATTTGTCTCGTTTTGAGGAGTTCGCGGAGGAAAATCGCCCTTGGCGATTTGCGGTTTTAGAATACAGAGCAAATGTACGATATTATTTCACATATTAGTGATATATTGTGATTTTTGATTATGGTGAAATAAAAAGTGCGTCGCGGATGGCGACGCACTTTTTGGGGGAGGGAGGGTGTGTATGGGTGGGGGAGGGTGTTATGCCTCGACTTCTCCGGCGGTCTTGAGTTCGTCGGCGACTTCTTTGGCTTCGGCGACGGGCTGGTCGGAGGTTGCGGCCTCGAGTCGGCGCATCATCATGAATATGAATGCGGCTGAGATGAGGCAGATAACGATGAGGATTCCCCAGAGTACGGCCACATCGATTTTGTTCCACAGCAGGGTGGGGATTACCACGAGGTAGTTACCGATTGCGGTTGCGCCGAACCAGCATCCCATCATTGCGCCTTTGTATTTGGGAGGTGCAACTTTCGATACGAAGGATATTCCCATGGGTGAGAGCAGCAGCTCGGCGAAGGTGAGCACGAGGTATGTTCCGATAAGGAGGTTGGGAGTCACCAGCGATGCGCCCTGGCCTTTTTCGGGTGCTACGCCGAGGCCGATTGAGCCGATGCACATGATGAGGAATGCGACGCCGGCGACAATCATGCCGTAGCCGATTTTACGCGGAGCGGAGGGCTCTTTCTGTTTCTTTGCCAGCCATGCGAAGATGGCGACAGAGAAGGGTGTGAGGGCCACGACATAGAAGGGGTTGAACTGCTGGAATATCTGGGGCTGGATGTCGGTTACGGGGTCGGGGGTGTAGGTGTAGAAGAAGTACAAACCTACGCCGGAGCCCACGGCGAGCAGCGCGGAAATCACGCGCGAGAGGGTGCCTTTGCTCTGGAAGAAGCTGAAGATGGAGTATATGCCGACAACGATAGTGGTGAGTGCCCAGACGTTGAAACCGATGCGGGTCCATCCGCCGCCGGAGTTGGTGGTGAATACCTCGGCGAATTTGGTGAGGGTTGCGCCATTCTGGTGGAAGACCATCCAGAAGAAGATAACGACAGCGAAGACGAGGAGCAGAGCTGTGATGCGGTCCTTGGTCTGCTTGGGCGAGAGTTCCTGAACGGGAGCGGCCTGAGCGGCTGTTTTGGCTTTTCCTTTGCGGTCTGAAACGCCGTCGTAGGTTTTTTTGCCGATGAAGTAGATGAGGAATGAGACCACCATGGAGAGGCAGGCCACGCCAAAGGCGTGCGAGTAACCCACGGAGATGGTGTCCATGTATTCTCCGGCGAATTGTGCGGTGTCTGTAATGGTGGTGTGCTGCGAGGCCATGAAGTCTGCGAGCTTGGTGCTTTCCTCGGCGGAGAGAGATTCGCCGGCGATTACGGTGTTGCAAAGGCTGGGGATGGCGGGGTTATAGGCCAATCCCTTGGCGTTGAGGGCCATTGAGCAGAGTTTTTCGGTAACCATGGGCGCGAACATCGAGCCGATGTTAATTGCCATGTAGAAGAGCGAGAAGGCGACGTCGCGCTTATGGGCGTATCGCGGGTCGTTGTAAAGGTCGCCCACCATAACCTGCAGGTTGCCCTTGAACAGTCCGGTTCCCACCGAAATCAACAGCAGGCCCGAGAAAAGGATGACGGAAGCGATGGTGGTGCCGCGGTCGCTGGGGATAGACATCACGCCGTAACCGAGGAACATCACGCAGATACCGAGGGTTACGGTTCTCTGGAAGTTCCATTTGTCAGCAATCCATCCGCCCACCATTGGCATAAAGTACACCAAGGCCAGGAAGGTAGAGTAAATGAATCCGGCGACACTGGTGCTGAAGCCGAATTTTGCCTGCAGGTAAAGCAGCAAAATAGCCAGCATCGTGTAGTAGCCGAAGCGTTCGCCGGTGTTGGCAAGCGCGAGGACGTATAGTCCTTTGGGTTGATTTTTAAACATGCTGATATAATTTTGATTGATTATTGTTTTCGGAGTGGGAGATAGCGGGGCGTCATGGATGAAAAAGCCATAAAAGCCCATGAAAGCCCAAAATTACGAAAAAAAATTAAAAATCATGGGCATGGCGGGGTATTTTTTTTCCAAAAGTAGGTAAAGTTGGGAAAAATAGGGACATAAAAGTGATTTATGCACAGTTTGTATGTTTTATGTCATATAAAAAACGTAATTTTGCATATTATTAAAGATGACATAAAACAGGAAAGCAATTTTCCACAAAAGGTATAACAATATCATATTTATTGTATGAGAAAGATTGTAAAGACGTTGCTCGGGTCGGCCGCGATAGCCATGGCGGTTGCGCCGTCGGCACTGGCAGAGAAGTTTCAGCCTCTGGCATTCGGGAATTTTGACCAGTGGGTCACCCGTACCATTAAGGAAAGCCGACTCCTCGGCGGCAAAACCAAAACCACATACGAGATAGGTCCGACCAAGACCGACAACAGCGGCAAGGCCTATACCAATTTAGGCGGCTCGCCGTGGGGTACAAGTAATGTCCTGGCCAAACCCAGCGGTATCACCAAGGTGAGCACGGCGGTGTTCCCGGAGGCCCGCGGCAATGGCAAATGCGCGCGCCTGGTGTGCGATTTCGAGCATTGCAAGGCCATAGGCTTTATAAATATAGATGTGATAGTGGGCGGAACAATCTTTACCGGCCAGATGCTGGAGCCTATCAAGAGCACCAGCAATCCGTACAGCAAGATGATAATGGGCGTGCCGTTTACCGGACGCCCGGACGCGCTGCGCTTCGACTATAAGGTTACTATGCCGGCGGCCAACGAGCGCACATATTCAAGCGGCTTCGGCAGCAAAAAGACCCTTCCCGGCCGCGACCATGCCGTTGCTTTCATCTACCTGCAGCGCCGCTGGGAGGATGCCAAAGGCAATGTCTTCGCCAAACGCGTGGGCACCGGCATCCAGCGTTTCACCAAGACAACGTCAGACTGGATCAACGGTCATGATGTGAATATCGTCTACGGCGACCCGACGGGCAAAGCCGGCGCGAACAGCGACATGAAGCTGATGCCCGCGGACAAGAGCTATTATACCCGCAACAGCAAGGGCAAGATGGTGCCGGTTAAAGAAGTCGGCTGGGATTCTCCGGATGCCAAGCCCACCCACATGATAATAATGTTCTCGGCCAGCGGCGGAGAGCCTTACACCGGCTCGGTTGGCCTGAAGTTCTGGGTGGACAATGTAGGCCTCACATATAAGTGACCGGGACCCCGTTCCGACGCATTGCCAATAACTGCGTCAGCTGCGCCGGTTCCCGGATTGTGGCATCTGCATCCCGGGCTATAATAATCCAGGCCTATGAAAATATCCTGATATTGACAATCTATTCATTAATGAAATACTTACTAATATGAAAAAAACATTCTTGGGCTTGTGCCTTATGATGATGTGTGCTGTAATTCCCTCCTGCAAGCAGGAGCCTCTGATGGTGGACGCTGAGAAAGACAACGCCGCCGCACCGGGTCTGTTCGGATCCTATCTCCAGATAGAGCCGGGCGCCTACGAGGTGGTGTTCAACGAAGAGGGTACCGAGGCCTGCATCGACATCAGCTTCAAGACCATCAACGCAGTAGAAGCCGGCGATGTGGAAGTGAAGATAGCCCTTCTTGATGCCGACCACAAAGAAATCTGTGACATGGAGTCGGAAGACAAAGCCTTCGAGAAAGCACTCGGACAGGCCGGCGAGACATTTGCCATAAAGTTTTCAACCGGTGTTGATGAGGAAAAGATAAAAACCCTCAGGGAAAGCGCCAAATTCGTAGCCATCACCGAGGCCGAAGGTGCGGTGACATACAAGGTTACCGGCACAATTGCGGGCAAACCCGTAGAAGGTGTGTATGAGATTAACACCCGAAACGGAAAAATAAAGGGCGGTTACCACTATGGCTCGGGTACATCGCAGGAGCTTATTGCCGTAAAAGGCAAATATGACAAAAAAGACAGCTCAATCTCCATCGTTGAAACCTACAACGGCATGGAAACCGGCAGATGGGCAATAAAACTGGAACCGGGCGCAAACTGCAAATTCGTCGGCGAGATGACCAACTATCGTGGCAATACCTACGAAGTTGATATGGCCGAAGACAAATCGCTCGGCCACCTGAAGGTGCCCTATAGCGCATTTGAAGGCGATGACGAAGTTGCTGCCGAGGTTGAAGTTGCAGAAGAACCCGACAGCGCCGGTTCGGACGATATTGACGAATTTCTCGATGAGTATCAGGAAGTACTGATGTCGCTCAAAGCACTGTCGAGAAAAGCTGCCAACGGCGACATGTCGGCGATAGAGGCCTACCAGGAAGTGCTCGAAAAGGCGTCCAGCCTTGCCGAAAAGGGTAACGCCAACCTTGCCAACATGAGTAGCGCCCAGCGCAAACGCTTTGAGGAGATTCTCCAGCGCGCCTCCGATTTTTAGACCCCGTTCCCCAATATTTGTTAATGCAGGGGCGGTGTATTTTCGAGGAAATTTCGCAAGTTGAAGAGGGAATGTAGCGAGCTACATGACCGA
>SFNC01000130.1 GCA_004554255.1 Bacteroidales bacterium
TTTAGTTTTCAGAGAACCACCTGAGGCTTTCGCCCCGCCGCTCATCTCAGCGACTCATTTAGTATATCGCATCGACTTTTTCCTGTCAAGAACTTTTTTCGCGTTTTTTCCGCGTTTCTTACGGTTCCTGACCTGCAGCGACTTGATTAATAATACACGCCTTTTCCCGATCTGTCAATCCCTTTTCGCAAAAAACAGGCTGCTTTGACGAAAAATCCGTCAAAGCAACCTGCTCTCCCAGTCCATGTGGGAAAAATTGATCCAGTTGGTCCGGATATGATACGGATCAGAACAGGAAGTTCACGCGGCCAAAGAGATTTTGCACCTTGTTGTCCGTCTGAAGATCCTTGCCATTGCCATAGCGCAGCGTGATGATCGTATTCTTGAACGGCACATAATTGCCGCCGATCTCGACGCCTTTCTCGCCATAGTTATAGGTATTGATGACATCCCACGGGCTGGCAATAAAGGCATTGCGCCCAAAGTGACGATAAGCAGCCCAGAGGCCCCATGTACCGGCATTTTCCGGCTGGCCGCCCTTATAGTCAAGTTCAGCGCTGCCCGCTTTGTCATAAAAATCCGCTTCCGTATTCTGCGCATAGAACCCCTTGAATGCCCAGTTATGGTCAAAGGTATAGGTTCCTTTTGCGAGCCAGATATTGGCATCGTTCGTCTCAGATTTTGCATAGGTCTTCTGTGCCTGTGCAGTGCCAAGGTCTGCATTCAGATGATGGAAGCGTACGGCCCCATAAAGCTTGTCCTTTTTCAGGCTGACACCGGCATACTGGTAATTGGCCGTATCGTCGGCGTTATATGCCGTATCACCCGTACCGTAACCGAATGTGGTCGGCGAGCTTACACGGCCGGCACCGAGCACCCAGCCGAAGCCATTGCCTTCCGGCGTGCGGCTGACTTCCGCACCGGAAAACGCAAGATCTGTAATCGTATCTGGATCCGGTGCCTCAAATTTACCGAACATGAGACGATATGTGCCGTAATGACCCTCGGCCCAGACACGCTTGAGATCGACTTTGCCGTTATCCTCTGCGTTCGTACTGCTGTCCTCATCGAGGAACGTATTGGCATCAAGACGGGCCTTGACATGCCAGTTCTGGTTAACTTCTGCATCCGGCAGCAGGCGCAAGAGCAGATTGTTGCGGCTGTCAAAGCGGTCATCTTTCTGATCCTTGTTCATGTAGTGCTGGAACGTATACTCCGCCGTACCATGCCATGCGACCTTATCCGCATTTCTTTCCAGATTCGCTACGCGAACGCCGAGGTTGTTGAGCTCATCGGAGAACTCCGCGGCCAGTTTGTCGATCAGCGCCTTGTCATTGCCGCCGACATTCGTCTTGGCCAGCGCCTTGGCGACCATCTGCGCCATCTCATAACGCGTGATGTTCTTGTCGCCCTTGAACGTCGAATCGCCGTACCCATCGATAACGCCGTCGGCGGCCAGCTGCTTCACCGCGTCATACGCCCAGTGATCGGACGGTACATCGCTGAACGGATTTGCCGCAGCAAACGTCGTGGACACGGCGCCGGCGACCAAAGCCGCCGTCAAAGCAGAAACCAGAGCCTTTTTCATAATAGAAACTCCCCCTTAATATAAAATAAACCCCTTATCCGCAGGGAGAGCATAAAAATGTATGGGATTGTTTTCACACGAGTTCCCTTGTTCCCTCGTTTTCCCCTTTTTGTCCTCCCCTTTGGACAGTTCCTATCATATCATAAATTCTTACAATTGGCAACGGTTCCACACTAATTTTTTTCGTGTTTTTTCAGTTTTACGAAAAATAAAGGCGGGTTTCGGCTTGTTTTATCCAACCGAGAAAAGTGCGCGCGTTCAGGCGTTGTCCCTCTTCCCCCTCATCCGGGTTCGCTTCGCTCGCCCACCTTCCCCCGAGGGGGAAGGCAGCCGCTCCAAGGTTAAGCCGCCCCTCAAAGGGAAGGCAGTCGCTCCGGGGTTGAGTCTCCCTCTCAGGGGGGAAGGCAGTCGCTCCGGGGTTAAGTCTTTCTCTCAGGAAAGCTGCAGCACAAAAAAGCTGCCGCGCGGGTTGTATAAACCCACGCAGCAGCTTTTGCCTGCTTCTTATCCGGTCGCGCCGAACAAATCGGAATTAGAATTTGAACTCAACACGGCCGAAGAGCTTCTCCGCGTCTTTGCCGTTGCCCAATTTTTCTCCGTTGAAGTATTTCACACTGGCTACCGTGTTCTTGAAGATCGTGTAGTTCGTGCCGACTTCCCAGCCTTTCGTGCCGGCCCATGCGCCATCATAGGACGGATCGAGGGCGACGTTCTGGCCGAGGTGGCGATAAGCCGTGTAGATGCCCCAGGTTCCCTTGTTGGCCGGCTCAGCACCCTTATAGTCCAGCTCTACCGTTCCAGCTTTCTTGTAGTTGTCCGCCTTGGCGTTTTCCGCATAAGAACCGCCGAGAGCGACGTTCTTATCGAACGCATAGCGGCCGTTGACCGACCAGATCTGAGCTTCATCGCTCGTGCTGCCGTCACGATACTCGCTCATATACTTGAACGTATCGCTGTTCAGATGATGATAAGCGGCGCCAAGGCTCAGCTTATTCCTGCCATACTGCAGGCCGACGCTCTGCATATTGGCCGTATCATCCTTTACTCCGGCGGCCGCGTTGACCGAATCGTTGTTCGTATCGCCGTCAAGATCGAAGCGGCCAGCCTGCAGCGTGAGCTTGAGGTCCTTGCCCGTCGTGAGGGACGCACCGGAAATCTCATCATCAAAGAGCAGGTTGCTGTCCAGCTGCATCGGGAGCTTGCCGAGTTTTACATTCGTGTTGCCGTACTGGCCGTCAGCCCAGATGCGTTTCAGCTTGACCTGCGCATCCTGACTGCTGCCATGGTTGTCCTTGTCGCTGTCCTTGGAAAGATCCGTCGAGGCATCGAGACGGGCGTTGACGTGCCAGTTCTTGTTGACTTCCGCGCTTGGTTCGAGACGGAACAGCAGCTCATCATCGTTTACCTTCGTATCCGTCGCGGATTTATCGCGCTTGCTGGTGTAGGTGTAGCGAGCCTCGCCGTTCCATTTCACCATGTCGGCATTGCGCTCGAGATTGCTGACGCGGACACCGAGGTTGTTGAGCTCATCGGAGAATTCCGCGGCCAGTTTGTCGATCAGCGCCTTGTCCGTGCTGTTTACGTTGCTCTTAGCCATCGCCTTGGCAACCATCTGCGCCATCTCATAACGCGTGATGTTCTTGTCGCCCTTGAACGTCGAATCGCCGTAGCCCTCGATGACGCCGTCGGCGGCCAGCTGGCTTACCGCATCGTATGCCCAGTGGTCAGACGGTACATCGGAAAACGGGTTGGTCGCCGCAAACGTCGTGGATGCCGCGCCAACAACAAGTGCCGTAGTGAGTGCAGAAACAAGTGTCTTTTTCATAATAAACTCCTCCATTCTTCTTCGCCGCAAAGGCGAAAAGCCTGTTGATCTTCGTCCCGGAAAAGAGAACGGCGGAGCTTCATGAGTGTCCTTGTTTCCTCCGTGTCCGTTTCCGTTTCTTTCCCTTGGAACATCTTTATTGTATTACTTGACGCTGTCAATTACAATTAACAGACCATTATTCTTCCATTATGGTTCGATTAGATAGTTTTCTAAGTCAACTTTAAGAACAGGCAGAAAACAGCGGAATTAAGCACAAATCAGACGATGCAGGCATCGCAATCCTTCCACCTCTCGGCAAAAAGGCGCAAAAAAACCGGGACAAAGCGAAATCCGCTTTGTCCCGGTCTGTATGTTGTGGTTAAAGTAATTCTGCTGAATTAGAAGAAGAACTCGACACGGCCGAAGAGCTTCTCTGCATCCTTGCCATTGCCCAGCTGCTCGCCGTTGAAGTACTTGATGTTTGCTACCGTGTTCTTGAACAGCGTGTAGTTGGCACCAACAGCCCAGCCCTTCGTGTTGAGCAGAGCATCATCCTGATTGGCATCGAGTACAGCAAACCCGCCGATATGACGGTAAGCTACATAAGCACCCCAAGTACCCTTGTTGGCCTTCTGAGCGCCCTTATAGTCGAGCTGTACCATGCCGGCCTTGTTGTAGCTGTCTGCCTTCTCGTTCTTGATGTAAGCGCCGCCGAGAGCAACGTTCTTGTCGAAGCGATAGGAGCCGGCTACTTCCCAAGCACCGAAGGTATCTTCCTTGCCGTCCTTGCTGTAACCAACCTTCTTCACTGTATTATCCTTGAACGCATCCGAGGTGGCATTGTAGTAAGCAGCCGTGCCGGAAGCCTTGCCAAGGCCATAGGTCAGAGCAACGCTCTGGAAGTTAGCTGCCTGATCTGCGGTATAGTTAGTACCTGCATCATCCAGCGTAGAATCACCCTTCAAATCGAGGCGGCCAGCAAATACCGAAGCCTTGAGTTTGTTACCAAACGTCACAGCGGCACCCGAAGCCTGATCATTGAGCATCAGGGACTTGTCATAGGCCGTTGCCACGCCGAACTTACCGAGCTTCGTCTGGAAGTTCTTGTAGTCGCCCTGTGCCCATACGCGCTTCAGGCTGACTTTATCGGTATTTCCACTGAAAGCAGCATCGTCTTTCATATTCGTGCTGGCATCGAGACGTGCCTTTACATGCCAGTTGGCATTGACCTCAGCCGTCGGCTCGAGACGAAGCAACATCTCATCTTTGTTGGCACGCTTCACATCCTCATAGCGCGTGCTCGTGTACGTGTAACGAGCCTCGCCGTTCCACTTTACCTTGTCAGCGTTCTTTTCGAGGTTTGCTACGCGGACGCCGAGGTTGTTGAGCTCATCGGAGAACTCCGCGGCCAGTTTGTCGATCAGCGCCTTGTCGTTGCTGCCGACATTCGTCTTGGCCATCGCCTTGGCGATCATCTGCGCCATCTCATAGCGCGTGATGTTCTTGTCGCCCTTGAACGTCGTGTCGCCGTAGC
>SFNC01000131.1 GCA_004554255.1 Bacteroidales bacterium
CGACAATTGGTCTTGGTGCCGCAGAAAAATCTATTGTCGGTTCTATATTCAATAGAATTGCGATAGACGTCTCCGATTTATCATTGAATCGGGAATCTCTTCGATAAAACCCTCATCATCAACCTTCACATGCATGAATCTGTTATTGGAGACGTCTATCGCAATTCTATTGAATATAGAACCGACAATAGATTTTTCTGCGGCACCAAGACCAATTGTCGAAAGGGAAGGATAAAACCCGCTCGTTCTTATTTCAGTCTTGGTGGGCGATCGGGTAAAAATGGAATACATTCTTTTTGCCATATATTATTCCTCTACTCAATCACATTTGATTTCGCGTCATATAGGATTGTTGGATGCACGGCAGCTCCGTCTTTCCATACCCATAGTTGCTGAAGATTCAACCGATTTCCAAAACGGTCAAACAGCTGAATCGGATCTGGATCAGGTTCTTCCGGCTTGGTGTATGTCAGGTTGTTGCATTTTAGTCCCTGCGGCAGATAGTAACCAGAAAGTCCGAGAGTGTCACAGATCAGATTTGCGAACTTTGGAGCAAAATATATCTCGTTATACAACGAATTCATGTGTCCATAGGATGCGGCGGATTCGCTGTAATCGAAAACGTACTTTTGGGCAAATGCCGTGTCGCTCATCATCTTGTGCGCCGGGATCGTCTCGCCGTCCACAAGGATGCTGTCGTCATCCAGCCATGAGTTTGAAACTGTTGTAATCGTCCACCTATTCAGTGAGCTATCGTATGTTGCCGAACTTTGAAGCCCCCATGTCGCCCAGCTTAGCCAGTCGGCACCATGCTTGCGGCAATAGTCTTGTACGACGATATAACGAGCGTTCGGTGGGTCAGAATACAGACGGCTATTTGTTGCCGAGTTTTGCACATTGTAGAATATTGGCGATAGTACTACGACCTTAGCAAGTGGAGCCTGCCTGTGTGCCGTCTCAATTGCCTTTGACACGTAACGTGCATATGTGGATATATCGGTGATGTCATATCCGTCTTTTTCCATAACATTCTGAGCGTAAGTCAGCCGGTCGGTGAATTTAGCCATGCTGGACTCCGTGAAGAATTTGCCGCGCGTTGATCCATAGGCTTCATCGCCGGAAGCTCCAGACACCCGATAATTCCAGTCGTTGATTGATCCATAAAGCGTTATAATGTCCGCATCATGCGGGCAATCCTCAAGGCGCAAGTAATACGGGGAATTCCTGTACATCCCGGTTCCGCCTTGAGCGAACAGCGTTCCCGTCAGATTTTTGCCGCCGTAGCAGTTAATCCCGCTCATGAGCGCTGGACGCTTCATGTTGTTCGTTACATTTGTCGAGTCATATTCAGCTCGTCCGGCGGCGTATTGACCGGATAGCATCTCCCATGCCTTGACCGCCTGCGAATAGTTGTTGAACCCGTCTGCTCCGTTTTGCTGTATAGACAGGAGTGAATCACCAACGCAAACCCAGTTCAGACCGAAAAACACGTCAGAACCGTCTTTGGCAAACTCGTGCCGCGTCCCGACACGGAACACGCACGCTCCGCCGGATGCGCTTACCGTGTCACCTGCCTTGACTGTCAGCGTCTGCGGATTTGTGCCAATGGATTCGCCGTTGACGGAAACCATCACCGAAGCACCTACAAAGGCGAGCGTACCACCCGCAACAGACAGCACCTGCGCCGTGGTGCCTGCCTCGTCTGTCACCGTCACGCCGGAAGATTCCGCCGAATAGGTTTTCCAGTGTTTCCGCGCTGCCGGCGCCGTAACCGTAACTGTTGCCGCCGCACGCTTTCCGCCATCCACGGTCACCGCCTCAACTGTTGCCGTACCTTCACTGACTGCCGTCACGATTCCTTCTGCGTCCACGGTTGCTACTGCTTCATTGGACGATACGAACAGCACGCGGGATTCTGCCGCGCTTGCCGGAGACACCGTTGCCGCAAGGCTTGCCGTTTCGCCGAGACGGACGGTCAGAGAGAGCGAGGAAAGGGAAATAGAGGACACCTGCGCCGGCATGGATGCCAGCTTAGTGTATTCCGTGTATCCGCTTTTATAGGTCACTTCTGCCCGTGTCGCTCTTATACGTTCCGGCAGGCAGGAGGTGTCCACGCCGAGCTGCCGGCATAGATATTCACACACGACCGGCGCGTGGAATTGCTCGTGAAAATCGTCGTTCGGGTGTCCGGGGCTTGCCCACCATCCGTAAGCAACAGTGAACAGGTCGGACGCGGTCGGGTCGGACGCAATGGAGTGGTCTGAGTTCGCCTGCCCATAGGACAGCCCCCAGCCGGGTATAAAGTTCAGGTACGGATTCCCCTGTGACAGTACAGCCTGCCGATAATCCACACTGTTGCCGCTGTTGTCCGTGCCGACTCGATAGTCGGCGATGGTATCCACATATCCGGCGGGATATCCTTTCCCAGGATATGTGCACCACAGCAGGTTCAGCCACTCGTGGTTCGCGCGGTTCGCCATTTCCCAAAGCAGGTACTGCACGTTTTTCCACATGAAGTTGCCTTCTCCGTTGTTCCGGCACCAGCCTCCGGACACAAAGCGGATTTTTGCAAACGGCGCTCGTTTGCGGATGATATGCACCGCCTCGTTGATGTATGCCGCGTATGTCTGCTTTTTCGGAGTTCCGTCAATGCCGGTCAGGGTTTCGGTCAGCGGGCAATCCTTCAGCACGCTCGCGGTGAGCTTTCTGCCTCCGTACAGGTATTTGTCGGAAACACCCGCCTTCCATACGGGTTTCCCGTCTGCGTCCAGACAAATCGGAATTCGACCGAAAGTCGGTTGCTCGTACCACGCGTCTGTTGTGTCGCACTCAGTGTTTTTGGCAATATAAGCGCCGATTATCTGATCATTGTATGACCCCCACAGCGTTACGATGTCCGCATCGTGCGGCACGTTTAACGCACGATTGGAAACGATGTTTCCGGAACCGTAAACCGTGCCGCCGCCTTTGTAGAATCCGCACCCGCCTTTTGAAAGATATGTGACTTGCAGCCCTGTTCTGTCCGCAATAACCTTACTGTACTTGTAGTCTCCTTTTATTCCGGAATGAGTAGAGGACGCGCCATGCAGGTCAACATCGCCAAGAGAGTCGGACATATCCACCCAATGGTAGATAGACAGTGGATTGTCCTGCGAATAGTCCCAGTCGATTTTGACTTGAAACACGCAAGCTCCGCCGGATGCGGTCACGCTGTCGCCTGCCTGTACCGTCAGCGTCTGCGGATTTGTGCCGACAGACTCGCCGTTGACCGTCACCGTGACAGATCCGCCGTTCGTGTCGGGCACGTAGCGCGGGGAAACCGTCTGCCTGCCAGCACTGTAGCCTATCGCGGCTGGATGCGTTCCCGCCGCATATGTAACAAATGCCGTCATACGATTTCCACCGTCACGTAGTAAGACGGAGAAATGCCGTCTATGTCAAACATAAAGCGTGCATTGAAATTCGGTAAAGACTCGCTCATATAGGTATGTGGAATCGCTACCTTTGTCACTTTTCCGCCGGAAATCGTCACTGTTGCGTAAGATCCCTCAACGAAGTTCCTCCAACCCGATTCGTCATTGCGGTTGTTAAGTACCCGCACAGAACCTTCCCAGTTACCAGATGCGTTTTTGGTAAGATTGCAGTTATACAACAAATTGTTGTTAGTGACTGAACTAAGCAAATCGTCATTCATGACAATGGTTATCTTGTTTATGTCGCCCGTCAGCGCGGTTTCCTGCGCAATGGTCAGCTCTCTTTGCCAAGCGCCCGTACTGTTCGAGCCGGTCGCGGAGGAACTTGTTACCGCGGCAGCTCCTTCCACCGTCACCGAAAAGCTCGTCGTGAAGCCTGCATATGCCCCCGCGCCCGTGACCGTGACCGTGTTCGCCTGTCCCGCCGTCAGCGTTCCGGATAGCGTGTAGTCAGTTCCCTTGGTCAGCGCCGCCGATGTGGTGCCGTCGGAGTATGTCGCCTTGACCACCTCGGTCAGCTGGGCAAGCGTCGTGCCAGCCGCGACCGTTCCGCCGGTATATGTAGCGCTCAACCCGGTCAGTGTGGGAGCCGCCGCCTCCACTGTTACCGAGAAGGTGGTTGTAAAGCCTGCGTATGTGCCACTGCCAGTTACTGTGATGGTGTTTGTTTGACCGGGAGTTAGCGTGCCGGACAGTGTATAATCAGTGCCTTTGGTTAGAGCTGCGGATGTAGATCCATCAGAGTATGTTGCTTTGATGACTTCGTTTAGTTGGTCTAAAGTTGTGCCGGCTGCTACTGCGCCACCTGTATAAGTCGCTGTTAAGCCAGTCAACGTAGGAGCTGCCGCCTCCATTGTTACTGATACGGTCGTGCTTTTTCCACCATAGGTTATAGTCATAGTCGACGTATTTCCGGGAGTAGGCATTGTCCCGCTAACCGTCGCAGAGCTTAACTCGGATGTCAAATCTCTCGTTGTCTGTCCGCTAACGCCTTCGGTTTCATAATATCCAGTCATGCTCGTCAGGTAATCTTTCACCTGAGAAGTGGTGGTTCCAGAAGGAACTGTAACAGATGTCGGTGTCACCGAAATAGAAACAAGTACCGGTTCTGCAGGAGTTACGCCTCCCCTCAACGTCGAAATAAAGGAATTTCGAATCGTGTTTATCGAAGCGGCTGCATCCGCATTGTCTGCTACGATCGGAACATTTTCGAGAATAGTTGCCAGACTGTTACGATTCTCTTGAGTCCAAAATGTATCGTTCACTGGAATGTCTCTGATAGCGGGACCCATCTCAGAGACATTATAAGTTGTGCTCGATCCGTTCTTTTCTCGAATTGCGGCAGCAATATCGCTCACGGACTCTTCAGGATAAAGCTTCTTTGCCATCAGTATTTCACCTCGGTTCCATCATCAATC
>SFNC01000030.1 GCA_004554255.1 Bacteroidales bacterium
TCAGTCACATAGCCCGCTATGCTCCTTCACCTGCAAGACTAAATCTGACCGAAATCTGCGACCCCTGCGTTAACAAATATTGGGGAACGGGGTCTAATTTTGCTGACGAACTGTTTTGGCCCCGCAATACAGAAATTGCGGGCGGGGTGTCCGCGGCATCTCGCCGCGCATCCAATGTTCCGTGTTGCACGCAATCCAACCTATAAGATTCATTATCACCACCTGCGCGCCTCAACTCCGGAGGTTGTGTTATAAGCAGGTCAATATAATTCGGTTGGTTCTTTTTGTGGATCTATAATTAAAACAGCGGTGCGCCCGATCGGACGCACCGCTGTTTTAGTTATGGTTTATTGTCGCTGCTGCGTATCAGGCAGCTTTAACAGCTTTCTTTTCTTTGCCACGGTTAACGAGGTAGGCAACGGGAGTAGCTACGAAGAGGGTAGCCAGGGTACCCACGATAACACCGAGAATCATAGCGAATACGAAGCTACGGATGGTGTCACCACCGAGGATGAAGATGCAGACGAGAACAAGCAGGGTTGACAGCGAGGTCATGATTGTACGGCCGAGTGTGCTGTTGAGCGATTTGTTAACAAGGCTGTAGAAATCCTGCTTGGGATAGAGCGAGATGTTTTCGCGCACACGGTCGAATACCACCACGGTATCATTGATCTGATAACCGATAACAGTAAGGATAGCGGCGATAAAGCTTTGGTCTATTTCCATAGCGAAGGGGAATACGCCCCAGAAGATTGAGTAGAAGCCGATGATTGCGAATGCGGTGAATACCACAGCGCAAACAGCACCTACAGAGAATGCCACGTTGCGGAAACGTACCAGGATGTACAGGAACATTGCGATGATGGCGAATGACACGGCGATGTAAGCGTCGGTACGCATGTCAGAAGCAACGGTAGGACCTACCTTCTGCGAAGATATGAGACCGAAGTCAGCGTCGGCAGTAGAGAACTGGTCCTCGGTGAGGTCCTTGTTCCAGAGTTTTTCGCTGCCGCTCTTGCTTGCGTTAAGACCGGTGAGGGCCTTGAACATCTTGCCGGTAATCTCTTTTTCAGTGCCCTGGTCTTCCTCGTTAATCTTGTAGTTGGTGGAAACACGAACCTGGTTAGAGCTCTGGATTGTGATAACCGAAACGGTAGAGTTGGGGAATTCTTTAACGAGAACTTCGCGAACCTCATCGGTCTTAACGGGGTTGTCGAACTTAACAACGTAGTTGCGACCACCGGAGAAGTCAATGCCCTGGTTGAGGCCTTTCCAAACCAGCGAGCCTACGAATACCAGCACTGCTGCGAGTACTACAGCGAAGCCTACGTTACGTTTGCCCAGGAAGTTGATTTTGGAGTTCACGAACATCTTGCGGGAGATAGCAGTAGAGAATGTCATGTTGTTCATGGCCTTGCTCTTGCTGATCCACAGGAAGAAGAGACGGCTCAGGTATACAGCGGTGAAGAACGAGCATACGATACCGATGATAAGTGTGGTTGCGAAACCTTTGATGGGGCCTGTACCGAAGAACAGGAGGATAACACCTGTGATGATTGAGGTGAGGTTAGAGTCAAAGATTGCAGAGAATGCGTTGGAGTAACCGTCTGCGATAGCCATCTTGGGACCCTTACCGGCACGCATTTCTTCCTTGGCGCGCTCAAAGATAAGCACGTTGGCGTCAACGGCCATACCGAGCGAGAGCACAATACCGCAGATACCGGACATCGTGAGCACAGCCTGGAACGAGGCGAGGATACCGAAAGTAAAGAAGAGGTTGAATATCAGGCAGAGGTTGGCGATGAGACCGGGGATGATACCGTAGAATGCGCACATGAAGATCATCAGGAGCACAAGAGCCACGATGAATGAAATCATACCGGCGTCGATTGCTTGCTGACCCAGCGACGGGCCGATTACCATATCGGAGATGATAACGACTTTTGCTTTCATCTTACCGGCTTTGAGCACGTTTGCAAGGTCATTAGCCTCATCTACGTCGAAGTTACCGGTGATAGATGAGCGACCGCCGGAGATAGCGTCGTTCACGTTAGGAGCGGAGTAAACCTGGCCGTCAAGAACAATTGCAACGGCGCGGCCCTTGTTGGCCGAAGTGATGCGTTCCCAGTCGCGGGCGCCTTCGCCGTTCATGGTCATGGAAACCTCAAGTTCGTTTGTGAGCTTGTTGGAGTTCTGGTCTGCGCGAGCGTCTACAACCACCTCACCGTCGAGGGCGGGGCCGCCGTTAGTGAGCTTGAGAGCGTAGAGAGCGTAGCCATTGTCCACCTCGTTGCCCTGGGCATCAGTGCGAACATCGGGTTTTACGCCCCAGTGCAGAGACATTTCCTTGCCGTCAAGGATAGTTTTAGCCTCGGGGTTAGCGAGCAGGCTGTCAACAGCGGCCATTTCGGTCTTGTCTGCTGCATAACCTACGATGCAATAGCCGTTGCGGCCACCGCGTGAAAGCACGTTGGCAAGGGGAGTGGTGTTGATATTGTCTTTGCCGAGAGCCACAATAGCGCGGAGTTCGTTGCCGACTTCCTCGTTGTTGTAAGTCTCGTAGAATTCAAGAGCTGCAGACTTCTGGAGCAGGTCGCGAACACGCTGGTGGTCTTTTACACCGGGGAGTTCGAGAAGAATCTGACCGTCGTTGCCCTGGAGCACCTGGATGTTGGGAGAAACCACACCGAACTGGTCAATACGTTTGCGGAGAGTCTGAGTAGCAGAGGTGTTAACCATGTCCTGCACTTTCTCGCGAATCGAAGAAATTGCCTGAGCGTCTGAAGCTCCCTGTTTTACATCGGGGAAAACTACAGAGAGGTCAACGCCGGGCTGACGCTGACGATAAGTTTTGATGAAAGTACCTACATAGTCGCCGTTGGAGGGGTCAGCCTTTACAGCTGCGTCTGTGGCAGCGAGCACTGAGTTGAAGGTGCTGTCGTTGCCGGTTGACGACATGCGGCGGAGCATATCGGGCATGTCCACCTGCAGAATAACGTTCATACCGCCTTTCAGGTCAAGGCCAAGGTTCACACCCCAGGGACGGATTTCGTCGAGAGTGTAGCCGAAGTATACTTTTTCGGCGCCCTTGCTTTCAAGGTACTGTTGATAGGCTAAATTGTAAGCCTCGTCGGGATTAGCTGCGTTCTTGGACGCTGCCTTTGCGTAGGCCACAGCTTCTTCCTCATAGCTGTTGTTCACGAATGTGAAGGACAGGTAGAAGGCGCAGACAAGCACCATGAGCGCGGCAATGCAGCCGGCCAGAATACTACCTAATTTTCCTTTGCTGTTCATTACTGTTGTTAAATGATTGTTATTTGATTATTGTTATTTGTCTGATTGAAAGGGTTTTATACATTAAAATCACAACTGACAGAACGCCCAAGAACCGCAGTAGATGAGCTGTCGCTGTTAGTTGACACAATTTTCAGCTTGCAAATATACGAATTTTTTTTGCAAGTTCAGCAATTTATGGCGATTTTTTATAATTTTGTTAATCACAGGCTTCCGGGGTGATTGGTTTTTCAGACGCAAAAATGTGCCCGATTCGCAAGAACAGGACACATTTCATTGTTTAATTTTATAGTATTTTTCCGGAAAACCTTATGCGGAATCAGTTTTTCTTAAGGACAATCTCCATTACACCGTCAGGATATTCGGGGTTGTCTTTTCTGACTGTAATGCTTTCGATATTTTCGGGTTTTAAATCATTGAGTTTTCCCTCGTACTTTTTACCGTCAATAAAAATTACAGGCTTACGGTCTTCACTCAACACCACGCGCTTGTCAATGGTGCCGTAGCTTACCACCACGGCCTCGTCAAGCATCTGACGCTCGGGGACTTCTGCTTCCTTTTCAGACTTGTCGGACGACAGCTTGAATCCGATGGGCAGCGAGAATGCCACCCTAACGGCTTTGCCATCCTTTTTCGCCGGCTCCCATTTCGGCATCGCCGACACTACGCGAATCGCCTCGGCATCCAGAGCATTGCTGACGCCTCTCAGAACCTTAACATCCGAGAGCGAGCCATCAGTCTCCACGGTGAATCCCACCAGCACACGGCCTTGCGTGTTAGTATCTATGGCCTCCTGCGGGTAGTGGATATTCATGGCCATATACTTGTAAAGCTCCTGCTCGCCACCCGGGAATTTGGGCAGCACATCGCTGACATCGAGACGGCCAACGACAACGGGGTCTCCCTTCTTAGCCTGTGTTTTTGCGGTATTTCTGACCACAACCTGCGACTTTGCTTGCGCATTTCCGCTTTTTTCATTAACTTTGGCCACTGTTAGCTCGGCCTGCGAAGCCTTGGCCATCGCCCCGGATACCAGGGGCATGTTCGTCACTGCCAGGGCCACTGTTATGGCCGGCACAAGTGCGAGGGCGCGAAATCTGCGCCCGGCACCGCTACGTTTACTGTACATCATAGTGATACGTTGTTTAAGTTTACTGTGATTCAGGCTGTTGGCAAGTGACTGGAACCGCGTGCCAACAGCTTTTTTAATTAATAACATCTGATATTGTCTGGCGTCAACGCCCGATGCGATGACACTGTCGTCGGCCTGATACTCATGCACTGTCTTCAGCTCCTCGCGCAACAGCCACGCTGCGGGATTGAACCAGCAGACAATGCAAACCGCCTGTGCTAAGAGCAGGTCAAGCCAATGGCCGCGGCGTATGTGCGCCAGCTCATGCACCTCTATCATTCCTCCCGCACCGGCCAGGTCGACCCTTGAGGCCACTATGTAACGCCCCCACGAGAACGGCGCAACAGCCTTATTGTCAAGCACCACTAACTTTACGCCATCATAATCGTGGATCTCACCGGAGCGGATTATAGACGCCAGGCGCACGGCAACAACAACAGTCCATGCAGCCGCAAGAGCCATCCCCACAACCCATATCCACACCAGCACCACCGGCCACAGCGGCTCTTCCACCACTTGCGCGGACACCGGCACAAGCGCACCCAAGTCAATAGTTCCGGCAACCGGCGCATGCGCCTCGCCAATACGGATATGCATAAGCGGATATGCAACAAAGCTGACAGCATAAATACCCAGCAGCACGCAACGGTTAAAAGCCGCCTGCCGCTCGCGGGCCAGCAGCCAGCGGTAGCACAGATACCCGGCTATCATCACCAGGCACGAGTATAAAATATATACAAAAGCCTGCCCCATGGTCAGTTCTGTTCTTTTTTGCGTTCCACCATATCTATAATCTCGCGCAGCTCGTCAACACTGATTTTCTCGTCCTCCACAAGGGCCGAAACCGCGCTTGCGTAAGAATTATTGAAGTAGCTTTTTATAACGTCGGCGAGCGACCTGCCGCGGAAATACGATGCGTCCACCAGCGCGAAGTACCTGTGCGAACCACCTACCGCCTCGTGCCCAACGAAACCCTTTTCCTCAAGAATCCGCACCGTAGTGCTGACAGTGTTGAAGTGAGGTTTGGGCTCGGGATACTCCTCCAGCATCTCGCGCACGAAGAGCGGACCGCGCTGCCACAGCTGCTGCATTATCTGTGCCTCTTTTTCAGTGAGTTTGTTAGCGTTTCTTTTCATAACTAATTTTTTAGTTCTGTGGCAAAGATACAACTAAAGTTTTAGTTATGCAATACTTTTACAAAAAATTTTGCTCCGTAAGTAAAAATAATCTCAGGATCGCAGCCTAACGGTTTTTAAAGCGAAAAAATTTCTAAAAATTGTTATCAGACAGCCGCCGTCGGAACTAAATTTGCTAATTTTGTGTATCAACTGTATTATATTGCTCTCCAGGCAATAATACGCTGTTCGCAGCGTATATATAATATATGTGTAAATTTATCGTTAAATGACAACAATATCAATAGTTTCACTCATACTTTTCGGGGCCTTGGCATTTCTTGCCATTGTGACGGTATACATACCGCGGTTCCCCTCGGCAGTGGCCGGCTATGGCGCTTTCGCGGCGGCATGGCTGTCCGGCATAACCGCCATAGAAGTAAAATCGCTGATATTCTGGGGCATAGCCACATGTATTGCCACGGCAATACTCGGTATGCTGCCGCGCACCATAGCCCGAAGCCGCGCCGGCGTAGCCTACATCAGCGGCGGCACCATGACGGCCGTATTTGTAGGTATGCTTTTTAACACCAACGCCGGAGTAATCCTGGCGGCCCTGTGCGGAGCGGTGCTGGGAGCAATAGCCTTCAGCAACACCGAGAAAGGTCGCCCCATGGAATTCCCCTCCCGCAAATTCTTTAACTACACCGCAGCGAAAGGCTTACCCGTAGTGGTTTCGCTCTCGATGGTCGCCATCTCGCTGCTCCACATCATATCGTATTTCAAATGATAAAACGTATCCTCCTCGCTATCTGCATAACGGTTGGCTGCGCAGCAATAGCCCAGGCGCGTCCCGCCGCACCCGACATGGTGGCAATAGAAGACGCCACAAACAATCCGGAATCAAAATACTACTACCCGAAGTTGCTGAAAATGTTCCTGAGCAACGACACCGTCATGACCGACGAGGACTACAAGTATTTTTACTACGGGACAATGTTCCAGGAGGATTATAATCCGTATCGCATTAACAGCTATCAGGAGGATGCCAAACGCCTTGAGCCGCTGTATCTGAAACGCGAGCACCTTACCCGCGCCGAGCGCAGGGAAATCGAGGGCCTTGCCCGCAAGTCCATAGAAGACAACCCGTTAGACCTTCGCCAGCTGATGTACCGCGTGTACGTGTACGAGCAGAACAAGAAATACAACCTTGCCAAAATATGGAAGCACAAGCTGGACAAGATACTGATGACTATTGCCAAATCCGGCGACGGCAACAGCCCCGAAACCGCATGGGTAGTGGTTTATCCGCGCCATGAGTTCGACTTCTTCAACCTTGGCGGAGGCAGCGTGACCAAGCAGGAATTTCAGGCGCCGTATTACGACAAACTTACGGTGCGCAACCAGAAGGGCGACAAGGTTAACGAGCACTACTTCAACCTGCACACTTTGCTTGAGCAGTATTACCTGAAACATCCGGAGGACCGCTGATTCCGGTTCCCGATAAAACGCGCCATCCCGCAGACACAGCATTTAGGTCTGCGGGATGGCGCGTTTTTATGCAAAAATCTTAGACCCCGTTCCACAATATTTGTTAATGCAGGGGAACGGGGTCTTAGTTTTTGGGAGTTTCCTTCTTATGATTTTTAGCATCCGATGCAGGCTTACGGCGTTTTGCCGCGCGGGTTTTAGGCCCATGTCCGGACGACACCTTGCCGCGGTTCTTGCCACCGCGACCGCCGCGGCGTCCATGACGGTTTCCGCGACGCTCTCCCGGCATATCGTCTCCGGCGTCCGAATCCCCGTCGCCACGCAACTCCTCAGGAATCTCGCCGCGACGAACGCGAATCTCCAGCGTGCGCTCTATCTGGGCGAATTTGCGGCGCTCGCGGTCGCCGACAAACGTGATGGCACGTCCTTCGGCGCCGGCTCGGGCCGTACGCCCCACGCGGTGCACATAATCCTCGGCCTCATGCGGCACGTCGTAATTGACCACCATTGTAATGTCGTCAATATCAATGCCTCGCGAGACTATGTCCGTGGCAACAAGGATATCCACACGTCCGGCGCGGAAGTCGTGCATCACACGGTCGCGATCGGCCTGTTCAAGGTCGCTGTGTATCTCGGCGACGTTATAGTGGGCGCGGCGCAGGTCGCGGGTCAAATCCTTGACTTTCAGCTTGGAGGAAACGAATACAATTACACGTTTGTTTGGTCCGTGGGCAAAAACATGCTTGAGAATCGGTGTTTTCTGCGTCTCATTGCAGATATAAACGCTCTGGTCAATATTTTCACCGGGTTTGCTGACAGCGAGCTTAACCTCGGCGGGATTGTCAAGGATATTCTTTGCCAGCCGCTGGATTTTGTCCGGCATCGTTGCTGAGAACATAAGCGTCTGCCTTTGCTTGGGCAAGTGCTTGACAACCTGCATGATATCGTCATAAAATCCCATGTCCAGCATTCTGTCCGCCTCGTCAAGGACAAAAAAGGACACCTTGGACAGGTCCACATATCCCATCTGTAAGTGAGCGAGCAGTCGTCCCGGAGTGGCAATCACCACATCGGCGCCCATCTTGAGGCCGCGCTGCTGCTGGCCGAAAGTCTTGCCGTCCGTGCCGCCGTACACTGCCACGCTACTGATGGGCAGGAAGTAGCTGAAACCCTCCATCTGGCGGTCTATCTGCTGTGCCAGCTCACGCGTCGGCGCCATTACTATGCAGTTTATGGCGTCGGTGGGAGCATTTTCCGTGTACAGGCGCGAAATCACCGGCAACAGATAGGCGGCAGTCTTGCCGGTACCCGTCTGCGCGCAGGCGATAAGGTCGCGGCCTTCAAGCACGTAGGGAATGGCCTGCTCCTGAATGGGGGTGCACTCGTCGAAGTGCATATCGTATAAAGCGTCAAGAACCTCGTCGCTGAGGTCTAAATCCTCAAATCTCATTGTGATATGTCGGTTTATTATGGTTTAAAACAACCGGAAGCAAGTATAAACTCCGTATAACTTCAATGCAAAGGTAGTGTTTTTTGCACAGAATGGCAATATCATCACGTGCATATACACGTAAAAAGGGGCAATAACGTCCGATGACGCAATTAATAATTGTTAAATGCGACACATATATGCGTGGATTATGCTATCTTTGCAGATTGTAAATCATCAAATACAGAGACCCGAAATATTCATCCCCAAACCAATCAGATGAAGAGATATAACATCGTCAACAATTCGCTGGGCTGGCTCTGCTTCATTGTGGCAGCAGTCACCTATCTGCTCACGCTTGAGCCTACAGCGAGTTTCTGGGATTGCCCCGAGTTCATAACCCAAGGCTTCAAGCTGGAAGTCGGCCATCCGCCGGGCAACCCGATATTCATGCTCACCGCACGCTTTTTCGTGACCCTGTTCGGAGGCACGGCACAGAATGCGGCGCTGGCAGTAAACACCATGTCGGCACTGCTTTCGGCAGCCACTATCCTGTTGCTGTTCTGGACTATAACGCACCTGGCAAAGCGCCTGATAGTGCGTGACGACAGCGAGGTGAGCCTTCGCAAGCTTGTGATAATAATGGGTGCCGGACTCTGCGGCGCGCTGGCCTACACATGGTCGGACACCTTCTGGTTCTCGGCCGTGGAAGGCGAGGTTTACGCATTCTCGTCGTTCTGTACCGCCCTGGTTTTCTGGCTGATACTGAAATGGGAGAACCGCTGCGACCAACCGCACTCGGACCGTTATCTGATTCTGATAGCCTACATTATCGGCATCTCCATCGCCGTGCACCTGCTCAACCTGCTGTGCGTACCCGCGATTGTGCTGGTATTCTACTACCGCAAAGTCAAGAATCCCACTGTCTGGGGTTCACTGGCAGCGCTCGGCATCTCTTTTGTGATTGTGGCACTGATACTTTACGGACTGGTGCCCGGATTTATCTCGGTAGCACAGCGATTCGAGATTGTCTTTGTCAACTGGTTCGGATTCAGCTATAACAGCGGCGTAATCGCCTACGTGCTCCTGACGGTAATAACATTCCTGTGGACACTGTGGGAGCTGTTCAAGCAGAAATCACCGGCCGCGATACGCATAAGCGTGTTCCTGAGCGTATTCCTCAGCGGCATGCCGTTCATCGGCCACGGCTGGGTTATTCCGGTATTGGTTATCGGCGCCCTGGCCGCTTACCTCTTCGGGTTCTGCCGCCGCATTCCGGTGCGCGTGTTCAGCGTCTGCATCTGGAGCATTTTCGTGATATTCATCGGCTACAGCTCGTACGCGCTGCTGCTTATCCGCTCAAGCGCCGACACGCCCATGAACCAGAACTCGCCCGACAATGTATTCGCACTCGCAAGCTATCTTAACCGCGAGCAGTACGGCGACCGTCCCCTGTTCTACGGCCAGACGCTCGCCGAGGAGCTTCAGCCCGAGCAGTACGTCGGCAAGGATGAGGACGGCACGCCCCTATTTGTATATGAGATTGACGAGAACGGCTACCCCCTCACTTCGCCCATAACAGGCATAAAATACAGTGCGGGAGTACCCACCGACATAGGCGAGGACCTGTATACCAAGATAGTAAAGACATCGCCCGATCAGCCCGACCGATACGTGAAAGAAGTGCATCACCCCGAGTACCAGTATTCATCGGATGTGATGATGCTGTTGCCGCGCATATACAGCACACTGCCTCAGCACGTCAAGAACTACAAGAGCTGGGCTGTTTACGAGAACGAGGACTTTGCCAACATACCCGACGCACTGCGTCTGCGCTGGAAGCAGATGGGCTATGCCCCCGCCAGGGAGGTTGAAACCTACATTAACAACATCCGCGAGTTTGACATGGGCACCTATGCAGACCGCGAAGGCAACGAGCTGCCTTACCGCCCGATGGGTTGGAAGATGGGACTCGGCGCCAACCTCCGCTACTTCTTCAATTACCAGCTGAACCACATGTACTGGCGCTACTTTATGTGGAACTTCGCCGGACGCCAGAACGACCTCCAGGGCAACGGCGAACCGCATCTGGGCAACTGGATTAGCGGCATCCCCGCTATTGACAATGCCCGCCTGGGCGACCAGTCGGCTCTCCCCGACGAATTCGGCGAGGGCAACAAGGGCCACAATGTATTCTACATGCTGCCCCTTATCCTGGGCATCCTGGGTCTGCTGTGGCAGGCGCTGGCACACCATGCCGGCGGCACTCGCCGCGGCATTGAGCAGTTCTGGGTGATATTCTTCCTGTTCTTTATGACAGGTATTGCCATCGTACTGTATCTGAACCAGACTCCCGGACAGCCCCGCGAGCGCGATTATGCATTTGCCGGAAGTTTCTATGCCTTTGCGATATGGATGGGACTCGGCATCCCCGCCGTGGCACACATGCTGAAAGCCCTGTTCCGCCTCTGCACCGGAACGGCACCCAAACGCGACAAAAAAGGCGAGATGGTCGCTCCGGGCAAAGTGCTAAGCAACGGCGCCGCATGGGGATTCGCCGGAATTGCATTCGTAATCGCCATCGCCATACCCCTGCAGATGGTCTCGCAGACCTGGGATGACCACGACCGCTCGGGACGCTATACCGCCCGCGACTTCGGCATGAATTACCTGAACTCGCTGGACGACAACGCTATAATATTCACCAACGGCGACAACGACACCTTCCCGCTCTGGTATGCGCAGGAGGTGGAAGGATGCCGCACGGACGTCAAGGTGGTAAACCTCTCGTATCTGGCCACCGACTGGTACGCCAACCAGCTGCGCCGGCCCTCGTACGAGGCCAGGCCGGTGCCCATGTACATGACCCCCGAAGACTTCCAGTACGAAAGCTTCTGGATGCGCTACCGTCCCGGCAATGACTCCCTGTCAATGATTCCGGTTACCGCCCGACAGGCGCTTACCGAAATGTATGCCAAGGGTCGTGAATCGCGTATGTCGCTCGGCGGCAGAGCGAATTCCGAGTTCGAGCTGACACGCCCCAACATTTATGTTCCGCTGGACAGCGTTGCCACCCTTAAGGCCTTCGGAACTCTGCCCGACACCTACAGCGCCGACCGCGGCGGATATTACATGGACCTGTCTCCGGCCGGCATCGGCGGCTCGGCAGGACTGAACCGCGCTCTTGCCTACGACATGATTGCCAACAGTGCCGAAGGCGGCTGGATGCGCCCCATCTACTTCGCTACCACCGTCTCCTCCGATATGTACCTGGGCCTCTCACCCTTCCTGTACAACACCGGTATGGCCAAGCAAGTCACTCCCTTCCACGGTTACGCCGGCACGCCGTCGCCCGTGGCCGACAAAGCCTATCGCAACATAATGTCGCGCTTCCGCTGGGGTGGCCTCGATTCCGGCAAGGACCTGTACCTTGACGAGACTATACACCGTATGGTATCGTCCACACGCCTTGCCATCCTGGATGTGATCTCTGACCTCCTTGTAGAGCCTGAAAAAGCCGCATCGACATGGGCCAAGGACTATGCACGCAAGCACAACGAGCCCGTCCCGTCCACCCAGGCCGACATGGCCCGCCGCCTCATCAAGGAGATGGACACCCGTATGCCCGAGGCAACAGTGCCTTACGAGACATACATTGACCTGGAGCGCGCCGAGACTCTGTGCAACCTTTATGCGATAACCGGCAACGAGGGCGACCTCAAGGCCGCACAGAAGGCGCTGGACGGCGTTACCGCAAGATACGGACAGTTAGTGAAGTATGCGGCAAGCATAGACCCGGGCACACGCGCCAACCTCGGCAACGAGGCCCGTCAGTCGCTGACATTCCCCGAACTCGCCGTGGGCTTCCGCAACTACCTTGACCTCCGTCAGGCAATGGTGAAAGCCGGCGCCGACGAGGAGCACCTGGCAATTCTTGACGAATCGGCGACCACCGGTATCGGCCAGTACATATACAACTGGATTTACCTTACCGAGTACTCGGACGAAGATCTGGAGAAACTCGCATACGCCAACCCTGACAATTATGCACGCCTGGTCGCTTACGCCCTGCAGCTGCGCGAATTCCACCGCCATTACCTGCCCGGCAAGAACATCATGGCCCACACCAACGATGCCGCACGCAAAATGGGCGTGACCCTGAACGAGTGGCGCACCGTGGCCAAGTAACTCCACGCTTAGCGCGTATGTTTATTGAACAACCCCCATTCCTGTATCGCCTCCTTTTCCCGGAGGCGATATGGCGTATTAAACAGCCGGGAATCAAGGCCGCGTACCTTACTTTCGACGACGGCCCGATTCCCGAAGTCACCCCTGACGTCCTGGATATTCTGGACAGATACGGCGTAAAGGCCACATTTTTCATGGTGGGAGACAACGTGGCACGCCACCCCGAGCTGCTGCAGGAGGTCAAGCGCCGCGGACACGCCGTGGGCAACCACACCATGAAGCACATCCAGGGCATACACTGCTCCTGGCGCACTTACGCACGTAATATCGCCGACGCCGACGCCCTTATCGGCTCGCTGCTGTTCAGACCGCCGCACGGGCTGATGAAGCGCATACAGATGCGCGTGGTAAACGAGCGCTACAACGTGGTGATGTACGATGTGGTGACGCGCGACTACAACCGTAAGCTCTCCGCCGACCGTGTCTTCGACAATGTGCGCCGCTATGCCCGCGACGGCTCCATAATCGTATTCCACGATTCGCTGAAATCCCGCGAGCGCGTCCTTGAGGCCTTGCCACGCGCCATAGAATGGCTCCACGACAACGGTTTCACGCTGCTGCCATTAAAACCATGACAGCCTCTGCCGCCGAAATATCCCGCCTGATGTCCCGCGCCGGCGCCTACGCCTGCGGATTCTGCGTGGCCGAACCCGTCTGCGATGCCGACATTGAAGCCCTTAACTGGTGGGTCGGCGCCGGCAATCATGCCGATATGGACTGGATGACGCGCAACAGCGACATCCGCCGCGACCCGCGTCTGCTGCTGGACGGAGCACAGACGCTGATAGTCTCCATTTTCAATTATCACGCTCCCGAGGTCGCTCCACAGACAGAGCATGCCCGCATCGCCTCGTACGCGCGCGTGCGCGATTACCATATAGTATTGCGCGAGCGACTTGCTACGGTGGCCGAGGCTATCCGTGCACGCTATGGCGGTGAATGCCGCATCTGCATAGACAGCGCGCCCCTGCGCGAGCGGTACTGGGCACAACGGGCCGGGCTGGGATACTGCGCCCGCAACGGCCAGCTCACCGTCCCCGGCGCCGGCGCCGCATTCTTTATCGCCACAATCCTGTGGACCGGGACCGTGGACATATACTCAGAGCCATATTCCGGACCGGGATGCGGCAACTGCCGCAGATGCGTGGACGCCTGCCCTACCGGAGCACTGCACGGCGACGGCACCCTTGACTGCCGGCGCTGCCTGTCATACCTCACAATCGAGAGCCACAGCGACATTCCGGCGGACATAAACCCGCACGGCAACATGTTCGGCTGCGACACCTGCAGGCTGGCATGCCCGCACAGCCACAATGCCCCCGCCACAGCCGTCACCGAATTCCGCACTCCCCACCCCGCCGCGCTGCTCACCCCCGAGGAATGGCTGAAAACCGGGACATCCGCCTTCCGCCGCATCACCTCCGGCTCCCCGCTGTCGCGCGTACGCCTTGCGCACCTCAAGTCCGTAATCCGCCGCCTGGAAATACCCGGAAAAGGCCAAACCGGCACACCTCACGATTAACATTTCTTAGCAAATCCGGCCTAATTTTCCGCGAAATAATTATTTTTTTCGTTAATTTGTTGGACAGACAAATACAAATAGCTAACTTTGCACTTTGTAGGCGGGGTGTACTCCGTCCGTACTCGAAAAATATCAAACAAAAAATAAATTCTAATCCTTCACTAAAATCATCTTATGTGGTTAATTAAATCATCTATAGGACGCAAGTTCGTGATGGCCATTACCGGCGTCTGCTTGGTTCTATTCGTTACTTTTCACGTGCTGATGAATGCAGTGGCCCTGATGTGGCCGACCGCCTACAACTCGGTGTGCGAATTCCTCGGCGCCAACTGGTACGCCCTTATCGCCTCCATGGGTCTGGGCCTGCTCTTTGTCATTCACATCGTCTACGCCTTCTGGCTGACACTGCAGAACCGTGCCGCCCGCGGTACCGACCGCTATGCCGTAAACGCACGTCAGCCGCAGGTTGAATGGTCGTCCAAGAACATGCTCGTTCTCGGCATCGTAGTCCTGGCATTCCTTGCCGTGCACCTTATCCAGTTCTGGGCCAAGATGCAGTGGAACGAACTCCGCCACGCCGAACTGTCGGCGCTCCCCGTTGTAAACGGTGCTCCCGTAGGCCCGGCTCAGGGCACACTGATGCTCCAGCTCGCCTTCAGCTGCTGGTGGACTCCCGTTATTTACATCATCGGCTTCATCGCCCTCTGGTTCCACATGACTCACGGTTTCTGGTCTATGTTCCAGACTGTGGGCTGGAACAACAAAATATGGCTGAACCGTGTTAAATGCATCGCCAACTGGTGGACAACCATCGTTGTGCTTCTCTTCACCGCACAGGCTATTGTCTTCACCGTTGCCGCAAACCGCAACTATTACACCGAGGATGCTGACCTCCAGGCTCAGTACGCCGAATACTGGGAAGACCTCGCAAGCACAACCGCCGAAGAATTCATGATGCCCATCAACGACCAGCAGGCCAAAATCATCAAGGCTCAGGAAGAAGGCATGGACGTTGGCAAAATGCAGACCCTCTACCAGGATGTGCAGGCTTCTATCCAGAACTATGTGATGGCCGACGGCCCCGCGTTCCTCACTAAAGCCAACGCTATTGTTGACGCTTACAACAAACAGTGCCCCAAGGTATTTGCTGAACAGAACAGCGGCATCAGCCAGCTCAAGATGCTCATCCGCAACGTTGAGCAGACCATCCCGGCTCCCATGCCCACCGAAAACGATAAACAACAAAAAAAATAATCACTCAGAGATATGGCAGATCTTAAAAACTTAGAGGGTATGATTGACTCTACCCCCATTATGAAAGACTACGCTGACATTGAAAAGTCTTCACTTCCTGAGTATCAGATTGACTCAAAAATTCCCGAAGGTCCCGTCGCTGAGAAATGGACAAACTATAAGGCCCACCAGAAACTGGTGAACCCCGCCAACAAACGCCACCTGGACATAATCGTCGTAGGTACCGGCCTGGCCGGCGCATCAGCCGCCTCCACTCTTGGCGAAATGGGCTTCAACGTTAAAAACTTCTGCATCCAGGACAGCCCCCGCCGCGCCCACTCAATCGCCGCGCAGGGCGGTATCAACGCAGCCAAGAACTACCAGAACGACGGCGACTCCGTCTATCGCCTCTTCTATGATACCGTAAAAGGCGGTGACTTCCGCTCCCGCGAAGCCAACGTTTACCGTCTGGCCGAGGTATCCAACAACATCATCGACCAGTGCGTGGCACAGGGCGTTCCCTTCGCCCGCGAATACGGCGGCCTGCTCGCCAACCGCTCGTTCGGCGGCGCTCAGGTATCACGTACATTTTACGCCAAAGGCCAGACCGGCCAGCAGCTGCTGCTGGGCGCATACTCGTCGCTGAACCGTCAGATTCAGAAAGGCACCGTAAAGAGCTACAACCGCCGCGAGATGCTGGACATCGTTATCATTGACGGTCGCGCACGCGGTATCATCGTCCGCAACCTCATCACCGGTAAGCTGGAGCGCTACGCCGCCCACGCTGTGGTTCTCGCCACCGGCGGTTACGGCCGCGCTTTCTTCCTGAGCACCAACGCCATGGGCTGCAACGGCTCGGCTGCCATCCAGGCCTTCAAGAAAGGCGCATACCTGGCAAACCTCGCCTTCACACAGATTCACCCCACCTGCATCCCCGTGCACGGCGAAGACCAGTCCAAACTCACCCTCATGTCAGAGTCGCTCCGTAACGACGGCCGCATCTGGGTTCCCAAAAAGAAAGAAGACGCCGAAGCCATCCGCGCCGGCAAACTCAAACCCACTGATATCCCCGACGAAGACCGCGACTTCTATCTGGAGCGCCGCTATCCCGCATTCGGTAACCTCTGCCCCCGCGACATCGCCAGCCGCGCTGCCAAGGAGCGCTGCGACGCCGGCTACGGCGTAGGTACCGGTAACGCCGTTTACCTCGACTTCAAATACGCCATCGAGCGCCTCGGCGAGGACGTGGTACGCGACCGCTACGGCAACCTCTTCGACATGTACCAGATGATCTCGGACGACGACCCCTACAAGACTCCCATGATGATCTTCCCCGCATCACACTACACCATGGGCGGTATCTGGGTTGACTACGAGCTGCAGACTTCAGTGAAGGGCCTCTTCGCCATCGGCGAGTGCAACTTCTCGGACCACGGTGCAAACCGCCTCGGTGCCTCGGCACTGATGCAGGGTCTCGCCGACGGTTACTTCGTGCTCCCCTTCACCATGCAGAACTACCTCAGCGACCAGATCAAGGTGCCTTGCCCCTCTACGGACGCCGACGAGTTCGCTTACGCCGAACAGGCCGTACGCGACCGCATCCAGAAACTCATGGACATCAAGGGAACCAAGAGCCCCGACGAAATCCACAAACGTCTCGGACACGTTATGTGGGACCTGGTAGGTATGGGCCGCACTCTCCAGAGCCTCGTCAAAGCTATTGACGAAATTGAGGAAGTGCGCAAGGAATTCTACTCAGACCTCCGCATCGTCGGCGAGGCCGAGGACCTGAACACCGAGCTCGAAAAAGCTCTCCGCCTCGAGGACTTCCTCGTTATCGCGAAGATGATGGCTATCGACGCCCTCAACCGCAACGAAAGCTGCGGCGCTCACTTCCGCGAGGAATACCAGACCAAAGACGGCGAGGCCGCTCGTAACGACAAGGACTACATGTACGTTAGCTGCTGGAAGTACACCGGCGACAACGAAAAGCCCGTCCTTCTCAAAGAACCCCTCAAGTACGAGAGCATTCAGGTTCAGACCCGTAACTATAAATCATAATCGTCCATCTCAAAAAAGACCAAAATGGAAAAAAACATCAGCGTAAATCTGAAAATCTGGCGTCAACGCGGTCCCAAAGAGAAAGGACAGTTCGTCAGCTACCACCTCGACAATGTATCCACCGGTTCATCATTCCTGGAAATGCTGGACATGCTCAACCAGCAGCTGGTAGAGAACGGCCAGGAGCCTGTGGTATTCGATAACGACTGCCGCGAAGGTATCTGCGGCATGTGCTCGCTCTACATCAACGGCCACCCCCACGGCCCCGTGCAGGGTATCACCACCTGCCAGCTGCACATGCGCAAATTCAACGACGGCGACACCATCACCATCGAGCCCTGGCGCTCTGCGGCATTCCCCGTTATCCGCGACCTCGCGGTAAACCGTAATGCCTTCGACCAGATCCAGCAGGCCGGCGGTTATGTATCGTTCAACTGCGGCGGTGCCCCCGACGCAAACTCCACCCCCATCTCCAAGGCCATCGCCGACGAGGCTATGGACTCGGCCACCTGCATCGGTTGCGGCGCATGTGTCGCTGCCTGCAAAAACGGCTCGGCTATGCTCTTTGTATCTGCAAAGGTCAGCCAGTTCGCACTGCTCCCCCAGGGTAAAGTGGAGCGCAAACGCCGTGCCCGCGCCATGGTAGCCAAGATGGACGAGCTGGGATTCGGTAACTGCACCAACACCGGTGCTTGCGCAGCAGAGTGCCCCAAAAACATCTCGCTGAGCAATATCGCCCGCCTCAACCGCGAGTTCATCAACGCAAAATGCTCGGAATAATCCCATTCCCCCGCAATAAAAAAGGCGCCAAACGGCGCCTTTTTTTATTGTCCATATTTGCCTGAAAGAACAGGAGGGCATATCATAATTGCCCGGTGCTGACGATGCTGATGATGCTGAGGCGCCCTCTCCGCCGGATGGAAAAACGGCGGCGTGCCGTTTCCGACACACCGCCGCTGCGTTAGGGTGATTCGGCTGGGACTCAAACCCAGGACCCGCAGCTTAGAAGGCTGCTGCTCTATTCAGCTGAGCTACCGAACCATCGCATTTTTGCACCGCAAAGTTAATACTTTTTTTCGGGACAGCGAAAACAAATCAGCACTGTTAAAGCCCCATAAGGCCGCATTACGGTTAAATATTGTTAATTACGACGCAAAAAAAACATACTTCTCAAAAAATTGCAGTACTTTTGGACACTTTTTTCCAAATTTCCAAAATATCCGGACCATACCTGAATTACGGTAAGCACTTTTACCGCGAAAATTATTTAACTTAACAATATAATACAACATGAATGAACCTATTTGGGCTGAGATCTTCGACAACATGAACGAATTACCCTGGGCTGATATCTTCGGATGGGCAGCCTCTATTTGTATGATTTTCGGCTATTTGCCGCAGGCAATTGTAACCATACGCACCCGCGACACCGACGGCATCGCCATGCCCACATTCATCATGATGGGCCTCGGCTCGCTTTTTTTTGTGCTCATGGGCTTACTCGTGGCAAACTGGCCGCTGGCCGTGACAAACATCATCACCCTGGTGTGCTCTTTGATTATCGTTGTAATCAAAATCAACAACGACCTGAAAAAGAAAAAAGGCCTCAGATAAAAAAACCGGCTGAAAAATTACGGTAAGCACTTGCCGAAAAGGGCAATGCTTACTGTTTTTTTTCTTTAAACACCATTCCCGGATATTGGGGAAGAGTGTCTTACGCCGTAAAAACGCACTGTGCCGATAATTTTTGCAACTTTTTTAGGCGAAAAATTTGCACAGACCAAAAAAAAGCATTAACTTTGCATCGCTTTTCCCGGAGAAAAGCCGCGGAAGCCAAAGGGTACCGTGAATTACGCTTCAATAGCTCAGTCGGTTAGAGCATCTGACTGTTAATCAGAGGGTCGTTGGTTCGAGTCCATCTTGAAGCGCAAAAAGTCCGCATTCGCGGACTTTTTTTGTGTCCGGCCTCCCGAGTACAGATTAGAAACTGCAAACTCCTTAAAACTTCACAACGGCCGTTTAAC
>SFNC01000132.1 GCA_004554255.1 Bacteroidales bacterium
CCCCTCCGACCCCCCTCCGGAAATGCGTAAATACACATAATATTATAGGGATATTTGCTTTTTTTACCAAATAATGCACAAAATACAGTAAAAAAACGTTATCTTTGCATACTAATTACATAAACTCCAGATGACAAACATACAGAAATACAAAAGCATAGGATCCGACGCCGACCGCCGAATCCTTGAGCTTCTCAGTCAGAACTTTCCCAATATATCCGCGGCATCCACCGAAATCATCAACCTCGAGGCCATACTCAACCTCCCTAAGGGCACCGAGCACTTTGTTGCCGACGTTCACGGCGAGTACGAGGCTTTCCGCCACATCCTCAAGAACGCATCGGGCAACATCAAGCGCAAGGTGACAGAGCTGTTCGGCGCAACCATGCGCGACAGCGAGATTAAAGAGCTGTGCTCGCTGATATATTACCCCGGTCCAAAACTGGAGCTGATAAAGCAGACCGAGACAAATCTGAACAATTTCTACCAGATAACACTGAACCAGCTGGTTAAGGTGGTACGGTCAGTATCGTCCAAATACACACGCTCCAAGGTGCGCAAGGCGCTGCCGAAGGGCTACGCTTACATAATTGAGGAGTTGCTGCATGAGACGCCGGACGACCACAAGAAGCAGGCGTACTTCAACAGAATCATTGAGACCATAATACTCACCGGCCAGGCCGAGGACTTTATCGAGGCAATGTGCAATGTGATTCAGCGCCTCAGCATAGACCAGCTGCACATCCTCGGCGACATCTACGACCGCGGCCCCGGCGCGCACTTAATCATGGATATGCTCACGGAATATCCCAACTTCGACATCCAGTGGGGCAACCACGACATTGTGTGGATGGGTGCCGCCGCCGGAAACCCGGTTTGCATTGCCTCCGTGCTGCGCATGTCTCTGCGATATGCCAACATGACCACCCTGGAGGAGGGTTACGGCATAAACCTTGTGCCGCTGGTGACTTTCGCCATGGACACATACAAGGACGATGACGTCAAGTACTTTATGCCGCGCGTAGACCCGGACGACACTTCGCACACCGACAAGATGCTGCAGCTGCTGGCACGCATGCACAAGGCCATCGCGATAATACAGTTCAAACTGGAGGGTCAGATGCTGGACAAGCACCCGGAGTGGGAAATGTCAGACCGCAAGCTGCTCAATGCCATAGACTATGCCGAGGGAACGATAACCCTGGAGGGCAAAAAATACGAACTGCGCGACACTTACTTCCCCACCATAGACCCGAAGGATCCCTACCGGCTGACTCCCGAGGAGGCCGAGCTGGTGAAACGTCTGCGCCACTCGTTCCTGGTATCCGACAAGCTGCAGGCACACATGCACACCATGCTCTCGCACGGCTCCATATACGGCGTATACAACGGAAACCTGCTGTATCACGCTTCCATCCCTCTCACCGACGACGGCAAGCTGCTGGAAGTAGATGTGAACGGCACCAAGGTAAAGGGCCGCGACCTGCTGAATCACGTAGGCGCAATGGTCCGCCAGGCCTACAGCGAGGACCCGGACACCGACCCGGACGAAAAGCAGTACGCCATAGACTACTTCTGGTACCTGTGGTGCGGCCCACACTCGCCCCTGTTCGACAAGAGCAAGATGACCACCTTCGAGCGGTATTTCATCGCCGACAAGGAGACCCACAAGGAGGTGAAGGGCAATTACTACGCGCTGCGCAACGAGCCCGAGGTGTGCGACATGATTCTTGACGAATTTGAAGTCAAAGGCTCGCACCGGCACATCATCAACGGCCACGTCCCCGTAAAGGCATCAAACGGCGAGAATCCCATCAAGGCCGACGGCAAGCTGATGGTGATAGACGGCGGATTCGCAAAAGCATACCACGACACCACCGGTATAGCCGGATATACCCTGGTATTCCATAGCCGCGGATTCGAGCTGGTACAGCACGAGCCGTTCACATCGGCCGAAAACGCCATCCTTAACGGCACCGACATTGTCTCCTCCAACCAGATAGTGGAGCTGTCGGCGCAGCGCATGCGTGTACGCGACACCGACAAGGGCGCCATTCTGCAGAGCCAGATTAACGAGCTGATGCAGCTGCTGTATGCTTATCGCCACGGTCTGATACACGAACGCGCAAGCCGTATTTAAATCTATACAATCAACTAATTGTAAGCAATACTTACCACAAAAAACACATTTATCACAAAAAATGAACAAAACAGTTCTTGTTTCAGGCGGTACCGGTTTCATTGGCTCGCACACAGCCGTAGAACTCATAAACGCCGGGTATAAAGTAATTATCATTGACAATCTCAGCAATTCGGAAAAGAATATTGTTGACGGAATAGAGCGGATAACCGGCACTAAGGTTATCTTCGAGCAGATAGACACCTGCGACATCAAGGCGTTGCGCGGGGTCTTCGACCGTTACGACTTTGACTCTGTTATACACTTCGCCGCCTTTAAAGCCGTGGGCGAAAGCGTGAGCGAGCCGCTTAAGTATTACCGCAACAACCTTATCTCCTTCATGAACATTCTGGAGCTCATGAAAGAATACACACGCCACAACATTGTCTTCTCGTCATCGGCTACTGTATACGGCGACGCGGATGTGCTCCCCGTAACCGAGCAGACACCGCGCAAACCCGCCACATCGCCGTACGGAAACACCAAGCAGATGTGCGAGGACATTCTGCGCGACTGCTGCGCCGCATATCCCGTGACACACGGCATTGCCCTGCGCTACTTCAACCCCATAGGCGCACACCCCACAGCTATCCTTGGCGAGCTGCCGCGCGGCGTGCCCAACAACCTGGTGCCCTTCATAACACAGACTGCCGCAGGGATTCGCAAGGAGCTGTCGATATTCGGAAATGACTACGATACCCCGGACGGAACATGTCTGCGCGACTACATAGACATCGTGGACCTGGCCCGCGCTCATGTGGCCGCTCTGAACAGAATGACAGACGGCAAAATGACCGAAAAATACGAGATTTACAACATCGGAACCGGCAAACCTCTGTCTGTAAAGGAGCTTGTGGAGCGTTTCGAGGCGGTGAACAATGTGCCGGTACCGCATAAATACGCACCGCGCCGCGAGGGCGATGTGCCTTCTGTCTATGCCGACCCCACGCTCGCCAACAAGGTGCTGGGCTGGAAAGCCGAACGAGACATAGACGATACCCTGCGCGCCGCCTGGAAATGGCAGCAGTCTTTGTCGTAACTGATTATTCCACCCCTACTCTACACATTATTATATATAATAGCAGATGGAGCTCCTGCAACATGAGTGCGGAGTTGCGCTGGTGCGCACGTCCGGAGACGCTGTCAGCGACAGTGTCCCCGACGCCTTACATCTGCTGACCCTGCAACGCCATCGCGGACGCCAGGGAGCCGGCCTGGCTACAGACAGCCTTAAGGTGGTGAAATTCGCCGGGGATGACGCCCTTAACTCGCTGTCGGCATGCGACTTCCCACAATCCTACCGCGCGCTGGGGCATATACGCTATGCCACAAACGGCAATAACGGCATAGACGCCGTGCATCCCTTTGTCAGCAGAAACGGGAAACTGGCTCTCTGCGGAAACTTTCACTTCGGCAGAAGTTATAACTGTTCCGACGGTCAGATTATAACCGATATTCTGGGAGAGCGGATATGCGAGTCCTCTGTTCTTCAAGCACTTACAGACGTGCTCGCCGACTTGCCCGGAGGGTTTGTCCTCTGCGGCATCACGGCGGACGGCGACTCTTTCGCCGTACGGGACAGGCATGGCATACGCCCTGCATATTACGTTCGCACCCACAGCAAGCTGGCAGTGGCATCCGAGCGTTATGCCTTGCAGACGGTGTATCCGGATGCCGATGTACACAAACTACCTCCCGGCCACGTTATTTTTGAGGGTAAAAACGGTTGTTGCCGGCTTACGCGCATCCTCCCGGAGGCGCCGAAAGCCTATTGCCCTTTCGAGCGGATTTATTTCTCAAGCGGAAAAGACCCGCAGATTGCCGTACAGCGCCGACGCCTGGGCAGGGCTTTGGCCTCCCGTGTCGCCGACTACATCAGCCCGGACGAGAAACCCGTGCTGACGTACGTGCCATACAGCGCCGAACATGCCTGGCAAGGGCTCGCTGAAGCCTTGGGCGACAGAGTCTTACCCGCTGACATCATCCGTAAAAATGTGTCCGGGCGCACATTCCTGAACTGCCCTAATAACCGCACAGATGAGGTACGGAATGCTTACCGTCTTGCCGACAATGCCTCTCGGCTGACCGGGCGAAGTATTATCCTGGTAGACGACTCTATTGTCCGCGGCACCACTTTTCGCGAAAGCAATCTGCTTGTCGAGCTCGCCACGCTGCAGCCGCCCGAAATAATCATAGTTTCCTCGGCACCGCCGGTGCTGTTCCCCGACTATTACGGGATAGACATACCCGTCGCGGACGACCTTATCGCACGCAAAGCGCTGCAGGACAACGGATCCTTGGACATGGGCACGCTGGCCGCATCGCTGATGCCCGACGGATTCGACATTCCGGTAAAGGTCATATACCAAAGGCTGGAGGATTTACGCGAAATTCTCGGTCCGGAATACGGAACCTGGGTATTCTCCGGCGATTACCCTTGCTGATTGCAAAATATTTCGTAGATTTGCAACATGAAGAGACCTGTTGCTATACTTTTTTTATTTTTTTACGTTTGCGGACGCTTAATTGCTGCCGACACTTCATTGGATTCGCTCATGAAGCAGCTTGATTATGCCATGGACAACCATGACGTAAGTCTCGCAAAATACC
>SFNC01000002.1 GCA_004554255.1 Bacteroidales bacterium
ATACATATTACGACAAGACGGGAAAGGTGATCTACGTCGGTAAGGCCAAGAACCTTAAGCGGCGTGTATCATCGTACTTCAATCGCACGCACGATTGCCTGCGCACAAACCTACTGGTGTCCAATATCGCGGATATGAGTTATATTGTGGTACCAACGGAACAGGATGCTCTCAATCTCGAGAATTCGATGATAAAAGAGTACAAGCCGCATTACAATGTCCTGCTCAAGGACGACAAATCCTACCCGTGGATAGTGGTCACCAACGAGCTGTATCCGCGTGTTTTCATGACGCGCCAGCACATAAGGGACGGGTCGAAATACTTCGGCCCGTACACCAATGTCAGTGTGGCCCACACAGTGTTGAGGCTAATCTCCGAGCTGTATCCGGTGCGGACATGCCGCCTGCCGATAACAGCCGACTATATAGCCCGCGACAAAGGACGCCTGTGTCTGAATTACCATATAAAGCGCTGCAAAGGATGCTGCAAAGGCCTTATTTCCCCGGAGCAGTACCGTGTGTATATCGACCGCATAAAGCAGATACTGCGAGGTGAAATATCGGAGCTCATGACATATCTGCGTGACGAGATGCAGCGTTATGCGGCGGATCTGCGGTTTGAGGAAGCCCAGGAGCTGAAAGAGAAATACGACATCATCGCCAACTATCGGTCGCGGTCCGTGATAGTCTCCCAGACCATTGACGAGCTGGACGTCTTCGGCATCAACGACGAACCCGGCTCGGACACATATATTAACTACATGCACGTACGCCACGGTGCTGTGGTGCGGTCCGTGACATTGCGCTACAAATGTCGCCTTGACGAGAGTAGGGCAGACCTGCTGGCATACGCCATGGACGAAATCAAGACCTCGCTCGGCATAGAATATGACGAGGTTGTGGTCGCCGAAAAGCCCGCCGTGGAAATGCCCGGAGTGACCTTTACCATCCCCCGTCGCGGCGACAAGAGTAAGCTCCTTGAGGTGTCGGAACGCAACGCGCGCCAGGCGCGGATAGACAATCTGAACAGGCTGGAGCGCCACGACCCGGATGCCCGTACAGACAAACTTATGGAGCGGATGAAGGCCGATTTCCGACTCACGACAGAGCCCCGGCACATAGAATGTTTCGACAACTCCAACATCCAGGGCACAAATCCTGTGGCCTCCTGCGTGGTGTTCCGCGACGGCAAGCCGTCCAAGAAAGACTACCGCCATTTCAAAATCAAGACCGTTGTCGGCGCCGACGACTTTGCCACCATGAAAGAAGTGCTGACGCGACGATATTCGCGAATGCTTGCCGAGGCGCCCGACGACCTGCCGCAGCTGATAGTCGTGGACGGCGGAAAAGGCCAGCTTAGCTCGGCCGTTGAGGCCCTTGACGAACTTGGCCTCCGGGGAACCATAGCAGTGGTCGGCATCGCCAAGCGCCTTGAGGAAATCTATTTTCCGGGCGACAGCCTGCCGCTGTACATCAGCAAAACCAGCGAGAGCCTGCGGGTGGTGCAGCACCTTCGCGACGAGGCCCACCGCTTCGGTATCACCTTCCACCGCAGCCTACGCTCCAAGGGGCAGGTCAAGAGCGAACTCGACTCCATAAAAGGCATAGGGGCCGTCACAGCGACAACCCTGCTGAGACACTTCAAGAGTGTGAAACGCATCCGCGAGGCCTCGCTCCCCGAGGTCGCGGCCATAATCGGTCCGGCGAAAGCGAAGATAGTAAAGGACGGATTGGAGGCCTCAAATCAAGATAAATAATTGATACTCAGAATAATATGAAATTAGTTATACAGCGTGTGAAGTATGCGTCGGTGAAAGTAGACGGAAACATAACCGGACAGATAGCCCACGGCCTCCTGGTGCTTGTCGGCGTGGAAACCGGTGATACAGAGGCGGATTGCGACCGCCTTGTGGCCAAAACCGCCGCTTTGCGAATTTTCAATGACGAGAAAGGTGTGATGAACCGCAGCGTTGCCGATGCCGACGGCTGCGTGCTGGCCGTGAGCCAGTTTACCCTCCTTGCCGACGTGCGCAAAGGCAACCGCCCCAGCTACATCAAGGCCGCGCGTCCGGATACGGCGGTGCCGCTGTACGAGCGCTATTGCGTTGGCCTTGAGGCTATTTTAGGCAAGAAGACAGAACGCGGAGTATTCGGCGCCGACATGCAGGTGGACCTCGTCAACGACGGCCCCGTAACCATCATCATGGAATCGCGCAACGGCGAAATACAGTAACCAGCAAAGGCTGCACTACCGGGCGTAAACATCTAAAAATTAATAAAATATGGGGGTGTATCCGTGAATTTGGGCTATATTGTTTTAGATAGACGCAAAAATTTATTATCTTTGCAGATTGGGTTGGAATACCTTCATCAATTAACCAAACGAAATCATATCATTATTACGAAATCAATGAATATAAAAGCGATAATAGCGGCCGGAATAATCGCACTGTCGGCGACAGCCGGGCATGCGGTACCCGCCAAGCGCACCCCCTTCACAGTAACGCAACCCGACGGAACTACGCTGACATTGCGCCGCGTCGGCGACGAGCGACTGCATTTTCTGCTTACCGACGACGACAAGCTTGTGGTGCAGCAAGGCTCCCGTTACTGTTATGCGCGTATCACGCCGGAGGGTAAAATCCTGAGCACGGACGTGGACGCCCGCGATGCTGTGCGCCGCACCGTGGCGCAGGACGCCCTGACCACCTCGCTGTCCGACGTAGACGTTCCTAAGTTGCTGAAACTCCGCGACAGTGCGCGCAAGCCCCACGTCAAGAACTTCAAGCCCGTGGGCATAGAGCCGCGCCGCTCGGCCCGCAAGGGAAAGTCGCGAAGCATCGGCAACTATACCCAGAAAGGCATGGGCCGCTTTACCTGCACCTTTCCGCGTACCGGAAAAATCAAGGGGCTGGTGTTGCTCGTGGAATATTCGGACGTAAAGTTCAACAAATATTACAGCACCTCGGCGTATCAGTATTTCTCCGATTTGCTGAACAAGGACGACTTCAGTGAATACGATGCCACCGGCAGTGCCGCGCAGTATTTCCGCGAGCAGTCCATGGGACAGTTCGACCCTGAGTTTGTGGTTGTCGGCCCCATCACCCTGTCGCAGAAAAGGTCCTATTACGGCGAGAACGACGCTTACGGCGACGATTTGCGCCCCGGCGAGATGGTCGCCGAGGCCTGCCGCCTTGCCGACGGCCAGATAAATTTCGCCGACTTTGACAATGACAAGGACGGGATAGTAGACAACGTCTTTGTTTTCTATGCCGGCACGGGCGAAGCTTCCGGCGGCCTTGCCGAGACAATCTGGCCGCACTCGTGGGACCTGGAGTCATGCGAGATAGAACTATCGCTGGACGGCGTAAAAATAGACTCTTACGCCTGCACCAACGAGCTTAACAGCGGGCTCCCCGACGGCATAGGCACATTCTGCCACGAGTTTTCGCATGTGATGGGTCTCCCCGACCTCTACGTAACCTCCGGCAGAGGCAACTGGACCCCCAACGAGTACTCCGTGCTGGATTACGGCCCCTACAACAACGACAGCCGCACCCCGCCGGCATACAGCGCTTACGAGCGCAACGCCATGGGTTGGCTGGAGCCGATAATCGTGAATTCGGGCGCATTTATTACGCTTGACGACATCAAGAGCTCTAACCGCGCCCTGCTGATTCCTACGGCGACAGAGACCGAGTTCTACCTCTTCGAGAACCGCCAGCAGACGGGCTGGGACACTTACATCCCCGGTCATGGCATGCTGGTGTGGCATATAGACTACAAGACAATAGTATTTGACGACAACCGTGTCAACAACTCGCGCAACCACAATTACGTGGATATAATCGAGGCCAACGAGACCCCCGGATACAATTATGACGGCTATACCTGGCCCGGCACTACGGGCAAGACCGAATTCAGCTACACAAGCAGTCCGCAGTTCCGGGACTGGAGCAACAACGACCTGAATTATCCGCTGACGGAGATACGCGAGAACAACGGGCAGATTACTTTCAATGTCCGCGGCGGTAATCTGCCGGCTCCGGTGTCCGTAGAACCGATAGACAAAGGCGCTGACTACTTTGTGGCCGCATGGAATCCGGTGAACGACGCCACAGATTATCTGCTTACTGTCCTCGGCAGCAACACCAAACAGCCGCCCTTCGAGGATATCGCCACCTTCGGACTGTCCACCGATATAGTTCTTCCCACGGGATGGACCACCGATGTCACCGAAGCCGGAACCGCCTCGGGCAGCGTTGGCAACGCCGCGCCCTCGCTTGTTTTCAATACCGACGGGCAGTACCTGCAGACGCGCGAATACGACAGCGACATATCGTACATAAGCTTCTGGTCAAGCTGCACCGGCACTATGTATTACACCAGCACATTTACCGTCCGTGCACTTGTCAACGGCGAGTGGCAGGATGTTTATATCGCTTCTCCGGCCCGCGGAGGTTCCGTAACCAACGTGGAACTGCCGGCAGGAAGCCGCTGTGTGCGCATAGAGTACACCAAGGGCGCCGGCGTGCTGAATCTTGACGACGTGAAGGTGCACTCGGACGGCGTCTGCGACGTTATTGTCGGTGATTATAACCGCAAATCCACTTCCGGAGCCACCTCCGTGCGCATCAATACCGAGGGCTTGCCCTACGACCTGTACAAGTATTACGTGCAGAGCACTGACGGCAATGCCGTTTCGGGCAAATCCGGCGAGATAAGCGTGAGCATGCAGGCCGGTGTTGAGGATATCGTGGCCGATGGCGGCGACGAATCCCTCGTGGTTACGGCTGTAGGTACAGCGATAACCATTTATACCGATGCCGACAAGGCGCACGTCTACGATGCTGTGGGACGCCCTGTTGCTACTGCACGCGTGTCCGACGGCGGAATCGCCACTGTAACCGTCCCCTCTGCCGGCTTCTATATAGTAACCGCCGGGTCGCAGTCAGCGAAGATAGTAGTACGTTAACCCATTATTAACCAACATACATTTAAGAATCAGCTATGGGCAAACGCAGCCGCAGCAGGTACGGTACGCATAGCGGTGCCCGCGCCGGGTGTGTACATTGTTAAATGTGCGGGCGGAACAAGCAAGGTAACGCTCCGCTGATTTGCGTATATCAGAAAAAAGGACTATATTTGCAACAAATGGATAAAATTACCGAAACGGAAGCCGACACGCTTACAGTCCGCAGCCTGCAGAAACAGGTGGACGAGTGGATTACAACAGTGGGTGTGCGATACTTTGACCCGCTGACCAATACAGCCATCCTTGCCGAAGAGACGGGAGAGGTGGCGCGTATAATGGCCCGGAAGTATGGCGAACAGTCGTTCAAGCCCGGCGACAAGGACTGTCTTGCCGATGAGCTGGCCGACTTGCTGTGGGTGGTGGTGGCTATCGCAAACCAGACCGGTGTGGACCTTACCGAGGCGATAAAACGCAACTTCGAGAAGAAAAATATCCGCGATGCCGGCCGACACCGTCAAAATCCCAAGCTCGGCTAAACATTAACCCCGGCTCGGTTGTTATACCCCCGGGGGCTTACCGGCCTCGCGTAAACAAGCAATACCGGCGCCTTGCGCGCCACAGGAAAAATATATATAAACAACATAAAACCCATAATAAAATGTGTGACAAATATCATGATTTAATCGCGCAGTCCAAGGTTACCACCAACGACGCCGAAGTATCTGCAGCAGTAGAGAAAATCCTCGCCGAGCACCTCGACGAAAATATGAATAAAGAAGTTTATAAGTTGCTTTTCAACACTATAGACCTCACCACCCTGAAAGGTACCGACTCGCCCGCCAGCGTAGCCCGCTTCACCGAGCGCGTCAACGCCTTCGAGGAAGAATACCCCGAGCTCCCCAACGTAGCCGGTATCTGTGTTTATCCCAACTTCGCCCCCGTAGTACGCACCGTTCTGGATGTCAGCGCTGTTGACGTTGTGTGTGTAAGCGGCGCATTCCCCGCCTGCCAGAGTTTCCCCGAGGTGAAGGTGGCCGAGACCGCTCTCGCTGTTGAAGGCGGTGCCGACGAAATCGACATCGTTCTCAACCTCGGCAATTTCCTGGACGACGACTATCAGGAGGTATGCGACGAGATGATCGAGCAGAAGCACTCTTGCCGCGACGCCCGCATGAAGGTTATCCTGGAAACCGGCGCACTGCGCACCGCCGAGAACATCCGTGCAGCGTCTATCCTGGCCATGAACTGCGGTGCCAACTTCATCAAGACCTCTACCGGCAAGGAATTCCCCGGAGCATCTCTCGAGGCCGCATACGTAATGTGCCAGTGCATCAAGGAGCATTACGAGAAAACCGGCGAGATGGTGGGCTTCAAGGCCGCCGGAGGTGTTGCCACCACAGAGGATGCCGTCAAGTATTACACCCTCGTTAAGGAAATCCTTGGCGAAAACTGGCTGAACAAGGACCGTCTGCGCCTCGGTGCAAGCCGTCTTGCCAACCACCTGCTCTCTGATATCCTGGAGAAGGAAGTTAAATTCTTCTGATTGAAGCCTGTAACATCAATATAAAACCGATGCGTCGGACGGCGAAATAAACGTGCGACGTATCGGTTTTGCTATCACGCAAAAAATGGATTTAAAATTTTACGCGCATATCAACGATGAAAAAGTAGGCCCGGTGGATGCCGCAACGCTTAAGACACTCGGCGTCACACGGGAAACGCTGGTGTGGTACAAGGGCCTTGCGGAGTGGACTCCCGCCGCAGAGGCGTACGAGGCCGCTGTGGTTCTGGGCTTTGCCGAGCCTAAGCCCGAGGCGGAGGAGAAACCGGCAGCGGTTGAGACTGCAGAGGTTATAGAGCCCGATAACCTGCCGCGCACGCAGATAGCCCTGTCCGTGATTGTAACGCTGCTTATGGGCACGCCATTCAGCATCATGGCCATAGTTTTCAACTGCATAGCCAAGGCGCGGTATCAGAACGGAGAGTACGAGACGGGTGCCCATTCGTGTCTTGTGGCGCGAAAATGGCTGTCCGTTGCCATTCCTGTAGGAGTAATGGTAAATCTGTTTGCTTATTTCTTCTATATAAAACCGATGCTGGAAAGTGGATTGCTCTGACGCTGTAAGCGGTTTTGAATTAACTTTTTATGGTGCCGGACTATCGATTTGTCGCATATTAAATGCGTAAACTTTAAATTCCGGACGTACATGCTTATGGCGTTTTTATGCTCTTTTGTTGTCAAAAAAAACATAATGTATGTTGCAACTAAGAATTTTTTTGTAAATTTGCAAATTATAAGTAATCCGTTAGTCCGGACAGGTCGTTTATGCCAAATAAATGACCGTTGTAATCATACCTGAATACTTATGCGCGTAAAGATACATCACGAAGGAACCCACATACTTATCGCACTGCTTGTGCTGGTGCTTGGCATCTGTGTGCCCCTGTGGATATGGGGGCCCGTGCCCCTTGCAATAGTCATGACTGCCGTCTGGGGCGTCTTTTATCTGTTGGTTGTCAACTTTTTCCGCTCGCCCAAGCGTGCTTTTCTGGGAAATCCGGAGAATGCGGTTGTGTCCAGCGCCGACGGCCGCGTAGTGGCCCTTGAGGAAGTGTATGAGGACGAGTACCTGCACTGCCGCTGCATACAGCTTTCGGTGTTCATGAGTGTCCTCAACGTGCACGCCAACTGGTTCCCCGTGGACGGCGAGGTTGTTTTCGCCCGTCATCACAGCGGAAGATTCATGGCAGCCTATCTGCCCAAATCCAGCACCGAGAACGAGCGCTCTACTGTTGTAATCAAGACTTCGCAGGGCCAGAACATACTTATGCGTCAGGTCGCCGGAGCAATGGCACGGCGCATCGTGACGTACGCCACCACCGGTGTGGATGCCCGCATTGAGGACCACATGGGATTCATTAAATTCGGCTCTCGCGTGGACCTTTATCTGCCTTTAGGCACGGAGATTTTTGTAAAAGTAGGCGACAAGACTGTTGGTGGCGTGACACAGATAGGTCTTCTGCATCCCGAAATCACCGTCTCGCAGCCGGAGTAATCCCCGCATAATATCCGTTTGTTATAAAGTTTCCGGTACAGAACAATATGGGACGGCAACGCGCCGGCCCGAATAAAACTGATATAAAATGGCCATACTTAACAGAATAACGTCATCAATTCCCAATACCATCACCTGCTGCAATCTTCTCAGCGGCTGCATAGCATGTATAATGGCATTCAGCGCCTACGAGACATTCGCCGGACTGCCCGGCTGGCAGTGGACATGTATCTTTATCGGTGCCGCCGCCGTCTTTGATTTTCTGGACGGAGCGATGGCGCGTCTGCTCAAGGCTTACAGCAAGATAGGCGCGGAGCTGGACTCTCTCTCAGATCTTGTGAGCTTTGGCGTTGCACCGGCCTTTCTGATGTTCAATATCATGGGGCATTTCGCGCAGCTGTCCGGTTCTGACGCCATGCTGTGGCTGCAGTACTCGGCCCTGCTGGTGCCGGTTTTCGGAGCCCTGCGACTGGCCCGCTTCAACGTTATGGACGTGGGAGATACCACATTCCACGGCCTGCCCATCCCCTCGGCGGCCATTTTCCTGATAGGTATTGCCGGATGGGTTAACGACTACTATTATCCCGGACATGTTATCGTGGCCGTGCTGATTGCCCTGGTATCTGTGGCTATGGTAGGCCGTTTCAGCATGTTCTCGCTGAAATTCAAGAACTTCAGCCTTACGGACAACTTCCGCCGCTACATTATTCTTATGGCGGCTGTGGCGTTTGTGATTATGTACGGAATCGCAGGTCTGGCATGGACCATCATTCTGTATCTGTTGCTGTCGCTGTTGTCGCGCCGCAAAGTGTGATGTGCTCCGGCACGTCGTTAATTGCCCTGAACTTAGACCATTGCGTCAACAAGTATTGGGGGAACGGTGTCTTACTCTTAATCAATTTTCAATGTCATTTTTCCTCTTTGTCCTCTTTGCATTCCTGATAGTATTTATTGTCATCCCTGTTTTCAAGGCAGTACGGATGGTGCTGCGTGCGCGCAAGCAGATGCGCGACGCATTCAATGGCATGTTCGGAGAATCCGGCGCTGCCGGGCAAAACGGCACTTCGGACAGAAACGGACAGACGCCCCGCCGGCGACGCAAGAAAATCGCCAAGGATGTGGGCGAATACGTGGAGTTTGAAGAGATAGCGTGTACCGTTAAGACTACGGACCCCGCTGACGACGGAAAGACAAAAACCGGCAAGACCATCGTAGAGCAACAGATCGAGGATGTGGAATGGGAGGATTTACCCTGACAATATGGTACAGAATAGTAATGATTTGACGCGGTTGTTCCGGTTCTTCGCAGAGTTGTCCGCGAACAACAACCGCCCCTGGTTTGCCGAGCATAAGGTCGAATATCAGGCCCTGCGCTCGCAGTGGCTGGAAGGTATAGACAAGGTTATAGCCATGGTGTCGCAGGATTGGCCCGAAGTGCGCCATACCACAGCGGCGCAAAGCACTTACCGCATATATCGCGACATCCGTTTCAGTCCTGACAAACGTCCGTTCAAGACCCACATAGGAACCTCCATAGCCAATCCGGCTTTGCGCGGACAGCATACCGGCGTGTATATAGAGGCCGGTGTCCCCACGTCGGATACCGGAATATGGGGCGGCATCTGGTGCCCCGACCGCGATGTGCTGCGCAAGCTGCGCCGTGCGATAGACGATAATGCCGAGGAATTCCTGGAGATTGTGAACGACCCGGCACTGCTTGCCGTGTACGGCACGGAATGGCACGGAAGCGCCCTTAAGACGGCTCCAAAAGGCTATCCCAAGGACCATCCGATGATTCAGTATCTGCGGCTGGTGGATATGGGTAAATTCACGCAAATCATCCCGGAGACGTACGCCGACAGTGCCTGGCCGGAGATTCTCGCCGACAAAATCAGGCCGGTTATTCCGTTTGTTAAATTTCTGGATTATTCCATCCTGGAGGACGTGTGAATACCACTATGAATGTATTGCTGCTGGGCGGCGGCGGGCGCGAATGTGCGCTTGCCCGGCGTTTTGCGCACAGTCCCTTGCTCGGACAGCTGTATATAGCCCCCGGAAATGCCGGAACGGCCGTTTACGGCCGCAATATCTCCCTGGATATTACGGACGGACAGGCTGTGGCCGACGCCTGCCGCGAGCTCAAGGTGGGCTTGTTGGTGGTGGGGCCTGAGGCTCCCCTGGTAGCCGGAGTGGCTGATACGGTGCGCTGTCAGTGCCCGGGAACAGCGGTGTTCGGCCCGGATGCCGACGGCGCCGCGCTGGAAGGCAGCAAGATTTTCGCCAAGGAGTTCATGACGCGCCACGGTGTCCCCACTGCACCGTTTATCGCCGTGGACAGCAGCAATATCGCCGAGGCCGAGGAATACCTGCGGGGGCTGTCATACCCCGCGGTCATAAAGGCCGACGGCCTCTGTGGCGGAAAGGGGTCGGTGATAGTGGATTCTCTTGCCGATGCACAGGCCACTCTGCACGACATGCTGGGCGGACGGTTCGGCGACGCATCCCGCAGGGTGATAATAGAGGATTATCTGCCCGGACGCGAATGTTCGGTGTTTGTGCTTACGGACGGCAAGGACTTCGCCGTACTCCCCGTAGCGCGCGATTATAAGCGTGCCGGCGATGGCGATACCGGCCCGAATACGGGCGGTATGGGCGCTGTCTCGCCGGTGGAGTATGCCGACAGCACATTTATGGAGCGCGTGGCCGAGCGCGTTATTCTGCCTACAGTCCAAGGCCTGCAGTCCGACGGCATCCCTTACCGCGGGGTGCTGTATCTGGGCCTGATGGAGGTCGGCGGTGAGCCGTATCTGCTGGAATACAATGTCCGTATGGGCGACCCGGAGACTGCCGTGGTGCTGGAGCGCACCACCGGCGATGTGCTGCGGGCCTTCTACAGCGTTGCTCGCGGGGCCGCCCGCGAGGTGTGCCTCGGTATCGCCGAAAATGCTGCTGTGGCGGTGGTTGTAGCCGCAAAAGGCTATCCGGGAGCCGTGAAAACCGGTGCTCCGGTAACGGTGGAGACGCAGCCTGAAACCGGTGCGGCGGTTCTCCTTGGCGGTGCGGTGAAAGGCGCTGACGGTGTCGCCCGTGTCGCATCCGGGCGTGTAGCGACTGTCGTAGGCGTGGATAAAGATATTTTTAATGCCCGCTTAATAGCTTACAGGACAGCTGATACCGTAAAATTTTTAGACGCAAGCATGCGCCGGGATATTGCATTTTAGCCAATCTTTTATTACCTTTGTAGTCGAATGACAGCGGTACAGTTGACACGATTCATGCACTCACGTCACGTGCTCCTCATCATGGCAGTCGCCCTGGTGTGTGTCGCTGTGCTCTCGTTTCATATCATCCCCATAGACCATATCGCCGGAGACCGCGGCATCCTTTTCCCCTCGGCAAACCTGTGGATTGCCGATGCCAAGGTTGCCATGTGGGTGAATGTGGGCGTGACGCTGCTGCTGGCGTACCTGATGGTGGTTATAAACCGAACGTACAACCTGTTGCGGTCCTCCACGCTGCTGGATACATCCCTGTTCCTGCTGATGTGCATGTCCACACCGTGGCTGCTGGACCAGTTCTATACCGGCACGCCGTTGTGCCTGTGCCTGCTGTTGTGCCTGCTGCTGTTGTACTCCACCTACCAGAATTCGCTACGGCGCGACCGTATTTTCCTGATATTCTTCCTGTTGTCGGCAATGACCATGACGCAGTACTGTTATGCGGTATACATCCCGGTATTTATAATTGGATGCTTCCAGATGCGCATATTCTCGCTCAAGACCCTCGCCGCCATACTGATGGGAATAATTTCACCCTGGTTTGTGGTTCTGGGGTGCGGAATAGTGCCGCTTGACGGCATACATGCCCCGGACATCGCCAAGGCCTTCGGCACCTTCAATATCGTGGAGAATGTCCCGCTTGTCATCGCCGTAATAGTGGGCACCTTAGTGCTGCTGGTGGGCTGGTGCCTGAATTTTCCGCGTATGATAGCCTATAACGCGCACATCCGTGCCTATAACGGCACAATGTCGGTGCTGGCACTTGTAACCGTGCTGGCGCTGTGTGTGGATTTCATAAATCTGCCGGCATACGCGCCGGTGCTGTATGTATGTGCGTCATTCTTCTTCGGGCGTATGCTTGCCGCGTCGGCATCGCCCCGTGGATACATCCCCGTCATAACCATAATATCAATATACACAGCACTACTGGTATGGACTCTAATGCCTTAGAACATAAGGAGCTACACTTTGTAGTAGAAGAAAACATCCCCTACATGCGGGGGACGCTGGAGCCGTATGGAACAGTTGAGTATCTGCCGTCCGACGGCATAACCCGCGATGTGGCCGAGCGTGCCGACGCCCTGTTGGTGCGCACACGTACGCGTTGCGACGAGGCTCTGCTGCACGACACTCCGGTGCGCCTTGTAGCCACAGCTACCATAGGTACGGACCACATCGACATCCCGTGGTGTGAGGCCAACGGCATCCGCGTTGCCAACGCCCCGGGCTGCAATGCTCCGGCCGTAGCGCAATATGTGCTTACGGCTGTCGCAAATCTTGCCAACCGTCCTGTCGCCGAGTACCGTCTCGGCATAGTCGGGGTGGGGCATGTAGGCTCTATCGTGGAGAAATGGGCACTGAGCATGGGTATTGACGTTATGCGCTGCGACCCGCCCAGGCAGCGCGCCGAGGGCGGTGACGGATGGTTCTCGCTTGACGAGATTGCCGAGCGATGCGATATCATCACCTTCCACACACCGCTTACGCGCAAGGGTGAGGATGCCACATTCCACCTGGCTGATGATGCGTTTTTCGAGAAATGCCGCCGTGCGCCCATAATCATCAATGCCGCCCGCGGGCCGGTGGTGGACACACAGGCACTAATCCGCGCTATCCGCGAAGGACGTGTTTACCAGGCAGTTATAGACACCTGGGAGGGCGAGCCGGAAATCAGCCGCCAGCTCCTGGACCTTACCACCATCGCCACACCGCACATCGCCGGATACAGCCTGCATGGCAAAATGCGCGCTACGCGCATGGTGTTGGACGCTGTTTCGGAAACTTTCGGGCTGCCCCCGATACCTTTCGAGGGAGAGACAGCCACGCCGGTGGCGCGCCGTGTAAATGTCCCGAAGCTGCTGTGGTCTTACGACCAGTACGCCGACGATGCCGCGCTCCGCTCCGACCCGGCCGCATTTGAGACTCTGCGGGATACTTACTCTTTCCGCGCCGAACCATAGCGTGGGCGTGTCATAATGGCCCATCCGGATAAAAAAAGCGATGTATCAATAATGACACACCGCTTTTTTACGTAGTTTGGTAGGTTTTCGGCGTCAATGGCAAGCGAGACAGGCTCTTTTTGCAAGTTAATGTCCAAAAAAAATTGGACGGATGAAGTAATTATTGTAATTTTGCGAACAATTACGAAAAAATCTATAAAATCCAACTACGATGAAAAAAATAAAACGAACATTATTGGTTATAGCCGCAGCCATGGCCGGGTTTAGCCAAGCTAATGCGCTGAATGTCTGGGGCTGGGATACCGGAGGTATGGCATCGGCGCTGTTGCGCTGGGACCGTGCCGCAGACCCGGATAATGTGACGTACCGTGTGCTTCGCGACGGACATGAGGTAGGAACCGGTTTGGTGCGTTGTCAGTTTATTGACATGGGCGTGACAGAAGGCAACCACAATTGGACTGTTGAAGTTTACAAAAGCGGCTCACGAGTGGACAGCGGAACAAAGACGATTTATGTCGGCGCCCGCGACTACAGCAAGAAGCTGTATTCTCTGGACGTTGAATACGAGGTTACTCTTGACGAGCTGATGAGCGAGGGCATCAATGTTGACGCTTATTCGTTGCAGACCTCGTCGTCGTCCATAAAAGTCCCCGGCAAGGGTTTTGTAAACACCAGCGGCAACAATAAGATAAAAATGAGTTCGTGGAAGGACATGGGCCGTATGTCCGACAGCTATAATACGCAGTTTCGCACGTACAGTCACTGGCCGTCTGACAATGCAAATGACTATATCCTTGACGGAAACCGCTATCTCTGGCTTAAAGACATGAAGCGTTTCACCGTAAAAGGCGACTGGCTCGAGAATGGCGAGTGGGTAGCTGCCGACGCTTATCCCTGGGCAGGCCACGGCTACAGCTGGCGTGCATCCGACTCCGGTGTCAGCGGTGTAAACGGCGAAACCGGCGAAACCGGTTATTATGAGCGTTGCTGGTATATCGCGATGAAGGAGCCGGCATCGTCAATATCCGACAACCTTGGCGAGAATCAGCCGTTTACCGATGGTAAGTATGGCGTACTTTGCGTATGGGGCCCGGACAAACTCGGCCACCGTCCCTATGGCGGCGCTCCCATGTTCCTGTCTTACAGCCAGTTCTACAGATATCTGCCCGACCGTAACGGTAAGAACGAGACTTTGGAGGCAGAGTTCACCAAACCCAACGGCAAGGCTTCAAAATATTATAAAGATAAGGACTGGACATTCTATAACAACAGCTCTTATGGCCTTGCATTCAGCGAGGATGGCCGCAGTTTCATCCACCGTACCGGCGACAAGTACGACGGCGGATATACAGGCGCTCCCAACAGAGACCAGTTCTGGCTGGTGCATCCCGCAAAAGAGGATGGCTCGCAGCACATGTGGTCGCCCAGAAGAAACGGGTCCACCCATAACTATGGCAGTAAGGTGCTGGAGCTTCCGCGTGCCCCCGGCCGCCGTTGCGACCTGCCCAACGTGAAGGGTAACCTGCAATATTTTGGCGACACTAACGACCAGAACGGCCGCCAGCAGTTCGCTTGGCTGTGGCTGATTCCCCGTTACACCAACTCGACAGACGCCATCAACGTACGTCGCGAGCGTATCATCAACCACAATAACGCCAGCACCGCCAGCGGCACGGGTTATGGTTATAACCGTATAAACATCTCCGGATGGAACGCAAAGGGCGGTATGACCTGCGACCAGAGCTACGTAATCCCCATGGCCGGTTATGAGCGTGAGGATGTATTCTTCCAGTTCCACCAGAACAAGAACACCAACATCAAACCCCTCTACTACATGGGCCATAACCGGCTGAAAAACATGCCGTGGGGACAGGGAACCACAACCGGTGACGCATGGGAACAGAAGATTACTGTTAACGACCTGCAGGAAATAGACCTCGGTGTGGACCACTTCGACACCGCCGGCGGTTGCACTTTCGAGTTCCAGGGCAACCGTTTCCTGGTTCTCCCCGCTAACCGTCTCAACAACCGTAACTTCGGTGACTTCTCCATTTATCGTATCGACGTAAACGACGGTGCAGGTACAGTAAACCTGGTTCCTGTTTATGACTATAAGGTTGAAAAAGAATCTTATAGATGGGAAAAGGACAATGTACACCGCGTGTTCTTCAAGGCCTACTCTTACGACAACGAGGTGCAGATTTTCAGCTATCTGCCCGGCCGTCAGATCCGTATGTACACCTTCCACCCCTACGATGTAAATCCCGCCACTCCCTATGTAAATGTTTATCCCGAGTTCCGCGAGCTGCCCGACAGCTATAAGAAACAGGGCAAAAACAACACCTACACCCATGATGGCGCCGGTTACTACAAGGACTTCAACCACTTTGTGGCTGACGGTACATGGAGCGAGCCCGGCAGCGCCGGACGCTGGGACGACAGCTGGAACGGATGGCAGAACACCGCCAAGGACGGCTGGTACATCTGGAAATACAATACCGGCTGGTACAACAATGGCAACTGGATTGCCGGCGACAACTACTTCGATCGCAACTGGAACCGTCAGTACACCAAAAATGACACCGACGTGAACAGCGGCACTTACAAGCTTATGGTACAGCCCATTTACCGTCGCCGTCACCACGGCCAGTATGAGCACGCTGTAGGCCAGCCCCGCGAGGCCAGCGACAACTTCCGCTACGACCCCGTTGCCCCGACTGTGACAGTAGAGGTATTCGAGGGTACCGGCGATGTCAGCGACCTGTATCGCGTGGACCTGTACTTTACCAAATGTGAGGCCTGGTCTGAAGGTCACCGCATGTCCCCGACACGCTACGAGGTGTCATACGGTCCCAAGAATCAGCCCCAGGACAACAACACCTGCTCGCCCACACTCAGCAAGACTCCCGGAATGCCCATTGACGGCAAATGCATGATAAACTATGGCTGGACCAACACTTACGATGGCGGCGTGCACAACGAGAAAGTAGGCAATACATCTTCGTGGGTGAATGTCCTCGGCGACTATAACTTCGACCAGAGCAACAACTGGCCCATGCGCCACGGAGAGTCCAACAATACCACCTGCGAGCCTAATTCCAATTCAACCGTTCTCAGCTTCTTTGTCAAGAAGGACAGTGGCTTCAATCCCTTTGACTACACCTATCATGTAAAAGCATGCTACGGCGGTGACAACTGGGGTAACGGCGACGTTGCAAAGGCTGTGGTAGGCTCTGCCAACCCCACCTATAGCGGCACCACATCCATTGACGACATTACAGTGGAAAACGGCAATGCCAAGTACTATAATCTGCAGGGCATAGAAGTATCTCCTGAGGAAATGACCGCTGGAGTATACATCGTGAAAGATGCCAAAGGCAGCCGCAAGGTTGTTGTGCAGTAAGCAATTATAATCCTCTTCCACCGGGAGAACGTAAACAGGCGGTGCGTCAGAAATGATTTACCGCCTGTTTTCGTTTTCCCTAATGGCGGCGGGCTTGACAACCAAATCTATCAAACTCTCCAAAGATAACCTAAGTATTGATAATTGCTTTGGAAAATAATTTGTAACTTTGTAACGTTTCCCAAAGTCAAAAATCTTTAAAGTTTGGGAAGTAAGAACAAATGAAACTAATATTCATATCTTTGTGGAGATTACCATAAATAACAGACTAATCAATTAACACATCCATGGATAAATGTATAATTACGGCAGTCGCGATGGCCATGGCGGCTGCCATTCCGGCATCGGCGCGGTCGCTGGGACCCGATACCTACACAAATCCGGTATTCAAGACGTTCGACACTGCCGACCCGTCGGTGATGCGTGATGAGAACGGACGCTTCCAGTGCTTCTGCACGGGCGGCTGGGGCCGTGAATCGGACGATATGGTGAACTGGCGCGACGCATACGGCAAAATGTATCCGGTTCCCACGTGGAACGGCGACTGTGCTCTGTGGGCGCCCGACGGCACCCGTGTGGGCAACAAATTCGTGTATTATTACTCACTTGCCATCTGGGGGCAGGAGTGGGTCAGCGCCATTGGACGCGGTGTCTCAGATAGCGGAGCCACCCCTTTCACGGACTTGGGCTGTCTGTTCACCTCGAACTCCATCGGCGTTAAAAACAGTATAGACCAGTGCCTGTTCGTGGACGATGACGGCCGCTGTTACTTGTTCTGGGGAAGTTTCAACGGAATTTATGCCATAGAACTCACCGAGGACGGCCTTTATCTTAAGCCCGGAGCTCAGAAGGTAAAGGTTGCCGGAAATGCCTTTGAAGGCACAATGATTCATAAACACGACGGGTACTACTATCTGATAGCCTCTACCGGCACCTGCTGCGAGGGCCTGAAATCCTCGTACACTACAGTGGTTGGGCGTTCCAATAACGTTTTCGGCCCGTACACCGACCGTGCCGGCGGCAATATGACGGACAATTACTGCCACTTCCTGTTGTCGGCAAACAGATATTTCAACGGTACCGGCCATAATTCGGAGATTATCACCGACGATGCCGGTCAGGACTGGATTTACTATCATGCCTTTGAGAAGAGTGACATTGATGCCGGCCGTACCCTGTATATGGACCGCGTGGAGTGGATTGACGGCTGGCCGGTGATAAACAACGGTTTCCCGTCTTACTACGCTGTCCCGGCGCCTTATGTACACGATGCCTCGGCCGATCCGCGTATCACTGTAAATGAATCAACGCTCTGGTTTACAGTCAATAAGGACGAGAGCGTGTGCCGCGACCTTGTGGTTACCACCGCCAACCTCACCGGCGATATCACCGCGAGCATAGAAGGTGACAACTCTCAGTATTTCAGCCTTGACCGAAATACACTTCCCGCCGCCGGCGGCACTATCCGCGTTACTTACACCCCGGACTGGAATGTCGGCGCGCACCGCCCGTCGTTGGTTCTCCGCTCGCCCGGAGCCGAGGAAGTGCACGTGTTGCTGCGCGGAACGGCAAACGATGCTGTAACTCCCGGCAGCGGCGACAACACCACGTCGGCAGAGTTGGGACAACTGCAGAGCAAGTGGCTTTATTCGGTCAATCAGGGCAATCTGAGCGACGCTCCCTGGTTTGCAAAGGACAAGCCGCATACGCGTTCCATGACTGTTATCGGCGACAAGCTTTATGTTCTTTCGGCTTCGGCCTACGACAACAACCCGTCTCTGGCTGTGGTGGACGCAAATACGGGAAAATCCGTCGGTCAGATGTCTCTGTCGGGCTTGCCCACGTCGGGACAGCTGTTCTGCGCGGGCGCGCTGGGACATCTCGGCGACCAGCTGATAATGTCCAACGCGGTAATGTCTGCCGCCCACACGCTGTATATCTACAAATGGAACAACAACACAGGCAATCCGGTGCCCGTCCTCTCGTACAGCAATGCCTCGCTGGGAATCGCCTATGGCGAGATAATGGGAACCTGGGGCGACATGAACAACGGCAAGATTGCATTCGGCAACGAGTCCAAGGTTGTGATATTCAACGTAAAGGACGGTTCTGTGTCAAACTCGCCCGTAGTAGTGACTCTGCCGCAGGCTCTTGCAGACGCCACCAAGGACTCGCCCAGAGGAAAATTCGAGGTGCGTTTCTGTGACGACGGCACATTCTGGCATACATCGTACTGGACGGCGCCCACGCGCTATCGCATAGACGGCGACAAGGCTGTCAAGGTGGAGAGTATCGCCGAATCGGCCCTGACGTCCACAACGGGAACGGCGGCACGTATATTCGACTATGGCACAAATCGTTACGCCGCACTTACTTCCATGCACGGTGGCTATTCCGGCGGACACATGCAGATAGTACGCATCACCGACGGCGTTGCACAGGCAACCTCGCTGGGCAAGTATCCCGAGCAGGGCCTCGGCACTGCCGACTGGACCAAGACGGCTGCATGCACGCAGGTGGAACACCAGCTGTCCGGAAAAAACAATTCCATAGCAAAATTCTGGGTGATGGTTCCGGAGCAGGGTATCGCGCATTATGTATTCGACGGCTCAAAGTCGTCGGCAGAGTCTGAGATAGCCGACTCCGAGCCCGCAGAAACGGCTCCTGTGTACTTTACCCTGCAGGGACGCCGTGTGCCGGCCGACAGCCTTGTGCCCGGCATATATATCGTTCGCCGCGGAGCATCCGTTACAAAAGAAATAATAAGATAATAGATATGAAAAAGCTTATTTTTAGTGCGTTGCTTGCTGCCGCGATTGCGGGTGGGGCAAACGCTCAGACATATACAAATCCCGTATTCTCAACCTATTGGGGCTCGCCCAATATAAATGTGATACGGGGCGATGACGGCAATTATTACGGTTTTATACACGAGGGATGGGGCCGATATTCCTCCAACCTCGCCGACTGGGCCGACGCCTACCGTGTGGCTGACGAGGCCACGCACTATGGCACATACACCATCAAGCAACCAAGTGTGCATAAGGTGGGAAACCGCTATATAATGTATTACGAGGCTTACAACACGTCCACAAATACGGGCGAGGCTATCTGTGTCAATGTGTCGGACAAGCCCGGCGGCTATTACTCGCCCTGGGGCGGCAATGGCAGCGCCCAGTCCATAATTCTGCACATGAGTTCGTTGGGAATCGGCGGAGTGTGGGACCCGAGCTATATCCGTGACCCGTCTACCGGACGCCATTACCTTATATATTCCGGCTCGGAACGTGGCATCTGTGCCGTAGAGCTTGCCGCCGACGGCCTAAGCATAGCCCCGGGCGCTCAGCACATACAGCTGACGGGCCTGGGCATTACGCAGCCGTCCATGTATTATCACGACGGATATTTCTATCTTTTCGCCACATATACAGAGCAGATGGCACCTATAAACGGCTGGACGACCACTACTAACAAGGTTATTGTGGTGGGACGCTCGGAGAGCCCCACCGGACCGTATGTTGACGCCGCCGGACGCCGTATGCTGGACGGATATTATCATCAGGTAATGGCCGGACATCCGTTCCGTTTCACGGACCCCGAAAAGCCATCGTTTGTAACCGATGATGCCGGCCAGGAGTGGGTGATATACAATGCCTGGCAGGTGGGCGCCGATAACGTGGACCCGATAATGATGCTCGACAAAGTGAGATGGAAAGACGGCTGGCCCGTCCTCGGTGACGGATACCCCTCCTATTACCCCGTAGCCCGCCCCAAACGCTAAAACCCTCCTTAACCTATATAGTCCGGCGCGTACGATTGACGTATGCGCCGGTATTATTTTGTACATATCAAGGGTAGATCTGTTTATGCGTAAGTTAACCGGTAAGAATATTTAAGGATAGACTTTTGAATAGGGGGGGGATTGCGCGGGGTGTGGCGCGGTTTCTGTTGCCGGGTGGCAGTAGTCCTTGTAGCCCTTGCGTAGGGGTATAAAAAGGGCGGTGTGCCGTTTGTGGCACACCGCCGTGGGTATCTGGTCGGGGGTTAGCCGACGTGTTCAGGGTTTATTTGCTTGTCCAGGTCAGGTTCCATACAGACAGGCGGTCTTTGTTGCTGGTTGCGCCGCTGTAGCCGTTGTTGACAATCTCGATGATGAAGCTACCGCTGTAGTTTACATCCAGGCTGTAGTTGAAAGCTTTAAGTTTTTCGATGCTGTCAAGGGTAACAGTGTCGGTCTTGACCACGTTTCCGTTGGCGTCTTTCACGTTAACGGTGAACTGGCATTTGGCCTCGGTGAAGGCGAAACCATAGTTGAAGGTGAGGGTTCCGCAACCGCCGGTGAGAACGGGCGAGGTGATTTTGCCCGTGGCGCCTGCTTTACCGTTGATGGTGGGAGCAAGAGTGCCTTTTTTGCCGATGAAACCGAAGTAGGGGTTGGAAGCTTTGGAAGCATCGTCGTCACCGCCGAGGATGATGGCGTTTTCGGCAGTCCATCCGGTAGCGTTGGTGTATGTTCCGTAGGGGCTTGCCTTTGCTTCACCACCGTTAAATGTGTTGAAGTCACCTTTAAACTCTCCTGAGGGAGTGGGGTCGGGATCGGGGTCGGGAGTGGGGTCGGGATCGGGTGTGGGAGTGCTTCCACCGCCGGCATTGAGTTTCACGTTGTCAACACACCAGGTAGCGTAGTTGGCATCCTGAACGGCCTCGTAACGGAAACCGATGTAAACGATTCCCGAGTAAGCAGAGAGGTCGAGGTTGCCGCTGGCAGTCCAGGAGCTGTATCCGCTTGCGGGAGCGACAGCGAGGGTGGGGTTGAGTTTGCCGAGCTGTGCGGTGGCGTTGGCGGCGTTGAGGACGTAAACCTCGAGGTGTGAGGTTGTGGAGCCGTAGCCGTTAACCTGGGTGTCGAAAGTGAGCACCTTGCTGTCGCACTTGCTGAGGTCGATGCCGGGAGTGAAGAGCCACTGGTCGAAGGGAGCAGTGCCCTTGTAGCCGGTCATGGCGGCGTAGTAGTTGTTCTGGTACGAGGGGGTGTACCATGATTTGTCGCCTTTAACCTGCTGCTGAGTCCAGCCTGCGGGGATTGCGCCACCGTCAAAGCCTTCGTTAAGGCTTGTAACGGTCTCTGCGGGAGTGGGAGGCACGGGAGTGTCCTGGCCTTCAAGAACATATTCAGTGGGAGCTTTTACACCGGTAGCACCGAAGTATTTCTCGATGGAGCCGTTGATAGAGAGCATCTTGCCGAGGTTTTCGGGGTGGTCCATGAGGTTCACGGCAGTGCGGACGTCAGAGCCACCGACGAGCTGTACGGGGATGCAGAGAGAAACATCCTTGCAGTCTGCGGTGTTTGCAAGCAGAATATTTGATGCAGAAGTTGAGGGCACCTCGAATTTAGCGCCTTCGCTGAGGTTCATACCGTCAACCCAACCTACGATGTAACCTTTTACCCAGGTGGTGCCTGTAGCGGCGCCGCTCTGTACCTGCGATACGTTGTAGGGAGTTTCTTTGGTACCGTTACCGGCTGCGATAGAGCCGTCGCTGACTACCACGCCTTCGATTTTCCAAGAGCCTACAGCGCCGTTGTTTTCGGCAACGCCGTAAGTGCCCATAACCTGAGTGAGCAGGCCGCGGATGTCAATGCGTTTCTGGTAGTTTTCGGGATGGCTGACGAGGTTTCCGTATTCCTGGAGGGGGCTGCCCTGCGGGAGTTCTACAACGAGGCAATGTGCGAGGTCCTTGGTGTCGGGCGACATACCGATAACGAGGGTATTGTCAAGGATCGGGTTGGCAGTCCATTCGATGTCCGAAGCAGACTTAACCTCGGTAATTTCGGGAGCAACAGCGCCGACGATATAACCGTAAACCCAGCCCTGAGCGGTTTTGCCGGCAGTGATTTCGGCAACGGCCTGGTCAACATCGTAGGGGTTGTCCTCGGTTCCGGGACGCGCGGGACGGGGCTGACCGAAGCCCATGCAGCCTTCGTAGTCGTTGAGAATCAGCTGCCAGCCTGAGGTGCCGTAGTAGGACAGGATGCAGACAACATCGCCCACGCCGGTGGGGAGAGTCTTGTTCCAAAAGTTGGAGTAACCGCTGGTGCGGACATTGAGGGTGTTGCCTTCAGAGTCTGTGAGCACCTGGTTTACACCGCTGGAGTGGTAGGTGGAGAAAGTCTCCTTACCTGCGTTTGTAAACGAAACGTCGCAGAGTTTAACGAGGCGGCTCTGGTAGCGCATCAGGCCCTCGGGGCTTGTTGCGAGCTCGCTGAAGGTATTGACGGTGAGGGTGTCAATGTTGGCAGCCTGGGGCCAGCCGTTAAGCTCGATGTGGCGCTGTGCCATCTGGGGAGACATGAACGATGCGTTCCATACCTTTCCGTTGGCGTACCATGAGGGATAACCCACCTGGAGCAGGCCGTTGTATTTACCTACGTACATGCCGGTGATGTCCACAACGACTTCCTGACCCATGCGGTAGTTGAGGTACAGGTTGTATGAGTTGATGGACAGGGCGATAGCAGCGGTTTTGTCCTGGATAACCAGGCTCTTGAATACGTTGCTGGCTTCGTCGGAGCTGACAACGATACCTTTGATGATGTAGTGTGAGCCATCTTCGCGGGCGGGGATAGCCACATACTCTGCATCTTCCTTGTCTTCCATTCCGTAGATGTAGTTAACATCGTCTTTCCAGAATGTTTTCTTGAGGTCCATGATGCTGATGTTGGCCTCAAGGGTAGCGACGGGCGCGTTTGCCGAGGGGGCGTCGATGTCGTCCTGGCAGGAGGTAAGAGCTCCGGTCATTCCCACAGCAGCGGCGAACCATGCTAAATATGTTTTAAGCTTTTTCATATATTCGGTAATAAGTAATTACTGATGATGTTATTTTACGTTCAGCTTGATGTTGTCGACGCACCATGTGGCGTAGTTGGCGTCCTGAGCGGCCTCGTAACGGAAACCGATGTAAACGATGCCCGAGAACTTGGACAGGTCAAGGTTGCCGCTTGAAACCCACTGGCTGTAACCGCTTTCGGGAGCGACAGCGATGGTGGGAGCGAGCTGGCCGAGCTGTTTTGTGGCGTCTGCGGCGCTGAGCACATAAACTTCAAATTTCGATGTTGTGGAGCCGTAGCCGTTAACCTGGGTGTCGAAAGTGAGCACCTTGCTGTCGCACTTGCTGAGGTCGATAGCGGGAGTGAAGAGCCACTGGTCGAAGGGAGCAGTGCCCTTGTAGCCGGTCATGGCGGCGTAGTAGTTGTCCTGGTACGAGGGGGTGTACCATGATTTGTCGCCCTTAACCTGCTGCTGAGTCCAGCCTGCGGGGATAGTGCCGCCGTCAAAACCTTCGTTGATGGAGGTTACGGGGTCGGCGGGAGCTGCGGGAGTGTCGCCACCCTGGCCATCGATTTTGAAGGCAGAGACAGCCTTGATGCCTGCGGTGCCGAAGTAAGCGGCGAGGTCGCCCTTGAGAGCAACTTCCTTGCCGAGGTTTCCGGCGTTGTCCTTGAGGTTCAGTTTGGTGCGGGCGTCAGTTCCGCTGGGGAGCTGTACGGGAACACATTTAGTAACATCCTTGCAGTCTGCGGTCTCGGCGATGAGGATGTTGGAGGCGGCGGTTACGTTTGTGGCGTCGAATTTGGCGCCCTCGGCGAGAACCTGACCTTCAACCCAGCCTACGATGTAGCCTTTTGCCCATACACCGGTGCCGGAAGCGCCGCCGATAACCTGAGCCACGGTGAAGGGAGCGGCTTCAGTGCCGTCGCCACCGCCTGTGGGAGGTGTGGGAGGATTAACGGGATCATCGGGAGTGGTGGTGCCGTCGAAGCCGATTACACCGGTGATGTTGTTGAGCAGCAGCTGCCAGTCTGTACCGTAGTAGCTGAGGATACCGACAACGGAACCTGTTCCGGCGGGAACAACCTGGTCGGCGAACGAAGCGTATGCGCTGGTGCGGACGTTGATACGTTTGCCGTTGGCGTCCTTGGCATAGCGGTTGGTGGTCTGTCCGTTAGCGGAGAAAGTTTTTCCGGGCTCCTCGAAGGTGAGGTTGTCGAAACGGACGAGCTGGCTCTGATATTTGATGAGGTTTGCCTGACTCTTGTCGGCGATGTCGTCGAGAGTGAGAACCAGGGTGTCTACAGCGGCAACGTCGGGCTGGCCGTTGAGCTCGGCAACCTTTTCAAAGTCAGCGCTTTCCATGAAGGTCATGGAGGGGGCACCGTTGTAAGTACCCTCTGCGCCGAGCTGCATGAGGCCGTTGTAACCACCGATTTTCAGGCCGGTTACATTGATGATTACTTCCTGTCCGAAGGGATAGGATTTCTCCAGCTTGTTTGTGCGTACAGCAACATTGAGCGCGGTACCGTCGGGCTGCTGCAGAACGATGCTGTTGTAAACGTTGCCGGGTTCGCTTTCGCTGACAACGCGACCGCTGATGTAAACATCCTTGTTCTGGTCGTCGTTGTTACCGGTGAAATCAGCCAGCGAGCCAACAGTCTGCACGTAGTTGCGGTCCATGGACCAGTATTTGGTCTTGAGATCGGTAACGGTGGTGTTGGCAACATTCTCGGCTGTGGGATAAATCATGGGCGGACGCTCGAAGTTGTCGTCGCAGGACGACAACGCCAGGGTGCCCAACATCACCGCTGAGATATATGATAATACGTTTTTCATTGTTGTTTTTTTGATCTGTTGCATTATATAATTAATGTTTCATATCCATTAAGAGTGCGAAATCAGAAGCGCACGCCAACATTGAAGAATACTTTCACGCCCTGGGCGTAGGTGTACTTGTTGGGATATTTGTCGCGGATATAGTCCTTGGTGTCGAGACGTCCCTGCTGGTAAGCGTATGTGCAGATGTCCTTGTTGTTGAGAACGTTGTTGATGTTCAGGTTAAAGTTCATGGACACTTTGCGGTTGATGTACAGGAGCTTGCCGATAGAGATGTTCAGCGAGAAGGCGTTTTTGAGTTTGTCCTGAGCCGAGAGTTCTTTGATTTTCTCTTCCAGAGCTGCGGGCTCGGGGAATTTCTGCCACAGGTCGGGCAGAGCCTCGTGGTAAGCGGGCGAGAGGTTTACGTATGCGTCGCCCATCCAGGTGCCGTTAACGTTGAAGAACCAGTTTTTGGGAGCAGCATAGTCGATACCAACATTGAATACAGTCTGGGGAGTAGAACCCATGTAGTAGTTCTTGAGGTATACAGTCTGAGTGGTATCGGGGTGCAGACCGTTTTCAAACGAGCGTGTGCCCCTGGGGTTGTTCTTGTACTGGTAGCGGGCGAAAGTACCTGCGAAAGTACCGGTGATGGAGGGAGTTATCTTGTAGCTCATACCCAGCTCGATACCTTTGTTTACTTTGTGTACGTTCTGCAGAGCGTAGATAGCGTATGTAGAGTAACGGTCGTCGTAGAAACCGGTGCGCTCGATGGCGTGCGAGAGGTCTACGTAGTAAACGCCGATGTTACCGCGGAAGCGGCGATAGTTCCAGGTGTAAGAGAGGTCGGCGGCGAAGTCGCGCTCGTTCTCGATACCGTCCACAACAGAGTTCTTTACGCGGGGAGCGATGAAGGCCTGGTCGGCCAGCGGAGCACGTGTGCCGTAAGAGAGGTGTGCGGAGAAGTAGTTGCGTCCGTCCAGTTTATAGGTTGCGCCTACTTTTGCCGAAGCATTGTCGAAGCTCTGGGTGGCGCTGTGGCCGAGAGAGTTCTGAGGAGCACGTCCGTTGCGCATCTTACCGTCGCGGAAGTACTGGGTGTACGACATTTTCACGCCGTAGTTAACGTCCCAGTGGCGGGAAGTGTAAGTGTTCTGCAACCAGGCGTCGGCACGCAGGTAGTGGATGTCATAGTCGTAACCGAAGCGGTCGCCCTTGTAAACCTTGCGGTTGGGGTTGTCGAGGTCGTTCTGCAGGTTTTCCGGAGCGAGAGTGATGTCGCGGTCCGAGAACGGGTCGATGTCCAGCCAGTACTGACCGCCCATGAGGTCGCGGATGGTCTTGTAGTACGAGCCCTTGGTGTAGTTGAATGCTACGCCGGCCTGGAGCTGGAAGTGGTCGTTGAGGCGATGGTTAACATAGCTGTTGAACATAGCCTGGAACTCGTTGGAGTGACGGTTTTCCAGGATGTAGCTTGAACCCTTCTGCTTTTCGGCGGGGAGGGCCTTGTTCTGCTCGTTGTTCAGATAGTTGATCTGATAGAGGTTGTCCCAGTTGATCTGAGTGAAGTTGGGGTTCTTGCTTTCCCAGAGCTGAGTGTAGATTTCTTTCTGGATGGGGTCGTCATCGTAGTAAGAGGGCAGGTAGCGGTAGTAGGTGGGGTTGGGGTCCAGGGCCTTGTAGTACTGGAGCGCTGACTGCTGGTACTGTACCCAACGCATGGCGGCAGAGGTGTTGAGGGTGGTTTTCTGACCCTTGTAAAGCCAGGTGAGCATTACGGTGGGGTCGAAAGTGTTAACGATGCGCGAAGCACGTTTTTTGCCGTCCTGCCAGCCCCAGTTGGGGTTGTAGAGGTTCGAGCCAACCAGGTCATATACTTCCTGATAGGTAGCGGAAGCACCGGCGCGCTGTGTGGGGCCGCCGAAAGCGGTGAGGGTCAGCGAGTGGGTTTTGGAGAGCTGTTTCTGCAGAGACAGGAACAGACCGCCGCTGTTGTAGAAAGTACCGTCTATAACGCCTTCCTTAGCGTAACGGCCGATGGCTGCAATAGTGAAAGCCCAGCCGTTGCTGCGCATACCGGTGGAGTAAGAAGCCATGGCGCGGAGCATATAGTTGGAGTTGGTATATGCTACAGAACCGTTGAAACCGGGAGCGTAAGTGTCTGTTACAGTGTTGTAGTTTACACCACCGGCGAGGTCGCCGAAACCGAACGACGCTGCGTCAAGGCCCACGGCGTTGGTTTTGTTACGGAACGCACGCGAGGTGAGACCCATAAGGCTGCTGAAGTTGAAACGTCCGCGGATGGGGTCGTTGAGGTCGATACCGTTCATGTAAACATTCTGGTACTCGTTCTGCAGACCGCGATAGCGGAAGTACATGGGGCCGAAGTTGTAGCTGGCCGTGTTGTAATAGAGGTTGTCGTTGGCACCGGTGAGGGCGGCGATGCCCTGTGCGGAACCTTCTTCGTCCTCCATAACGGCTTCGTCGTAAATCATGTCCTCGGCGTCGCCATAGAAAGTATCGGCAACATCGTTGGGTGTCAGGCGGATCTGGCCCAGATTCACGGTCTTGCTGGCAAAGGCAACCTCGCGGCTGTATGCCTCATAGCCATCGCAAGTCACAATCAGAAGGTCGGCCGTACCGGCAGCGGTAAGGCTGAAATCTCCCGAAAAATTAGTGGTGGCATGCGCGCCGCTTTGCTGCAGCGTTACGGACGCGCCGCTGATGGGAGCGCCCGTCGAGCCATTCACAACAACTCCGACAACATTCGAAGTCTGCGCTAAAACGGGCATAATAGCCCCTATAAGCGCTAACAGGAATAGTTTTAGTCTCATACTGATTTTTAAGATGTTAATATTTTGGTAAATAATGTTTTATTTTGTTTCAGATTCCACCGGTCATGCCTCATTAGGACAGGTCCAAGACTCGTTTTCACGGCTAATGTCAGATTTAAGCGTGGCAGGTCAATGTTAATGGAACACCAAAATTACGCATTTTTTTGCAAATTAAAAATTTTTAGGGGAAATATCACAAAAATAATTGTTACTTTTGCAGAAACCATGTAGGTTTACCCGGAAATTAATAAATGTTAAAACACAAATAGGCATGAACATAAAACACCTGCTATGCGCCGCGGCCATATGTTTCGGCACCCTCGCTTACGGCGCACAACCCAAATATGTATTCATGATGATAGGCGACGGCATGGGTCCGGGCCCGATTATGGCCACGCAGAACTACCTGCGTCTGGGCAGCGAAACCCCTGATGCGCGCCTGAATATGCTGCAGATGCCGGTGTCATCGCGCGCAATGTCTTACTCCGCATCCTCTCCCGTCACGGATTCGGCGGCGGCGGGAACGGCCCTTTCCACCGGCTCCAAGACTAAGAACGGCATGCTGGGCATGAACGCCGACACTGTTGCTGTGTACTCCATCGCCCGCGATCTGAAGCAGCAGGGCTGGGGCATAGGTATTGTCACCAATAATGCTCCCGACGACGCTACGCCCGGCGCATTTTACGCGCATGTGCCCAGCAGAAGCATGTATTACGAGATTGGCAAGGACGCTGCCGCCTCCGGCGTGGACTTCCTCGCCGGCGCGTCCCTGCGTGGCCGCAAGGACAAGGAGGGTAACCCCACGGATCTGTATAATATCCTGGAACAGAGCGGAGTTACCATCCTCAGAGGTAAAAAAGGTGCCGAGCAGGTGCGTACCACAGACTCGCGCCGTATTGTGCTTGTAAACCCCGAAGGACATGCGTGGGACAATGAGATGGGCTTTGCCATTGACGGCGCTGATGCCGACACTGTGGGCCTGTCGCTGTACACCGCCACGGAAGCGTGTCTCTATCATCTGGAAAAGAATTCGCCCGACCACTTTTTCATGGTTATTGAGGATGGTATGATAGACCATCTGCTGCATGGAAACGACGGGTCATCGTCAATCCGCCAGATATTAAGCTTCGACCGCGTTATTGGGCGTGTGCTGGAGTTCTACCGTCAGCACCCGGACGAGACACTGGTGATAGTCACTGCCGACCATGACACCGGCGGAATGTCAAACGGTTGTAGCACAACGCGTTATAAGATATTCTTTGACAATGTCAACCACCAGAAACTCTCCAAGGACGCCTTCTCGGACTACTGCACGGACCTGCTGAAAAGCGGCCGTAAGGTCACCTGGGAAGAGATGGAAAAAGTGCTTGCCGAGAAATTGGGCATGGGCACAGTGGTGAATGTCAGCGACGAACAGGAGGAGTACCTTAAAAAGGCTTTCGACAAAACATTTGTAAAGCGTAATGCCGAGGATGTCAAGGGATTATACAAGGATAGCAATGCCTTTGCATCGGCTGTTTTCAAGGTTTTCAACAACTCCAGCGGCTTCGGCTTCACCACCTCTAACCACACCGGAAACTTTACCCCCGTATTCGCCATCGGCGTGGGCTCGGAACGCTTTACCGGAACGCTTGACAATACCGAGATTCCGCAGATATTACGCGAACTTACCAAGTAATAATGCAGTATTTTTGCTGTCGGAGGCAAAAATATTTTGTGAAATGAAAAAAAAGTCGTACCTTTGTGCGCTCCAACTCGGGGTGTAGCACAGTTGGCAGCGCGCCACGTTCGGGACGTGGAGGTCGGAAGTTCGAGTCTTCTCACCCCGACATTTCAGAGTTAATCGCTTGCAGGCCAAAAGCCTGCAAGCGATTTCTTATTGTTTGCGGCTATGGCCGGATAATGCAAGTTTGTGGCAGAATGAAAGAAGTGCAAAAAAATTTTTGGTAATAAGTATTTTTATTTGTACATTTGCGAACTAACTGACTGAGATCCATTATGCTAACTATTAAATACACAACAATATGGACGAATACAAAACAGAAGTAGAGATCGTAAACGAACAGGAGGAATACGACGTGGACCGCGAGAACGGCCTTGAGCGTGGCAAAAGCTCCATGACATGGGGCATCGTGGGTATGGCGATGACGATGGTCCTGTATATCGCATTTGTTATATGGGCGGCGTTCATCAGCGCACGTATGTATTACAGTTATTCAGGGCCCAATACCGTCCTGGCATTTATTTTCTTGGGCATTTCTGTGTTCTTCCTGATTATGTCAATCATCAAGTTAGTGTCCGGGGTTCGCGCCCTGCGCTATTCGCCCAAAGTAAAGGCGATACTCGGTGTTGCGTTTAATGCGCAGAATATCGTCTGTTTCCTTATTTACGTGATCATTTTCGGCTTTGTTTTGGCGGCCGCAATGTAACTGAACAATAAAGACTATAAAAAAACCGCGAGCGCCCGGCGCTCGCGGTTTTTTTATATGGTATATGTGGCAGTGCTTACAGTACTTGCACGTTGGGGTCAAGAAGGTCCGACCGGCGGGCAAAGACCACGTCATCGTACATCAGCATGAGCAGGTCTTCCTCGTAATTGCCTAACTGTATGGGGTTTTCTATGCCGTTTATATTGTTGGCGATCATCTCGAAGAAATTTACTCCGGCGCCGTAGGCGTGCAGGTATGCGCCGCCGAAGCGCGGGTTTATTTCGGACAGATAATACTTTCCGTCGCGGATAAAGAAGTCTATGTCCAGCGGCCCGTTGAAGGTGAAGCAGTCGCAGACCTGCTGGATGAACTCAAACAGCTTCGGGTCCTTGAAAGAGATGGTTTTGCTTGCACCGCCGATGCGGGTTTCTATTTTGCGTTTAGAGAAAGCCGCTACCACGCGATGTGAAATAGCGTCAACGTAAACATCGGCGTCGCCGTCTCCGCCGTCCATGTATTCCTGGATTATATAGTCGTAATCACCGGAGTTCCAGTCGTTTTCCACGTGTTCCAGCGCGTCCACGCGGTGCGCTCCGACGCTGCCGCTGCCGTTTACCGGCTTCATGAATACGGGCAGCGAGATTTCGCCGCGTGCCAGAGCCTGCTTGAACTCGTCCAGGTCATGGAAAGTGAGCGGCATCGGTATGCCTTTGCGGGTGGCATATTTGTACAGCTGGTATTTGTCAAAGCAATATTTGGCGCTGTCCTCGCCGGGCAGCAGCGGGAGTATGCCCATCTCGCGGAAGCGGTCTGCGTTTGCCGACAAAATTGTTATCTCGGGGTCTATGAGCGTGGTGATTGCCTTGATGTCGTTCTCGCGGCAGATTCTGATGATTTCTTCCACGTATCCGGGCTCTGTGACGCGTGGAACGAGGAACGCCTTGTCGGCGACGGCCAGGGCCGGGGCGGTTGCGGCGAGGTCGGTAGCCATAACCAGTCCTCCGTTTTTCCCAAGGGTTTCACGGGCATTGTTAAGCAGCCGTACTCGCCGTCCGGCGCTGCAGAATAATATATTGTTGTTGCTCATTTTTTGTCGGTTAAGGAATGTGATTGCAAGGGTTCAATTGTATCCGTTGAACGCGTCTACCGTAGTGCTGCCTTCCTGGTGGATGCCGTCGGCCCTTACTATGTTCTTTATTGTTTCGATGACGACTTTGCAGTCTGTCCAAAACGAGATATTGTCCACATACCACACGTCCAGCTCGAATTTGCGTTGCCAGCTTATGGCGTTTCGGCCGTGGCATTGCGCCCATCCGGAGATTCCGGGGCGAACGTCGTGGCGCCGCATCTGCTCGGCGCTGTACAGAGGCATGTATTTCTCCAGCAGCGGGCGCGGCCCTATCAGCGACATGTCGCCGATAAAGACGTTCCAGAACTGCGGTATTTCATCAATAGAGGTCGCACGAACCAGCATCCCTATGTGGGTCATGCGCAGGTCGTCGTGCAACAGGTTCCCGTCGGCATCGCGAGCATCGTTCATGGTCTTGAACTTGTATACCTTGAAAACCTTGCCTTTATATCCGGGGCGTCGCTGAACAAAGAACGGCGAGCGTCCGGCGTATGCAGCCCACAGCATGATAGTCACCAGCACAATCACCGGGCTCAGAATCACCAAAGCGGAGCCGGATATCACAATATCCAGTGCCCGTTTGATGTAAGTCTGATATATTCCGGCGCCACTCATGGCTATTATACTGTCTTATTGGTCATTATGTCCAGAATCATAGCGTCGGTCTGCGTCATTCCGTCGCGGCCTATGGCTGTGAGGTTGCGGATGGTGCGGTCTATGTCATTGTCTATAATGCCCTCCAGCGCGCTTGCCGCCTGGCCTTCCATGGCCACCATGGCCGAAATCACCGCGGTGCTTACGCCGCTGCTGATTTTCAGTGCGCATGAGGGTTTTGCGCCGTCGCAAATCATTCCGGTAAGATTCGCCACCATGTTCTTTACGGTGTCCACCACCTGTGGATATCCGCCGCCCATCAGGTAGCAGATTCCGGCGGAGGAGCCGGTTGCGGCGACTACGCAACCGCAGAGTGCCGAGAGGCATCCCAGGCTCTGTTTTATGTAAATGGCTGTGAGGTGGCTAAGTGTAAGCGCGCGGATAGTCTGCTCGCGGTCGGCATAGTTTTCCTCTGCGTAAACCACCACGGGCATTGTTGCTGCAATGCCCTGGTTTCCGCTGCCCGAGTTGCTCATCACTGCTACGGGGGCGCCGCCCATGCGGGCGTCGCAGGCGGCGGAGGTGTAGCTGAGGATGCGGGAGAATGTGCTGTCGCCCATCACGTTACGCTGTCGCTCGGAGTGCAGGGTGCGGCCCACGCTGTGGCCGTAGTTATCCATCAGGGCCCACTCGGCGGCGGCTTTGTTAAGGCGGCGTGTCTCCAGTATGAAAGCCAGCTCGTCTACGGGAGTGGTGGTGGCAAATTCCCAGACGGTGTGCATGGACAGTTCGGGGACGGCATAGGCGTCGGTGCAGGAGGTCTCGTGGGCCTTGCTGTCGGTGTCAACAGAGGTACCGTCTGATTCGCAGTGCACGAAATTGGTGTGACCGCCGGAGATTACGGCGCGGGAATGGTGCTCCGGACCCGAGACGGTGATGTCTATGTGCAGGATGTGCGGAGCATTCTTGAATAGCTCTATCTCAATTATGCCTTTGTCTATCAGCTCTTTGCCGCGTTTCACGGCCTCGGCGTTCACATCGTTCAGGACTTCCAGCCCTAATTCATGGCGGCCCACAAGGGCGCCGAGTGCAACGGCGATAGGCAGGCCTATCATTCCGGTGCCGGGGATGCCGACGCCCATAGCGTTCTTGACGATATTGGCGCTAAGCCGGCATGAGATTTTAGTGATGCTTGCGCGCGTTCCTTTATAGAGGTCAACGGCACGTGCGACAGCAAGAGCCACTGCCACCGGCTCGGTACAGCCTATGGCGGGGACTACTTCGCGCTTTATCAGTCGCAGGATTCGATGTTTTAGGTCTTCTTCAAGCATGTGGTTTTCCAGGTTCGTGATCATGGATGGTACAGCATTTTGCAAATTTAGCACTTTTTTACAATATATCCGCTTTTTATGCAAAAAAAAGAGGGGTGAATCTTGTACTAAGTGCTATTTAATCCGTTATTTCCGTTTTTTGACCCTTAATTTTGCACTAAAATCAGTGAATTAACCATTATCATGTTCTTAAAAAAAGAAATGCTATGAAAAGAAAAATCACAGAAATTATTGTACATTGTACCGCCACGCCGGAGGGCCGGAGTGTTTCGCTCGCCGATATTGACCGCTGGCACCGTGCCCGCGGATTCAACGGGGTGGGGTACCATTATGTTGTGTTTGCGGACGGACAAGTGGAGGCGGGCCGTCCCGAGGACCGGTCCGGAGCCCATTGTCCGGGGCATAACGCGCAGTCCATAGGCGTGTGCTATGTGGGCGGTCTGGCAAAAGACGGCCGAACTCCTCGCGATACCCGCACGCCGAAACAGCGCGCGGCATTGCTGGAGCTAATCGCCCGGCTGTGCCGCCGTTTTCCCGGCGCCACGGTACACGGGCATCGCGAGTTCGCCGCCAAAGCTTGTCCCTGCTTTGATGCTGCGGCCGAGTATGGAAATCTACAAATTTCACAATTATGAGAACGAGGATATTTGCCGTGTCGGCGCTGGCATTCCTCGCGCTCGGCGCGTGCGGAAGTCACAAAGAGAATGTGGCGTCAACAAGCGAAATAAAGTTTGACAGGCATGTCGCTTCCGCCGTAATGTTCCGGGATTCGCTTGTCCGGGACGTGTTCTTGTCTCTGGATTCTCCGGAGGTGACAGTGTTCTCGCCCAAGGATTCTGTAACTGTTACGCTACGGGCGCGCCGGGCAGGTATCAGCGCGCAATCGCGGCGCCGGGTGGAGGCGGAATCGTCTGTGTCCGATACGCTTGTCGCGAATGTAGAAACTGTAAAAACCGCAGTGACGGAGCATAAGTCCGGACCCGGTTTCCCCTGGCTGCCGGTCGGCCTCGCGGTATTATTGGCTATTATTTTAACCTTTAAGAGGTTTAAGAAAAACAGATTATGAATGCACGTTATATCGCCGCAACAGTCGGCGCGTTACTATGGAATTTCACACTCCCCGTATTGCCTTATGCCGCGTTGTGTACGGCAATGGTGCTGGCCGATTCGGTTACGGCGTGGTCGCTGTCCCGGCGCGTTGCCCGCCGCTATCCGGCGAGTGTCTCCCGTGCGGGCGCCGGCAAGATACAGAGCCGCCGCATGGCGCGAACGCTGTCAACGCTCGGAAAAGTATATGCCCTGCTGGTTCTTGCGGCCGCCACGGATGCCGTGCTTGAACCGCCCTTTGATATTTCTGTCCTTAAGCTGTCTGCGGGTGCGGTATGCTTCTGGCAGGTGATATCGGTTCTGGAGAATGAGTCATCGTGCTCCGATGCATCCTGGGCGCGTATCGCCCGGCGCTTCCTCATAGACAAGGCGCGCCGCCATCTGTTCAATCGTTAGAGCGCGGACATCAAGACTGCGGGGTGTCGCCTTCGCGATACTCACCCAAAATGCGGAAATCGTTCATCAGCGGCCGGGCGGCGTCAAGGGCCTGGCGGTAGCGGGTGAGGTCGTCGAAGGTAAGGTCCACATAAAAGCGATACTCCCACTCGCGGCCTATAATCGGTGTGGACTGGATTTTACTGAGGTTGATGTCGTAGAACGACAATATTGTGAGCACGCGCGACAATGCTCCCTGCCGGTGGGGAAGGGTGAACATTATCGAGGCTTTGTCCGGCGCCGCCATCCGGGACTGCATCTCGGCGGCTGTGTCCGGGTCGCCCACAATGAGAAAGCGGGTGTAGTTATGCTTGTTGGTCTCTATCCCGTCGGCCAGTATGTCCAGGCCATACAGCCGCGCGCCATACTCACCGCATACTGCGGCGTGACCCGTCAGCTGCTTGGCGGCGATATCCCGTGCGCTGCCGGCGGTGTCGAAGTGCTCCACCATCTTGAGCCGCGGATGTCGGCGCAGCCACTGCTCGCACTGGCGGAGTGCCATCGGGTGGCTGTTGACTTCCGAAATATCGTCAAGGGTCTGCCCCGGCAACGCGCACAACACATGCGAGATGCGTTTCTTGTGCTCGCCTATCACTTTCAGCGCCGAGCCGCGCAACAGCTCGTAGTTGCCTAACAGGCTTCCGGCAATGGTGTTCTCTATTGCCACGATGCCCAACAGCGATGCATCGGCGTGGACAGCGTCGAACAGGTCGGCGAATGTCTCATATCCGATAGTGTCTATCTCGGCTCCCGTCCCGTCGAAATACTCGCGGGCGGCGGCATCGTGGAAGCATCCCGCCACACCCTGTATGGCGATTCGGAGTGTCTGCTCAGTGCCCATCAGCTGTACATTTCCTCGATTTGTCGTGCGTATCGGCGGTTGATGACCGGTCGGCGCAACTTGAGGGTATTGGTAAGCTCGCCGCTCTCAACGGAAAACTCGTGCGGAAGCAGGATAAAGCGTTTTATCTGCTCGTACGAGGCCAGGTCGGCCTGCAGTTTGTCAATATGCTCCTGTATGAGGCGGTGGATGTCCATGTTGCGGATGAGGTCCGCGTTGGTGATGAACAGGATTTTCTTTTTACGCGCATACTCGCGCAGGGCGTTGAAAGCCGGAATGATGATGGCTGTCACATATTTGCGACGGTCGCCGATAATGGCCACCTGCTCTATGTATTTGTCCTGGGCAAGGTGCGTTTCCAGAGACTGCGGGGCAATGTATTTGCCGTTGGAGGTCTTGAACAGGTCCTTGAGGCGCTCGGTAAGCGTAAGCTCTCCGCTTACGTCCACCACGCCGGCGTCGCCGGTGCGCAACCATCCGTCGGCGTCGAAAGCCGCGGCGGTCTCCTTCTCGTTGTGGTAATAGCCCTTCATTACGGTGGGACCCTTCACCAGAATCTCGTTCTTGTCGCCGATTTTTATCTCTACCTCGGGCATGGCCGTGCCCACTCCGCCTATCTCGTATCCGGTCTGCGGGTAGCATGTCACCGTTGCGGTGGTCTCGGACAGTCCGTAACCGATGATCATCTCCACGCCTATGCCGCGGAAGAACTCTACGATTGATGCCGAGATGGGCGCTCCGGCGGTGGGGAACAGGTTGCCGTTCTCAATGCCGATGGCACGTTTTACGGGCTCGAAAACCAGCCTGTTGTAGAAATTATAGCGTGTCTCCAGCCATTTCGGGACTTTAAGACCCAGGCGTTTGTAGTGCAGGTTGCGCCGTCCGCCGGTCTTTAGCGCCCGCCGTATCAGGAGGCGTTTCAGCGGTCCGGCTGTCTCGAATTTCGCCAGCACGGCGGCGTAGACTTTTTCCCAGAATCGCGGAACCGAGCACATGCAGGTGGGGCGCACGCGCTTGAGCACTTTGTTTATGACATGCGGGTCGGCGTTTACGTTCACCACCATGCCGTAGTCAAGGCACAGGTATGTCCAGGCTTTCTCAAAGATATGCGACAGCGGCAGGAAGCATACGCTTGTGTCGCGGTCGGAGAGCATGGTGAGCCGCTGGTGGTGTATGCGCAGGGCGGCGTTGAAATTGCCGTGAGTGAGCATCGCGCCTTTGGGCTGTCCGGTGGTGCCGGAGGTGTATATAAGTGTGGCAAGGTCGTCCTCGCTGACAGCCGCTGTGCGTGCTGCTACTTCGGCTCCGTATTCGGCGGAGGCACGGCGTCCCTGCTCCAGGAAGTCCACAAAAGATACCGAACGGGCTTCGGAACCGGCTATGCGCTTGCCGTCAACACCGTCTACGGTGATAATCAGCCGCAGCGTTGGGCATTTGGGCGCAAGTGCGCGTATCAGCGAATATTTCTGCGCGTCGCCGGTGAGTATCGCGGTGGCTCCGCTGTCGTTTATGATGAACTTGATTTGCTCGGCAGAGGCCGTGGCATATATGGATACGGTGACTATGCCGTTGGCGTAGGCGCCGAAGTCTGTGGTAAGCATGGCGGCCGAATTGGACGACAGCAGCGCCACTTTGTCGCCGGGTTTAAGGCCGGCGGCGGCCAGGGCGTTGGCCATGGCGGTGACCTGTTCGTTGAATTCGTTCCACGTGATTGGTTCGGCGGCGGCATCTGCGTCCGCATAGTAATTGATGGCTATGCGTGAGGAATCGTAGCGGGCGGCGCCGTTGCCGGGTATATCTGTTAATATGGATGACATTTCAGAGAAGGGTTAGTTAGGGATGACCCCGGGCCGGGACTATTTCTCGCGCATGAATACGTTTATGGGCGTGCCGGAGAAGTCCCACTTCTCGCGTATCTTGTTCTCCAGATAACGGCGATAGGGTTCTTTTACCCATTGGGGCAGGTTGCAGAAGAATATGAAGGTAGGTACCGGTGCACCCTTAAGCATGGTAACGTACTTTATTTTCACATACTTGCCTTTGTTGGCGGGTGGGGGATAGGCACCTATCACTTCCTGCATGTAGGTGTTGAGCTGCGATGTGGGGATTGTGCGCTTGCGATTGTCGTAAACTTCTATTGCGGTTTCCAGAATCTTGAAGATTCGCTGCTTGGTGAGCGCCGAGCCGAATATTATGGGGAAGTCGGTGAACGGCGCAAAGCGGTTGCGGATTGCCTCCTCGTAATGCTTCATGGCCGCCTGGCTCTTCTCCTCCACGATATCCCACTTGTTCACTACCACCACAAGGCCTTTTTTATTGCGCTGGATAAGCGAGAATATGTTCACGTCCTGCGCCTCAATGCCGCGTGTGCCGTCTATCATGAGGATGCACACGTCGCTGGCTTCGATGGCGCGGATGGAACGGATTACAGAGTAGTATTCTATGTCGTCGTTGACCTTATTCTTCTTGCGGATACCGGCGGTGTCCACCAGATAAAAGTCAAAGCCGAACTTGCTGTAACGGGTATAGATGCTGTCGCGGGTGGTGCCGGCGATGTCGGTGACAATATGGCGGTCCTGGCCGATGAAAGCGTTTATCAGCGAGGATTTGCCGGCGTTGGGGCGTCCCACTATCGCAAAGCGGGGGATGTCCTCAAGCTGCTCCTCCTCGTCGGCGTCCTTCACGGGAAGCTCCTTCACTACCTCGTCCAGCAGGTCGCCGGTGCCGTAACCGTTGATGCCGCTCACGGGGTAGGGGTCGCCAAGGCCCAGCTTATAGAACTCGGGGGTGTTGTACAGCCACTCGTTGGAGTCAACCTTGTTGGCGACGAGTATCACCGGCTTGCGGCTCTTGCGCAGGATTTCGGCTACATGGTCGTCAAGATCGGTGACTCCGTTCATGGAGTCAACCACGAAAAGTATCTCGTCGGCCTGCTCGATGGCAAGCTCCACCTGCTTGTTGATTTCTGACTCGAAGATGTCGTCGCTGTTTACCACCCATCCGCCGGTGTCGACAATGGAGAACTCCTTGCCGTTCCAGTCAACTTTGCCGTATTGGCGGTCGCGGGTGGTGCCGGCGGTCTCGTCGACGATAGCCGTGCGGCTCTGGGTCAGACGGTTGAACAGTGTTGACTTGCCCACATTGGGGCGTCCTACTATTGCTACTAACTGTGACATGTCTAATTGGCTGTTTTTTAGGGGGATGGGGTTTATAATCTGTTATGGCTCGCGGATATCACTCTATGTATCCGAACTGCCGCAGCTTGCTCTCGCGGTTGCGCCAGTTGTCCTCGACTTTCACGAACATCTCCAGGTATACGCTTTTGCCAAAGAAGGCCTCTATGTCCTTGCGCGCCTCCATGCCTACTTTCTTAAGCATCTTGCCGCCATGGCCGATAAGGATACCTTTCTGTGTGTCGCGCTCCACGTAAATCACCGCCATAATGTGGATGGAACGCTCTTTCTCGTCGAATTTTTCCACGATGACCTCGGTGGAATAGGGAACTTCTTTGTCGTAGTTCAGGAGGATTTTCTCGCGGATGATTTCCGTGACAAAGAAGCGTGCCGGCTTGTCCGTAAGAGCATCTTTTCCGAAATACGGAGCGTGCTCGGGCAGCAGTTCCACGATTCTCTTCATCAGGTTGGTGACATTGAAGTGCTCCTTTGCCGAAGTCGGGAACACCTCGGCGTTAGGCAGGGTCTCATGCCAGCGCGATACTATCTCCTCCAGCTCGCTCTGCCCTTTCACCAGGTCTATCTTGTTGATTACCAGCAGTACCGGTACTTTTTCGGATGCTACTTTCGCCAGGAACTCGGCGTTCTTGGACGGGTCCTCCACCACATCGGTAACATAAACCAGTACGTCGGCATCGGTAAGCGCACCCTCGCTCTGCTGTAACATGCTCTGCTGCAGCTTGTATTTGGGCGAAAGCACTCCCGGGGTATCAGAAAATACTATCTGATAGTCGTCGGTGTTGACGATGCCCATTATGCGGTGACGCGTCGTCTGCGCCTTGCTGGTGATAATGCTGATGCGCTCGCCTACAAGGTCGTTCATCAGTGTCGACTTGCCTACATTGGGGTTGCCTACTATGTTTACAAATCCGGCTTTGTGTTCTGTTGTCATGTCTGTCTCTGTGTTATGATGTTTGTTTTGTGTCGTTTAATAAAACAACAATAGCACCGTAAAAGATGCTATTGTTGCAATAAAGTTTAACATCTAAGACACTTAGAGATCCCAGACAAGATACATAGCACCCCATGTGAAACCGGCTCCGAAGGCCGTAAGGATAATCTTGTCTCCTTTCTTGAGGGTGTTTTTGTACTCGTCCAGACAGATGGGAATAGATGCGGCCGAGGTGTTTCCGGTGTGCTGGATGTTTACCAGCACCTTGTCCATGGGGACACCGGCCTTGTCGGCAACGGCCTCGATGATGCGGAGATTCGCCTGGTGGGGAACCAGATAGTCTATGTCGTCAACAGTCAGGTTGTTGCGCTTCAACACATCCTGTGTGGATGTGAACATGTCCGTCACGGCGTGTTTGTAGACATGTCGGCCGTCCTGGAAGAGCAGGTGCTGTTTTTTGTCCAGGACATCCTGGCAGAAGGGCAGGGCCGAGCCGCCGCCGTGCATCACCAGGTATTCCAGACCCATGCCGTCTACATGCAACACGGCGTCGCGTACGCCTACGCCCTCTTCCTCGGTGGGCTGCATCAGCACGGCGGCAGCGCCGTCGCCGAACAGCGGGCAGGTCGAGCGGTCCTCGTAGTTAATCATCGATGACATTTTCTCGGCGCAGACCACGATGATGTTCTTGTATAATCCCGAACGGATATACCCTGTGGCGTCCTGGGCGGCTACTATGAATCCGGCGCAGGCGGCCTGGATATCATACGCATAGCAGTTCTTGAGGCCCACGCCGTAAGTGATTACCGATGCCGTGGACGGGAAACGGTAGTCGGGGTTGGAGGTGGCGCAGATTACCAGGTCGATATCGTCGGGATTTACTCCGGTGGATTCCAGTAGCCGCTGCACGGCTATGATGCCCATGTAGGAGGAACCTACGGGCTTGTGCAGGATACGGCGTTCTTTGATGCCTACGCGGGTGGTGATCCACTCATCGTTGGTGTCAACCATACGGGACAGCATCTCGTTGTCCAGGATATCGTCGGGAAGATAGGAGGCTATGCCAGATATGCGGGCGTTTATCATTTGTCAGTCAGGGGTATACGTTGAACTTTTTGGATGGAGTCTGCCGCAGCGTCGGCTGCGGAACGTGCAGGCGCAGATCAGAGAGCGGCGTCTTTCACGATAGCCTGACGGCCACGGTAGTAGCCGCATTCACCGCATACGGTGTGGTAGATGTGCCATGCACCGCAGTTGGGACAGAGTGCCAGTGTGGGTTCTACAGCTTTGTCGTGGGTACGGCGTTTTGCTGTACGAGTCTTGGATTGTTTGCGTTTAGGATGTGCCATTTTCTTATAATTTTTTTTGTTTGTTCAAAATTGAATTGTATCTCTAAGTGCGCCGGTGACAGCGCTGACAGGGGTCATTTTTCGTCGTCGTCGGGAATCAGGCCTTTCAGCGCGTCCCAGCGTGGGTCGGTGGCAGAATTGCTGTCTGCCTCAGCGTCCATGTTGTCCATCTCGTCCACCAGCTGCTCCAGCTCGGCGTCTTCGTCGGTGGCGGAGTGCGCGCTGTGGCGGCGCAGGGCGGCGCTCATCTGGCGGTTGCATTTGCCCATGGGGTGCACATGCTTGATGGGAATGGCCAGCGAGGCGGTGTCGAACAGCATGTATGCGATGTTGAGATAGGCATCGGAGCGTGGAATCTCCAGTATGTCGTCCGAGTCATCGCGGTATGTGTCGCCGTATTTTACCATTATGTGGTATACGGTGTCTACGGGCAGTTCCATGTCGTCCAGACAGCGGTCGCACAGCACTGTGAGGGTGCCGGTGAGGTGCATGGTGAGGTCGTAGACGTCGCCTTTGTGCACCACAACAAGCTCCACGTCAATATTGGCATCGCGCACGTCGGCCGACTCCATATTGTCAAAGAACTGCTTTCCCAGGTGGTAGGTGAACCGGTGTTCGCCCTCGGGAAGGCTCTGTAGCGGCAGCTGGTATTCGGTGAATTTACCCATAGTCGTATTGCTTTTCAACGTGATAACGCGGCAGGCGGAGCGTACTCCACCCTCTGCGTGGTGTTGAAAAAACTGTGCAAAGTTATGATTTTTCCGCGTAACTGCCAAGTTTTCACGGAAAAAATTTTATTCTTACAGCTTTTTCGTTTCTTTTTCGGCGCTCAATCAGTATTTGTAGAACACCGAATAATTGTCCAGGCAGAAGTAAGGAGGTATCTGTCCGACACCGGTGCCGAACTCGCGCGATGCCTCCATCTGTATGTACAGGCCTCCGCCGAAAACCTGTTCAAATGTAACCATGTGCCAGTCTTTCAGCACTTTGCCGTCTTTGGCCAGCTCTATGGTGTTGATGGCGTTAATATTGCCGTTCTCGTCCACGGATTTTACTATAAGGTTCAGATAATCCGTAGGTTGGAGATTAAATTCCGGCGAGGTCATAACATGGTACACGTAGTTGCTGTTGCAGATGTACAAGCTCTGTGTGGCGCCCATTACGGCGTTGCCCATGGCCAGCACGGGGAGCTCGGGCACATTCACGGGAGACTCTGTGGGGTCCCATTTTGCCAGCAGGTAATTGGTGGAGGTGAGTGCTCCGCCTCCGGCTGCCGAGCTCCACAGGTGGTTGTCCCAGTCGCCGGCAAAGTCGCCGGTCTCGCGGCCGCTGACGGGCACGAAACCGTCCCAATATAAGGTCTCGTCATGGATAACGCGGTGCGAAAGTCTCAGAAACGGAGGGAAACTGAGGTTCTGCACTGAGGTGTCGTCGGTATATGTCCATTTTCCGGTCTCCGAGAAGTCATTGCTGGACAGCTCGAACTGGTAGGTGTACGACAGTTCCTGCTCCTTGTCCGAGCCGGTGTTGCAGGATGTCAGAGCCAGAGCGGCTACTATGCAAGCGGTGATTTTGCTGTATGCGTTCATAATTGGTTCGTGTTTATTATATATTAATGTGTATGGAACGGCATTGCGTCCCATCGTTTCGCAAAGTTAGGACAAAAAACAATATCGTGCAACGATTTCACATTATTTGGCAAATGGGGGCGGTTACAGCTGTACGGGAACCGTCTGCAGCAGGTCGGCGTACAGCAGAGTCGCAGTAAACGTTGCCTGCGGGTAGACAAGGCGCATGCGTGCGACATAGTCGCGTACCTGCTCCATGTGGCCGCGTTGTGCCTCGGTGGTGAATTTAAAGTCTACAATCTCGATATTGTCGTCATCATGCCAGACGATCAGGTCGGGACGCAACACGCCGGTGTCGCCGGTGTCGAAAACGCCGGGATTCGCCGGGTCTGCGGATGTAAGCGGAGCCTCGGCAATAGTCCGTTTGGATTCCACAAACCATTTGCGCAGTGCTCCGGCTGTCTGCGGGGCCGTTACCAGTGAGCGCAGAACCTGCTCGTCATCGGGAGTCAGCCCGCGCCTACGGGCACGTTTTATGGCGCGTTCCATAGCGACCTCCATAGGCACATTGCGCGCATTCAGGCAGGACATTGCAAAGTGCATGGCGGTTCCGCGGACGGCGGCGCGGTGGCGGACGTCATCGTCGTATTCCACGCCGGTGGGATTGGTGGGCAGGCCATAGTCTATCTCGCTGAGGACCTTTTTGCGGTGGATGTCCACAATGTCGTAGCTATCAAGCGAAAACAGGGCTTCCCGCTGCTTCCGCTGCTGTTCCAGCTTCTTTTGCGAAACCGGCAGCGGGCGGGTGGGGGCTCCGATAATGAAGGACATGTCGGTACTGTCGAAGCCGTCGAAGCCAGCAAGCACCTCGGCGAGGGTCTTGCCCAGGTCTACCTCGGGCTTATAGTAGACGCACAGCTCGCGGGAGGGCCGGGTATAGGCCACATAAACGCGGTTAAGGCCGTCGGTGACGCGGGCTCGGGCGTTTGCACGGGCGCGGCTGCTGAACATGGACAGCGGTATTTCCGTCTCTTTGCGATATTCTATGTTCAGTGCCGGCGGCAGGAGTTTCAGAATCCCGCGGCGTGGCACTGACAGCCATTCTTTTTCAACCTTGCGTTTGCTTGTAAGGGGATATTCGGCGTAGGGGAGGTGCACGCAGGCGAACTCCAGGCCCTTGGCCTTGTGGATGGTCATGACGCGTACGGCGTCGTTATTGTCCGGTGTCGCTACGGACAGATTTGGCGAAACAGAGTTCCACCAGCGCATAAATTCCACAAGGTTGTTGCCGAATGTCGCCGAATATTGTATGGCGGCATCCTGGAAGGCCCCCAGGAAAGCCATGTCGCGGATGCGTTCCTGCTCGCTTATGCGCTTGAGAATCACAATCTCTATCAGCTCTGACAGCGACGACGGGTTTTCCTCCACCAGGTCGGCCACGGCGCCGGCGACAGTCTCGGAATTATCGCCGTAGAATATGTGGTTTATGGCGTTGACGGCCGATGCGTCCGGCTCTTCTCCGCTCTGTAACCCGCGGTTATAAAAGAACTGGAACTGCGAGCAGAAAGTGCGTCGGTCCATGTTTTTGCGGTTCATTGGTACGTCGGCCTTTGCATCCAGAAACATTTTCAAAGTGCTGACAATGAGCGCCACAGACGGATTGTTGCGCAGCAGCAGTGCCTCCTCGGTGGCGATGGGTATACCGTTGGTGAGCAGCGCCTGTGCGTATTCCTGGCACTTGGTGCGCCTTCCCACTAAAACGGCTATGTCGCTCCAGGCGTAACCCGCTCTGTGCTGGCGTTTTATCTCCGCAACCAGGGTATCTGTCTCGCAGGTGTCTGTGGCCGATACCGTTTTGGAGAACGGGAAGAAGCGGATGTAGCCGTCCTCGTCGGCATGCGATGGCGCAATGTCCTGACAGACATTGTCGTATCCTTCCACGCCGTTCAGCTCAGCCAAAGCCGAGAACAGGGCATTGTTGAACCTGACAATCACCCCCGAGCTGCGCCAGTTGGTGTTCTCGCCGGGATGGTTGCCGTGCAGGTCCACGGCGGTCCCGAAGTGCCGGGACACCTCGGTGTGCAGGAGCGAGCTGTCGGAGTTGCGGAAGCGGTATATGGACTGTTTCTCGTCGCCGATAATCAGGCTGTCGTTGCCCTCGGCGAGCCCGTTTTCCACTAATGGCAGCAGGTTCTGCCATTGCAGGCGCGACGTGTCCTGGAACTCGTCAATCAGGAAATGGTACAGGCTGTTGCCGATTTTTTCGTAGACAAAGGGGACATTGCCCTTGTCCATGACACCGTTCAGGACCCGGTTTGTGTCGGCGAGAACGACAATATTACGGTCGTTGGAGAAACGGTGTATATTGTCGGTGAGCACTTTCATGAACCGGTAAATGCTGATGCTTCCGGCAATGGTGCGAATGTCGTAAATGCGGGCCGCATTGCGCGCTATCTGCCTGAATATTACGGTCATATCGCGAACAAAATCCGTGGTGCATTCCTTTTGGCCGCGGGTCTTGGACTTGAAGAGCGATTTGGGCAGGTAATCGCGGTCATGATAGATATTGGTGAATCCGACCTGAGTGAAGACATCGGTTTGGGGAACCTCTCCGGACGCGGCCTCGTCTATCCTTTTGGCGAACGCCTGCGTCACCTCGCTGTAGTTGAACGACTTGGCGGTAAGCGCATCCATGAATTTTTTTGCCAGCTTGCGATTTTTGTCCAGGAGTTTCTCTTCCCAGTCTTTAAGATTCTCGGAGAGGTCCGGAACAGAATCCGGATTGTTCAGCCATTTTTCAAAGTCATCGGCAAGGATATGGTACTTTTCGTCGAAAAGCGCCATTGCTGACGACACCATCTTGCTGAAAATTCCGCCTCGGCGGTTGAAGATATTGAATTTACCGCCGCTGTCGCGTTGCTCGCGCATGAAGTCCAGCAAGGCTTTTGCTATGGGGTTATTGTCCGAGGTGTCCGGCGAGCAGTTAAAATCGTCCAGCATCATTGACACGGCCTCGGATACCACCGCGTCCGACTCCAGCACCACTTCGTAGTCGCCGGGATAATCCAGCTCGAAAGCCATAGCGCGCAAAACCGTCTGGAAGAAGGAGTCAATGGTGGTGACGTAGAAGTCCGAATACCCGGTCAGCAGCTGGTTCATGGCCTTAGCGGCGGCCTCGGACAGCTGCGTTACGGAGCATCCGAATTCCCGGGTGAAGTCCTTTACGTAATCTGATTCCGCCGCCGTTTCCGGGTTTGCCAGAATGTCCAGCTGCGATACAATGCGGGACTTCATCTCCTCGGTGGCCTTGTTGGTGAAGGTAATGGCCAGTATGCGTCTGTGCCGGTTCCCGAGCGGGTTGCCGAAGTCGCTGTGGTTCAGGCGGTATCTGCCGTCGCTCTGCTTTATGCCTAACAACAGCCGCAGATATGTCTTGGTGAGGGTGTAAGTCTTGCCGGAGCCGGCCGACGCTTTATAAACGGTAAGCATGACGCGGACTACAGGCGTAATTTTTCTATAGCAGCCGTCAGGGCCTCGGGGAGAGAGCGGCGGCGGTCGCCCTGAAGGAGAATCTCATTCCCGCGGGCCGAGCCGCCGGTGCCCAGGGTGTTCTTGAGGATTTTGGCAAGGCTGCTTACGCTTTCGTCGTTCATGGCGTCGGGACATTCTATAATGGTAGCCTCTTTACCGCCGCGGCCTTTACGCTCGTAGAAAATCTTGAAGTCCTTTGCTTTCAGGCTCTTGTGCTTGGATTCCGGGCATTCGGGAGCTTCCGCCGGGCCATCGGGCAGAGAGTCGCGCAAAGCGCCTAATGCCGCAAAAGGGTTGTTGCTATTCATGGCTGTGCAGGCTGTCGGGGTCAATGTCATGGTCTTCTATTATGACATCCTCGCCGTCGGTATACTTGGATATGTCTATGTTTGCGCCGTGAATCAGCTGCAGGGTTGTCTGCATGCTGGCATTGCGAGTAACGTCAAGTTCGTTTATGTACGCAGCCACAGTGTCGGGATTGATGGACAGGGCGTGGCACAGACTGCTGACAGCCGATGCCATTGCGCTTTCGTTGTCGGTAATATTGTCGGCGACAGTTGCAAAAATCATTGCCAGGCGGCAATATTGCCGTGCCGAAAAGGCCGCGGTATCCGGCGATGTGGCCATCCGGTTGCTCAGTTCCAGTGCCTGCCGGTAGTCGCCATCGGCAGCGACGGCTTCGGCATGGTCCAGATTGGCGTCTATAGCCTCGGGGGATGATGTAGATGCGCATGCGCAAAACATTATTGCCATGCCGGCGATAGTGAGGAAGCGTGATAATGTATTCATAGTAATTTATCAGTCGGGGATAATGAAAATAGAGAAGTTTACCGACCCGTAGGCACGGTGTTCGGCAAAATTCGGCAGGGAAGAGAAATCGTATGCACGAGAGTGCTCCATGACGAAAATGCTGCCGGGCTTCAGTAGTTTGGAAGCCAGCACCTTGGCCGGAATTTCACCGAATCCTTCCATGTTGTATGGAGGGTCGGCGAAAATAATGTCGAAGGCGGTTACGGCGGTGTCTATGAAGCGCAATGCGTCGGCGCGCACCACACGGATGTTGCTGTCACCGAGCTTTGCCGCCACCGAGCGTATGAAGTTATACTGCGTCGGGGCCTTTTCCACAGAAGTGACCTGCCGGCATCCGCGGCTTAGGAACTCGAAGGACACTGCGCCTGTTCCGGCAAAAAGGTCCAGAGCGGTCTTGCCCTCGAAGTCAATAAGGTTTTCAAGGACATTAAAGATGTTTTCGCGCGCGAAGTCTGTGGTGGGCCTTGCGGTGATATTGGTAGGGACGTCAAATCTGCGACGTCCGTATTTTCCACGTATGATTCTCATTGTCAGTCTAAAAGAGGTATTGCGATAAGCTCGAAGGGCGCGTTCAGTGCATCACGTCCCAGTTTGAAAATGTCGCTGGGGAAAATCATCGGCATCACATAGCTGACGTACTTTCTGAGCAGCGGCAGCAGCCGGTCGCGTATATCGGCGTCGCCCGAGACGATAATCCGGTCTGTGGAGTTGTCAAATTCCAGCTCGCGGGCGGCGGCAATTGTATAATAAAGGACGTCTGTTTCGGACTTATAGGGGAAGGAGTTTGCCATCAGGAGGCCGTCGCGTCCCAGGGCGACAATGTCGGCACGTCCGTCGGCGATATGCACATGCAGTTTACCCGTATTTCCCAACCGGTTTTTTATGGAGAAAAACCGGCATAGCGGCGCCATGCGGTGGCAGATGCGGGCCCTGACGCCGAAAGTGCGTCGTATGAAGGCTGTGAGTGCTGACGGGACGCAAGCGGCAATCGCGGCATCGTCTGTGGCAGGAGAGATTATCACCTCGGTGTCGCGGTCGTCGGGGTACAGGTCATCGAAAATCTCCTCGCAGGTCTGTTCTGTGGCACGTTCGGCGGGAACGGCCATGAATCTGCGGGTGTCCACAATCACATCCGTCGCGGCGAAATCGGCCAAAAGCAGGCGGTTGTCGTAAACGACTTCCTCAAATGCCTTTACATTTACATCCGAGTCGGTGTCGGCGAACGGCAGATGTCTCCATATCAGGGGATTGTCGTTTACGCGCGATACAATCACAACATCCAGGCCGCCCGGCGCCACGCGCATTGCCAGTCTACACATCTCGGGGCGCGGCACCAGCGTGGGGTCGGACAATGGTGCTCCCTGTGTATTCTGCCCGTTCATACCAGTCGGGAGAAAGAAGCCGGCAGAGGAATCTCGAAATTCATGTCGGCGCGGGTTATGGGATGTATGAACCGCAGCGTGCGCGCGTGCAGAGCCACGCGGTGCATGGGCGATGTGCGTGCGCCATATTTGCGGTCTCCGGCAATGGGATGCCCCATGTCTGCCATGTGTACGCGAATCTGGTTTTTGCGACCGGTGTCCAGGGTGACATCCACAAGAGAGTATCCGTTGCGGGACTTGATGACGCGCCAGCGTGTCACAGCCAGCTTGCCTTCCTCGGGGTTGTCGGTGGAGTATACCGTCATCTGCGAGTTCTCGGCCAGGTAGCTTTTCTGTGTTCCCTGCTCGTTTTCCGGCGTTCCCTCCACAATGGCAGCATAGCGGCGGTCCATAACCATGTTGTTCCAGTTGTGCTGCATTTCCTCCTTGGCCTTTGCGCTTTTGGCGAACATCATCAGCCCGGAGGTGTTACGGTCCAGTCGGTGCACTATAAACAGCATGTTGCGCGGGTCCTTGCGCTTGAGGTAGTCGCGCAGCAACGAGTAGGCGGTACCCTCCTTTACGCGGTCGGTGCTCACGGACAGCAGTCCGTAACCCTTGTTCACCACGATAATGTCGTCGTCCTCGTAGACTATTTTGAGGCGCGGATTGGAGAACACCTGCCACTGCCGCGAGGTGTTCACCTCTATTTTGGATGCGGCGGTAACGGGTTGGTCGAACCGTGTGGTCACCTGTCCGTCCACCATCACCTGTCCGTACTTGAGGAAGTCCTTGACGGTTACGCGCTTGCGGTCCGGCATGGCGGCGTACATAGCCTCCAGCAGGCCTACCGGCGCGTCGGACTGCGGTACGTTTACGCGTACTATAATATCCGGGCGGAACGGCGCGCGTTCGGCTCCGGGCTTCTGACTCAGTTGTTTGCGTTTGCGGAAGTTTGCCATTTATTTAGTTTTGCGGGTGGTTGTGCGGCGCGGTGCGCGGCGAGGTTTGCTGTCCTGGCCGGCAATGATTTCGCGGCACTCGTCCACGGTGAGGGCGGTGGGGTCGTCCACGGTCTTGGGGATTTTATAATTGTTGCCGTTGGCGGCGATGTATACGCCGTAGCGGCCGTTGAGGATGCGGATTTCCGGGGCGTCGGCGAATTCCTTGACAATCTTGTTGCGTTCATCGGTGCGTTTGGCCTCAATCAGCGCTATGGCTTTATCCAGGCTGATGGTGTCGCAGTCGATGCTCTTGGGGATGGAGATGAACTTGTTGTCGTGCTTCACGTACGGCCCGAAGCGTCCTACGCCGATGTTTACGGGCTTGTCCTCGAACTCGCCCAGCTGGCGCGAGCAGCTGAACAGTTTCAGTGCCTCGTCCAGTGTAATGGTTTCGAGCGACTGGCCTTTCTGCAGAGAGGCAAAGCGGGGCTTGTTGTCGCCATCGTTGGTGCCTATCTGTACCAATGGACCAAAGCGTCCTATTTTCACAGATACCGGCTGTCCCGAGGCGGGGTCGGTGCCAAGCAGGCGTTCGCCCACCTTGTGTTCCAGGCGCATGTTCATGGCCTTTTCCACATCGGGGTGGAATTCGGTGTAGAAATCGCCGATTTCCGACTCCCATCGCAGCTTGCCCTCGGCAATGCGGTCGAACTTGCTCTCCACCTGCGCGGTAAAGTTATAGTCCAGGATGGAGGGGAAGTACTCGGTGAGGAATCTGTTGACGATAATACCGATATCGGTGGGTATCAGCTTGCCTTTCTCGGCGCCGAAAGTCTCGGTGTTGCGGGTCTCGGTGATTTTTCCGTCGGCGAGGGTGAGAGCGACCACAGGGCGTTCCACGCCGGGGCGCTCGCCTTTCTCCACGTATTCGCGCTGCTGTATGGTGGAGATTGTCGGCGCGTAAGTGGATGGGCGGCCAATGCCCAGTTCCTCAAGTTTCTTAACCAGAGAGGCCTCGGTGTATCGCGGGGGCTGCTGTGTGTATCGCTGAGTTGCAGCGATAGACTGCGGAGCAAGGGCCTCGCCGATGTTCATTTTGGGCAGCAGTCCCGAGGTCTCGGTCTCGTTGAGAGTCTCCTCGTCGTGTCCTTCTATGTAGACATTCAGGAATCCGTCGAATTTAATAACCTCACCGGATGCCGAGAAGTGTTCGTTTGCGCGTGTTGAGATTGCAATGTCGATTGTGGTTTTTTCAATCTCGGCATCGGCCATCTGCGATGCTATGGTGCGTTTCCAAATCAGGTTATAGAGCTTTTTCTCCTGCGCGGTGCCCTCAATGTTGTGGCGGTCAATGTATGTGGGCCTGATTGCCTCGTGTGCCTCCTGTGCGCCTTTGGAGCTGGTGTGGTAATGGCGGACCTTGAGATAGCGCGGGCCGATAACGTCGTTGATTTCGCGGCTGATGGAATCGATGGCCAGCGAGGACAGGTTCAGCGAGTCGGTACGCATGTAGGTGATGTGTCCGGCCTCGTACAGTCTCTGCGCCACCATCATGGTCTGGGATACGGTGAATCCCAGTTTGCGCGAGGCTTCCTGCTGGAGGGTGGAGGTTGTGAAGGGAGGCGCGGGGCTTTTGCGCAGCGGACGCACCTGCACATCATGCACGGTAAAGTCGGCATTGGCGCAATCCTTCAGGAACTCGCGGGCTGTTTCGGGATCGGGCAGACGTCGCGACAGGTCGGCTTTTACAGTGTATGCGTCGGCGGTGGCGAACTGGGCGGTAACACGCATATAAGGCTCGGCGCTGAAGTTCTTGATTTCTTCCTCGCGGTCTACAATCAGCCTCACGGCCACGGACTGTACGCGTCCGGCGGACAGTGACGGTTTTATCTTCTTCCAGAGCACCGGCGACAGCTCAAAACCCACTATGCGGTCCAGCACGCGGCGTGCCTGCTGTGCGTCCACAAGGTTGAGGTCTATGTCGCGCGGATTCTCTATGGCGTGGAGTATGGCGTTACGGGTAATCTCATGGAAAACGATGCGCCGCGTGTGCTCCGGGCTGAGCCCCAGCACCTCGTACAGGTGCCAGGCAATGGCTTCTCCCTCGCGGTCTTCATCGGAAGCCAGCCATACCGTCTCGGCTTTCTTGGCGGCTTTCTTGAGTTCGGCAACCAGGGGCTTCTTGTCCTCCGGGATTTCGTATACGGGTTTGTAGTCGTTGTCTACTTCGACGCTGAAATTCTTCTTGCAAAGGTCGCGTATGTGTCCGTAGCTGGACATCACCTTGTAGTCGCTTCCCAGGAATTTCTCAATAGTTTTCGCTTTTGCCGGAGACTCGACTATCACGAGATTTTTCTGCATGGTGTGTTGTTTAAAAAGTTATTCGGCTGCAAAAGTAGTAA
>SFNC01000133.1 GCA_004554255.1 Bacteroidales bacterium
AGGAGGCTTGTGAAAGAGGAGCTGAGGCGGTGTGGTGCATGGACGACGACGTGTTCCCGCAAAGCGAATGCCTCGAAAATTTGCTCAAAGTTCAAGCCGCGCACCCCGAAGCAGGCATCTTTGCCCCGCGCCGGCTGCAAAACGGCAAGGTGTTCTGCCACGACTTCACGGCGTATAACCTCACAAATCCCTTTGCCTCGATGTATCGCGGCAAACTCGCCAAGCAAAGTGTCACAGAGCCGACTGCCGTGGCGGGCACGGCGTTTGAAGGGCCGCTCATCATGCGCCCCGTTATCGACAAAATAGGCCTGCCCAACCGCGACCTCTTCATCTTTTGCGACGACACCGACTACTGCCTGCGGGCACATCTTGCCGGTTTCAGCCTAATCTATGTGCCCGATGCGCTGATGGACAAAGAGCTGTTCTTTGCCGACGACACATGGGCGGAGCGCGAACAGAAAAAGAAATGGAAGCGTTTTTACCAAATACGCAATTCCACATACCTCAACCATCGTTACGGCCGCAATTTCGGCGTGCGCTATCTGCGCGGCCTTATCGGCGTGGGCGGCTATATCCTCACCGCCGCCCTCACCGCCCCGTTCTCGAAAGGGTGGGCTTATGCAGATATCCCGCGCCTTTGGCAGGCTTACCGCGACGGCATCAGCGAACGGCTGGGAAAATATTGACCTATACATATTATATATATGCGTCTCATAAAAATGACTGGCGGGCTGGGCAACCAGATGTTCATTTACGCCATGTACCTGAATATGCGCCGCCGCTTCCCGAACACGAGAATTGACCTCTCGGATATGGTGCACTACAAAGTGCACAACGGCTACGAAATGCACCGCGTATTCAAACTGCCCGAAGATGAGTTCTGCATCAATCAGAAAGTAAAGAAAGTTGTGGAATTTCTCTTTTTCAAAACCATTCTCGAACGCAAGCAGAACCTCGATACCTTGGAGGCATACCGCCGTTCCTATGCCTGGCCGCTCGTTTACTTTAAAGGCTTCTATCAGAGCGAACGGTATTTTGCCGACGTGGCGGACGAAGTGCGCTCGGCATTCGCCTTTCACCCAGAATTGGCTTCAGAGCGGACGCAGGCCTTGGCAGAAAAAATAAAGGCCGATGCCCTTTCTGTGAGCCTGCATGTGCGGCGCGGCGACTACCTGCAGCCGAGTGTCTGGCGCAACACGGGCGGCGTGTGCTGCCTGTCCTATTACAAGCGTGCCATAGCCGAGATGCGGCGGCGCGTGGACGGATCGCATTTCTATGTATTCTCTGACGACCCAGAGTGGTGCCGCGCTAATTTGCTGCTCGACGACACAGCCGTTTTCGTAGATTGGAACAAGAAAGCAGACAGCTGGCAGGACATGATGCTCATGAGCCTCTGCCGCCACAATATCATCTGCAACAGCACCTTCTCTTGGTGGGGCGCGTGGCTCAACGGCAATCCAGAGAAGACGGTGCTCGCGCCCGACCGCTGGTCGCTCCTTTACCCCACGCCTTATCTCAACTGCCCCTCTTGGATTCCCGTTTCCACTGAAAACAACCCCGAAGAAGCATGACCCACTCCCTCGTCTACAAAATAGCGCGCGCCCTGCTCGACCTGCCCTTTACGCTGCACCGCCCCCGTCGCCCGCACATCGTGATGACGCTCCTCGTGAAAAACGAAGAGCAGATGCTCGCGCAGCAGATTGAGTTTCACCACGCTTTGGGCGTAGACCATTTCATCGTCACCGACAACAACTCTACCGATGGCACGCCCGACATCATACGCCGCTATCAGGAGAAAGGCTGGGTAGTTGACGTAATCGAAGAGCACGCCACCGACTATGAGCAAAAGGCGTGGGTGGACCGCATGGTAGAACTAGCACGCGCCAAGCACCATGCCGACTGGATTATCAATGCCGATGCCGACGAGTTCTGGCTGCCAGCGTGCGGTTCGTTTCCCGAACTGCTCAAAGACACCCGCGCCAACGTCTTGGCAGGCGAACTCCATAGCGTGCTGCCCGAAGAAAGCAAGCCGTGGCAGGAATGGACGCAGCTGGTGCGCTACGTGGACGATTACGAAGCCTACGGATTGTCGCGCTTTTCGATATTCGAGCGTCAGAACAAGAAAGTGCTGCACCGCTCGCGCGGTTATCTGCAAATTTCCATGGGCAACCATAAGGTAAGCATGTTGCCCCATATAGAGCGCCGCGCCGATATCACCATCTTCCACTTCAACGTGCGCGGCCGCGAGCAGTTCATGCAGAAGATGATCAACGGCGGCAAGCAGCTCGAACAGCACAAAGGCCGACACGGCGGCCGCCATTGGCGCTATTTCTATAAACTCTACAAAGAAGGCAAACTGGCCGAGGAATACGACCGCGTGGTAGGCACGCACGTCCGCGACCGCTTGCTTTCCGAAGGCTATATCTACGAGGACACGCGCCTACGCGATTTCCTTGAACAGCTTAACGCAAAAGAGCGATGAAACACGCATTTCTCATCATTGCCCACAACGAGCCTGGAGTGCTCGCCGCCCTGCTGCAACAGTTGGACGATGAGCGCAACGACATCTATCTGCATATAGATGCCCGCTCGGCGGCAATGCTTGGGCAATTCGCCGGCTATCGCGCCTGCCGCGCCGGATTTTACCTCGTGCCGAAGCCGAATGCCGTGTATTGGGGCGACATCAGTCAGGTAGAAACCGAACTCCTGCTTTTCGAAACAGCTTTCAAGCGCGGTCCTTATCAGTACTACCATTTGCTTTCGGGTACAGACCAGGTAATCAAAAGTCAGGACTATCTGCACGGCTTTTTCAAGCGCAGTGCCGGCAAGGAGTTCGTCCACTTTTGGAGCGGCGCGGCTCACGAGAAAGACTTGCGGCGCAAGGTGGGCCGCTACTATCTCTTCACCAAGCACCTGAAAGATAAGGGCACTGCCGTCCACCTTTTCACCGCGCCCCTGCGCAACCTTTTCCTCCTGCTGCAAAAAGCCACGGGCTTTCGCCGCCGCGCCGATTGGGAGTTTCGCAAAGGCAGCCAATGGGTGAGCATCACGCACGCCTTCTGCCAATATCTGCTTAACCGAAAATCCGAAATACTGGCACGCTTCGCCCATACGCTGTGTCCCGATGAAATCTTTGTTCAGACAGTTCTGTGGAATTCCGATTTTCGCAATAATATAGCCTGTGCTGACGACGACATGATACGCGCAGCAGCCCGCGCCATCGACTGGCAGCGCGGTTCACCCTATGTGTGGCAAGAGGCTGACGCCGCCTATCTTGCCGAATGCTCTGCCATATTCGCCCGCAAGTTTTCTAAAAAATTTATTTATACCCGCAACGATGAGCATGACAAACGTTGAGAGCCAGCTCATAGCACCGCCTGTAACTAGCATTCCGCACATAGGCGTGGCTTTCCTGCACGAAGAATTTCCTTGCGGCGGCGCAGAGCGCGTCACTATCGATATCGCCAACTTCCTGTCGGAACATGGATGTCGTGCTTATGTATTTACGGCAGATTTTCATGAAGACTATCTGCCGCCGCATTTGCCCCGCAACTATCAGGTTATCACTTTGCCCGAGCGACATCTTACGCGCTCGAAAGCCGATGCCGATTTTATCGTCAAAACAATTAGGGAAAGGGGTATCACTCACTTTGTCAGTTTCCGCTACCTCAACCACGCGGCTTACATAAAGGCCCAAACCGGCTGTAAATATATCTTTACCTGGCACAATGTCCCCCTGTGGGAACCGCAATTCATAGAGAAGAACAAAATGCGGAAGCGGAAAAGTCTGCTTGGCAAACTCAAATGGGCGTTCTATTATTATCCCCTGATTAGAGGATGCCGTTTTTGGGAGCGCAAATACGTGCGCCGCTATCGCGAAATCCTCGACATGGCCGATGCCTGCACCGTGCTGTGTGAGGAATATAAGGAAGAGACGCTGCGCAAGATTTCTTCCGCCGACCCCGCCCACAGCCGCAAGATACACGTGATACCCAATGCCGAGCGCAGCGGCAAGCCCCTGTGCTTGGAGAAGGAGCACGCAATATTATATATAGGTCGCCTCACCTATGAGGACAAACGCGCCGACCGCCTGATTGACATTTGGGAAAGAGTGTGCGAAGACATGCCCGACTGGCATCTCTACATTGTGGGCGACGGCAACGCCCGCCCGCTTATGGAGGCCAAGGCGCAGCATTTGCCTCGCGTGCATTTCGAGGGGCAGCAAAGTGACGTGAAGCCATATCTCGACCGTGCGTCAATCCTCTGCCTTGTGTCGGAAATGGAGAGTTGGGGGCTTTGCCTCACAGAGGCGCAGGCCAACGGCGTTATACCCATTGCCTTCGATTGCTCCGCCGGAGTGCGCCACATACTTTCCCCCTCAGGAGAAAATGGCTTCCTCGTTCCCAACGGCGACCTCGATGCTTTTGCCGAAACGCTCAAGGGTATTATGTCTGCCCCTCTTGACAGAATATCAAGGCTAAGGGCTAATGTGCTCCTGAAGTCGGAGCAATATTCCATGCAAAGGATTGGCGCGCTTTGGAAAAATCTGCTTGACCATACGATTTGAACAATGAAAATATCTATCATCACAAT
>SFNC01000134.1 GCA_004554255.1 Bacteroidales bacterium
GTCTTGATAACAAAGATATTTCCGCAGATCTCGCACTTTCTTTTGATTTCAATTCCTAAATTTGGCATGTTTTCTACTTTTAAGTTCAACAGAATCTTATATGTATGTATAAGTATGTATATGTTCAACCTTATCTACCATTTGGTCCTGTACCACACATGTAACAAAAAAGCCGTAAAAAAAGGAATAATAAGCACATAACAAACATGAGCCTATAAAATGCAAATAGCGTGTAACTCATTGAGCTACACGCTATTTGATAGTGTTTTGTTATGTCTTTACCTATTGGTCTCATTTGACTTCCTCGAAGTCAACGTCGGTAACGTGGTCGTCGGGACCGGGAGCGGCACCGCCGGGGTTGGCGCCGGGGTTGGCGCCGGCATTCTGCTGAGCCTGAGCCTGGGCGTTGAGGATGTCCTGCTGTGCGGCGCCGAAGGTATCGTTGATTTCCTTGATGGCGGCGTCGATAGCGGCGAGGTCCTGAGCCTTGTGGGCGTCTTTCAGTTTTGCGAGTGCGCCTTCGATGGCAGCTTTCTTGTCGGCGGGCAGTTTGTCGCCGAGGTCGGTGAGCTGCTTCTCGGTCTGGAAGATGATGGCATCGGCCTGGTTGAGCTTGTCGATGCGCTCTTTTTCCTTGGCGTCGGCGGCGGCGTTGGCAGCGGCCTCGTCCTTCATGCGCTTGATTTCCTCGTCGGTAAGGCCCGATGAAGCCTCAATGCGGATAGACTGTTCCTTGCCGGTTGCCTTGTCCTTGGCGGTTACGTTAAGGATACCGTTGGCGTCAATCTCGAATGTCACCTCAATCTGGGGGATTCCACGGGGTGCGGGAGCGATTCCGTCGAGGTGGAATTTGCCGAGGAGTTTATCGTCTTTAGCCATGGGACGCTCGCCCTGGAGGACGTTGATTTCTACAGACGGCTGGTTGTCTGCGGCGGTAGAGAATACCTCGCTCTTACGTGTAGGAATTGTGGTGTTTGCCTCGATAAGCTTTGTCATTACGCCGCCGAGGGTCTCGATACCTACGGACAGAGGAACAACGTCAAGCAGCAGCACGTCTTTAACGTCGCCGGAGAGCACACCGCCCTGGATGGCAGCGCCTACGGCAACAACCTCGTCGGGGTTAACGCCCTTGGAGGGAGCTTTGCCGAAGAATTTTTCCACAACGGCCTGGATTGCGGGGATTCGGGTAGAACCACCTACCAGGATAACCTCGTCAATGTCGCGGGCGGTGAGGCCGGCGTCCTTAAGAGCCTGTTCGCAGGGGCCGAGTGTGGCGTTGATCAGGCGGTCTGAAAGCTGCTCGAACTTAGCACGTGTCAGGGTTTTAACCAGGTGTTTGGGAATACCGTTCACGGGCATGATGTACGGCAGGTTGATTTCGGTGGAGGTAGTGGACGACAGTTCGATTTTAGCCTTTTCGGCAGCCTCCTTCAGGCGCTGCATGGCCATGGGGTCCTTGCGCAGGTCCACACCTTCGTCCTTGAGGAACTCGTCGGCGAGCCAGTCGATGATAACATGGTCAAAGTCATCGCCGCCCAGGTGAGTGTCACCGTTGGTGGACTTAACCTCGAAAACGCCGTCGCCAAGCTCCAGGATGGAGATATCGAAAGTACCGCCACCGAGGTCGAACACAGCGATTTTCTGGTCCTTGTTTGCCTTGTCCAGGCCGTATGCCAGAGCGGCAGCGGTGGGCTCGTTTACGATACGCTTAACGGTGAGGCCCGCGATTTCGCCGGCTTCCTTGGTAGCCTGGCGCTGCGAGTCGTTGAAGTATGCGGGGACGGTGATAACAGCCTCGGTTACAGTCTGTCCCAGGTAGTCCTCGGCGGTTTTCTTCATCTTCTGCAGAATCATTGCCGAGATTTCCTGCGGGGTGTACTGGCGGCCGTCAATGTCGATACGCGGGGTGTTATTGTCGCCGCGAACCACTTTATAGGGCACGCGCTCGATTTCCTTGGCGGCCTGGTCGTAGGTCTCGCCCATGAATCGCTTGATGGAGTAAATGGTACGTGTAGGATTGGTGATGGCCTGACGTTTGGCAGGGTCGCCGACCTTGCGCTCGCCGCCGTCAACAAATGCTACGATTGAAGGGGTGGTGTTACGGCCTTCGCTGTTGGGGATTACGACGGGGTCGTTACCTTCCAGCACAGCCACACATGAGTTGGTGGTACCTAAGTCAATACCGATAATTTTTCCCATAGTTCTTTGAGAGTGTTTTATGTTTTATATTATTATTGTCTATAATCACTGCGAGCAGCCTGCGGTTGCTCTGTGTATATCTCTAACAAATGGCGTGCCAAAAATGTTGACGGGCACATTACGGACCGTTTCCGTGTCAGTCTGTGTCAGTCCGCTGTCATGTCCCGACGCTACAAATTTACAAATTGCAAGATGCTTTAAATCGGACTAAAAACGGGCGAAAGCGACTTTTTTTTACCCGCAAAACTAAATTTTTTCTTGAAAAAACTTGCACAATTAATCTTATTTACATAATTTTGCACAATCACATCATAACCATCAGCCAAATCAATCCCAAATCAGGATTACATATTTCTATAGGTTTAACAATTTTAAGGTAAAAAAGCTTATGAAAAAACTTTACACTCTTCTGGCAGGTGTGCTGGTTACAACCGGTGCCTTTGCAAACATCACTGTTACCGCCAACACTGCGGATGCCGGCATGCTCAGCACTGTTCGTATCGGCAAAACTCTTAAAAGTGACCTCCGGCTCAATAGCGGAAAAACTGTCGCCAAGGCAGCCAAGAAAGCCGCTCCCGCCAAAGCACACGCTTTCGCTTCGGTCGCCGACATGGTTGGCGAATACAACCTGTCGTATACGGACGCATACGAAGGAACCGAGGCCACGAAAAAAGTAACAGTAACTGCCGTTGCCGGCAGCGACAATAAAGTTTCTATCTCCAATTTCTTCTACGATGAATCTATCGAGGCTACTGTAGACCTGTCGGCAAAGACCCTCACCATCGCCTATCAGAAGGTAGATACAGACCCTAATTATGGCGACGTGTATGTAGGCGACGTTAAGGTTTCCGGCTCTACACCTACCGCCCTTAAAACCGATGCCGTATGCACAATTGATACAGAGGCCGGTTCCATTTCTTTCCCAACATATTTCGGATGCTCCGTTTCGGCCGGTTTCTTTGAGATATATGCTTCAGCCGAAATGACATATATTGATGAAAGTTCAGCATTTGAAGCTTCATACTCAGACTGCACCGTTGACGGAAAACTCAAGCTGGCTTTCCAGGCCGGTTCTTCCATTACAGATGTAAAATATGCCATCTATGCCGGAAACTATGACGGCTCTGTCGAAAACTTGGAGTATGTCCTTGGAATGGGTGCCATATCTGCCGGAGTCACATCTCTGGACGGCACACTGAACTGCTCATCATTGGATCATGGCGTACACACCCTTTTCCTTATCGGTGTTGACGAAAACGGTGCCTATGTAAATGGTCTCGCATGTAATTTCTATTGCAATGTGGACGAGGCTGACAAATGGAGCGAGGGCGTAACTGCAAAATATGTGGACGACTATATCAGCAGTGCATTCAATAACATGAACGACACCGAGCGCGACGTAACCATCCAGGAACACTTGACTACCCCGGGTTTCTATCGTGTTGTAAATCCGCTCGCCACACATAAAGCAAAAGTATACAACTCTCACAGCCTCAATTCCGAGGGGGACCACAACCACTATCTTTACATCCACGCCGAAGACCCCGAAAAGGTTTACATTGAAGACAGCGCAATGGGATTCTCTTACGGCGACGAGGATGGCATGATGGTAGGCACTTCTTACATCAGCTACCTCAAGGATGATGGTGCTACCGACGATGAACTGGCAAGCTCAGGCTACTATGGCACTTTAAAAGACAATGTCATCACCTTCCCCACCAAATCTCTGCTTTTATCCTTCCTTAAAGAAGGTAAACTTTACTATGCCAACAGCAACGGAGCATTCAAGCTTACTCTGCCCGAAAAGGACGCTGTAGAATCCATCGTCGCCGACAATGACGAAAACGCTCCCGTTGAGTACTTCAACCTCTACGGCCAGCGCATTCAGAACCCCGCAGCCGGACAGCTCGTTATCCGTCGCCAGGGCGCGAAAGCACAGAAAATTCTTGTAAAATAATCTTCGCCTGAAGAATACATTACCCGGGCTTTAACAAGCCATCGGCGGCAGCACTATCCCATGCTCAGTGCTGCCGCCTTTTTTGGGGATGCGCAGCATCCCGCCGCCGGGACCCCACCAGCTTATTCCGTGGTCTTCCGTGATAACCCCGAAGGGGTTCCACTTGAGTAGCCCCATGTTGCGGGCGGAGGTACGACGACCGCTACATGGGGGGTAATGGCGGGGGGGGGCGTGAACCCCGGCGGGGTTCCATTTGGGTAGCCCCATGTTGCGGGAGGAGGTACGACGACCGCTACATGGGGGGTAACGAGGTATAGAAGTCCATGAACCCCGGCGGGGTTTCATTTGGGTTGCGCCGTCCAGATGCAACCCCGCCGGGGTTGTCATGTGCGGGTCCGGGTAACCCCACGTAGCCGGCGTCGTGCCTCCGCCCGCA
>SFNC01000031.1 GCA_004554255.1 Bacteroidales bacterium
CACTGCAGTGAATGCCGTCACGGACATTGACGGTAACTATGAGTTAAAGAATGTTCCCGGCAAGGGCACCATCGTATTCTCTTACGTAGGTTGCAAGACCCAGGAAATCGCTGTAAACTCGCGTGGAGTCATTAACGTAGTAATGGCCCCTGACAACGAAACCCTTAACGAAGTTGTGGTTATCGGTTACGGCACGATGGACAAGAAAGAGCTTACCTCGGCCATCTCGCATGTCAGCGAGAAGGATTTCCTGTCTGTAAGCTCGGTTGACCCCTCCATGATGATTCAGGGCAAGGTTGCCGGTGTGTCAATCACAAACACCGGCGCCGGCGACCCCAACAATCAGGCAAGCATCCAGATTCGTGGTGTCAGCTCACGCTCGGCAGGCCTTGGCCCGCTGATTGTAATTGACGGTGTTCCCGGCGGTAACCTCACAAACCTTAACGCCAACGACATCGCCTCTTTCGACATCCTTAAGGACGGTGCTGCATCGGCCATCTACGGTACACGCGGCTCTAACGGCGTTATCCTTGTAACCACCAAGAAAGGCTCGAAAGACGGACAGGTGCACACCACCTACACCGGTACTTTCGCATGGGACAAAATTATCAAGGAACTTGACATGATGTCTGCCAAAGACTACCGCGACGTACGCCTCGGCTGGGGTGACAGCGGCACAGACCTCGGCGGCAACTACAACTGGCTTGACGGCGTAAGCCGCACCGGTTTCGCCCACCAGCACACACTGAGCCTCTCCGGCGGAAACGAGCGCACCAGCTACCGCGTGAGCGTGGACTATCGCGACCACAACGGTGTGGATATCCGCTCGAAACGCGAGGAATACGGCGGCCGTGCATCTATCAACCACACCACAAAAGGCGGTCTCTTCAACTTTGTTGTTAATCTCGCCCCCCGTATCATCTACCGCACACAAGGTGACTGGAGTGTTTTCAAAGACGCTATCGAAGCCAACCCCACCACCCCGCTGATGGACCCCGAAAACCCCACTCGCTATTACAATTTCCAGGGCCAGGTAGTAGGCAGCAACCCTGTGGAGCGCCTCAAACTGGAAACAGACCGCGGCGACACCAAGCTGCTTGACTGGGACGCAACCGCAAAACTGAACCTCCTCCCCCTGTTCTGGAAAGGCGAAAACTGCCCCTACACCCTTAACACTCAGGTTACTTTTGCCGACCATCAGTACGACAACAACAACTGGTGGTTCCGCCCCTCCACCTCCACACAGTGCGTAAACAACGGCCGCGAGGGCGAAGCCTCACGCAGCTACTCGAAAGAGCGCCAGTACATCGTGGAATGGATTACAAACTTCTCGGCTCGCCTGGGCAAGAACAACATCAAGGCCATGGCCGGTTACTCTTACCAGTACTCGCAGTACGAAGGCTTTGACATCTATAATAAGGACTTCCCCAACGACGGTCTCGGCGCCAACAACATGGGCTCCGGCGAATATGCCAAGGAGGAAGGTGAAGTGGACATGGGCTCGTACAAGAACGACGCCAAACTCATCTCGTTCTTCGGCCGCATCAGCTACGACTGGGACGGCAAATACCTCCTCACCGCGTCTCTGCGCCACGAGGGTTCGTCAAAATTCGGTGCAAACCACAAATGGGGTAACTTCCCCGCCGTATCTGCCGGCTGGCGCATCAGCCAGGAATCCTTCATGGAAAATACAGCCGGCTGGCTCAACGAACTCAAGATTCGCGCCGACTACGGTGTTACCGGTAACCAGGACTTCGGCTCCTACAACTCGCTCAGCACCATGACGGGCTTCGGTTATTACCTCTACAATGGCAAATTCATGCAGGTATGGGGCCCCAGCAAAAACGTGAACCCCGACCTGAAATGGGAAAAAGGTAAAAACTGGAACGTCGGTATCGACTTTGCAATGTTCAACAACCGTTTCTACGGCTCGCTCAACTACTTCAACCGTCGCACCCAGGACCTGCTCGGAAACTACAAGGTATCCGTTCCTCCCTACCTGCACGACGAGACTTTTGTGAACGTGGGTACAATGAAGAACACCGGCTTTGAGTTCGATCTCAACTTCAACGCCGTACAGACCAAGGCATTCGACTATAACTTCAACCTTATCGGAACCGTGATGTCCAACAAGTTCGTGGACTTCTCCAACTCCGATTACGTCGGTCAGGACTACTATTCTGTCTGCAGCACCGAGGACCCCTACCCCTTCTATAACCTCCAGCGCATAGAAAAAGGCGAGTCTGTAGGTAACTTCTTCATGTGGAAATACGCCGGCATCAACGAGAACGGCGAATGGCTGGTATACGACAAGGACGGCGACATTATCAACGCGTCGCAGGCCGGCGAGGCCGACCGTGTGAAAGTGGGCAACGGTATGCCCAAATTCACCATGTCCACCACCCACAATTTCCGCTACCGTAACTTTGACCTCAGCCTCTTCTTCCGTGGCGCCTTCGGTTACGATATCTTCAACATCCACGATTTCTACTACGGCACACGCAAGTTCACCGGCAACGTCCTCAAAAAAGCTTACGGCAAGAACTTCGCTATCAGCCCCACCTCCAGCCACGCTGTAACCGACTACTTCCTGGAGTCCGGCGACTACTTCAAGCTGGACCAGATTACCCTCGGCTACACCCTCAATGTTCCCCAGTGCAGATTCCTGGACCGCGCCCGCATCTACGGTACAGTGAAAAACGTTTTCACCATCACCAAATTCTCGGGCGTAGACCCCTCTTCCTACCAGGTTAACGGTCTCACCCCCGGCGGACAGGGCTCGCGCACATACTTCCCCTCAACACGCCAGTTCATCCTGGGTATTCAGCTTGATTTCTAATCCTTAAGCTAATGAAAACAATGAAAACAAAACTCATTAAATATATGGCCGGATGTGTGCTTATGGCAACAGCATCCGTGGGTTGCACAAACCTGGACGAGACACTGTACGACCAGGTGGGTACCCAGAACTACTATAACACCAAAAGCGACGTGGTGCGTGCCGTGTTCCGCCCCTTTGAACACGCCTTCTGGTCTATCCAGAGCCGCCACGTACTCAACGAACTGTCTGCCGACCAGCTCATAACCCCCAGCCGCGACGGATGGTGGGACGACGGCGGCCGCTGGCGTAAACTGCATTACCACCAGTGGAATGTAGAAGACGGCGGAGATGCCCAGACCGAATGGAACGGATGTTTCCAGGGTATCGGACAGTGCAACTATGTAATTGAAGACATGCAGAAGCTGGACCCCGCGAAATTCGGATTCTCGCAGGCCGAATTCGACAATCTGGCAGCACAGTGCCGCGCTCTGCGCGCATGGTTCTATATCCGTCTTATCGACGCCTTCCGCAATGTGCCTTTGGCTGTCAGCTTCAACGACATGTCCAAAAACTCTGTAGGCCAGGTAGAACCGAAAGTCCTCTACACATTCATAGAGTCAGAGCTTAAAGACTGCATCAACCTCCTGGCTAAAAAAGAAGCATTAGGCACCAACGCCCAGATTCAGGGCCAGTGGACCAAAGCCGCCGCAGCAGCCCTGCTGATGCGCCTGTACTTCAACGCCGAGGTCTATATTGGCGAAGACCACTTTGCCGATGCCGAAAAAGTGGCTCAGGACATCCTGGACGGCGTTTACGGTCCCTATAAAGTGGCCGACCGCTGGGACGAGGCTTTTGACTGGAACAACGATACCAGTGACGAGGTTATCTTCGGTTTCCCCGGCTCGCAGGCATACACCTACTGGCACTATCAGGGCGACACATTCTGGTGGACAGTTCCCGCGCGCGCACGTTACTATCTTAAAGACTCCAAGTGCAAGGCCGGCGACCACAACTGCAAATATGCAGCCTCGCCCTCGTTCGACCCCACCGGCGAACTTTACACTTACGACCTGGGTATGCCCATCCAGAACTTCCGTAAATATCCCGGTGATGTACGCATGAAACTGTACAAGAACCTCGGCAACAACAAACGCGAGGGTATGTTCTTCTACGGATACCTTGACTATGTGGACGAGAACGGCACCGCCAAACGCGTAGGCGCACCGGAACGTTCGTACGACCTTTACATCCGCGACGCCGTGGGTAACTTCCAGGATCTCGCTCCGGACCGCTGGCTCGCCGACAAGACCTCCAATCTCACTACCGGCGACCACAACTCGGGATGGCACTTCGCAAAATATCCTTTCTACCCCGATGAGGACGAGAACCAGATGGAGTCTGACTTCACCGAAATCCGTCTCCCCGAAGTTATCTATACACTCGCCGAATGCAAAATACGTAGAGGCAAAAAGGCCGATGCCGCAAAACTGCTCAATCAGGTTCGCCGCCGCAACTATCCCGCCGAGAATCTTGACGAAGTCCTTTATCAGCCCGAAGGCAAAGCCGAGCTCAACGAGAAAGAAATGCTTGACGAGTGGGGCCGCGAGTTCTTCGCCGAAGGCCGCCGTCGCATAGACCTTATCCGCTGGGGTAAATTCAACACCGGCACATGGTGGGACAAGACTCCCGATGCCGACGCACACACCATCATCTTCCCGCTGATGCGTCCCATCCTTGACGCCAATGCCGCCCTCAAACAGAATCCCGGCTATAACAACTGATAACCGCATCATTATCAAATATAAATAAGATTTGTAATATGAAACTAAATAAAATACTGTCGTCACTGGCCATTATGACCGCCGCACTGCTCGGCACGGCATGCGACGACGAAAAAGACCTGGTGGTTATCGAGGGCAATCTGCCCATCAAGACCTCCACACTGTTCATGGTCGGCGATGCCACTCCCAACGGCTGGAACATCGACGCGCCTACAGAGCTTACCGCCTCCGAGGCCGACCCACTGATTTTTGAGTGGGAAGGAACCCTGAATCGCGGTGAGATGAAACTTTGCCTCTCCCCCGGCAGCTGGGACGCTCCGTTCATCAGACCGGTGGAAAACGGTACCGAAATCGGCAAGTCCGAGATTAAAGACGCCGCTTTCCAGATGCACGCCGGAGACCCCGACGAAAAATGGAGAGTTGCCGAAGCCGGTATCTACCATCTGACATTCGACCTCCGCAACTGGACTATGTCCACCACTTATGTAGGTGGCAAGCCCACCGAACCCATCGTACCCATTGAGGCCGAAAACCTCTATATCGTGGGTGACGCAACCCCCAACGGCTGGAACATTGACAGCCCCACTCAGCTTGTCAAGGAAAGCCAGTACATCTTCACCTACGAAGGCGTGCTCAACGCAGGAGAACTCAAGGCCTGTACCTCTACCGGCAGCTGGGATGTGCCCTTTGTACGTCCTTCCGGATCGGTTGAAATCAACAAGGACGGTGTCGCCGACAACAGCTTCGTATATGTTGCCAATCCCGATGACAAGTGGAAAGTGACCTATGCCGCCGAGTACAAGATGACTTTCGACCTTGAGCACCACACCATCGCCGTACAGTTTGTGAAAGACCTGGAAAAGCCCGAAAGCAATGCTATTGACGCTCCTCAGGTGTTCATGATCGGTGATGCCACCCCCAACGGATGGAGCCTGGACGATGCCCAGATGTTTACCCGCGACGACTCCAACAAATATCTTTGGAGCTGGACCGGCACTCTGGTATCCGGAACATTTAAATGCGGTGTCGAGAAAAGCTTTGACGCTAAATTTATCCGTCCCGCATCAGCTGATGTAACCGTTTCCTCCGCAGGTGTTTCTGCCAACAGTTTCGTCTACACCAAAAGCCCCGACGACCAGTGGAAAGTTACCGAGGCCGGCGATTACACCATCACCCTTGACCTGGAAAAATGGACCATTGACGTCAAACCCGCCAAAGCCGGAGACGACGAATACGATCCCAATGCTCTAAAAACCGATGCTCTTTACCTGATTGGCGACGCCACTCCCGGCGGATGGAGCATGGACAACCTTACCGCACTGACCCGCTCGGCCGACAACAAGTATGTCTGGACATGGGAGGGAAAGCTGAAAACCGGTGAGATGAAAGCATGTCTTAAGCCCGACGGCAACTTCTCAGGCCCCTGGGTGAAACCCGCCAAAGGTGGCGTTACCATCAGCAAATCAGGGGTTTCCGACCCGGCATTCATATTTGGTGGAGACCCTGATGACAAATGGAGAGTGACCAACGAAGGCAAATACAGCATCCAGTTCGACGTTCAGAAATGGACAATTTCCGTCAAATATCTTGGAGAATAAGCCAATATAACTTCATTAATACAGTAACACAATGAAAATAAATATGTTATCAGCTCTGGCTCTTGGTGTAGCCTCACTGCTGGCAGTAACAACCACTGCCTGCGACGATGACAATTATAAGATGAAATATCCGCCCCGCTACGAACTTGGAGACCTTCCCGATCCCGGGGACATTCACACCTTCAAGGCTCCTCTGTACTGGAGTGTATATGAATACTGCTACGACCTGGAGCAGGCCGGTGTAAAGAACATAGACATCACCATGTCCCAGTGGACCGAAATCATGGACTGGGTGGAATCCGATCTTAAACCTTTCGGCTACAACATGGTATGCACCGACGGTTTCGTATCCATGCGCGCCGAAGGCGGGTCGGCATACATGACCCACTATGGCTCTGTAGCGCTGAAAGACCTCGTGGCCGAAGCTAAGAAACGCGGCCTTGAAGTGGGCATCTACGACAATCCCATGTGGATTCACTGCCCGGACAACACCAAAATCCCCGGCACAGACATAAATGTAGGCACACTGCGCTACAACGGCTCGGAGAAAGTCGAGAATCCCAAGGTTGAGGACCTCTGGTTCTCGTGGGGTGTTGCCACACACAAGGGTGCCGAAGAGTGGATTGACGGCTTCTTCAAACACTATTCCGACCTCGGCATCAAATACATCCGCATGGACTTCCTCTGCTGGTACGAGGATGGCAACGACCGCGGCATGGGTAAGGTGGGCCGCGGTTACGGTCGCGAAAACTACGCCCGCTACCTCGCCTATATCGCTCAGTCAGCTAAAAAGTACGGTGTGTTTACCTCTCTGGTAATGCCCAACCTGTACAACGATGCTGAAGTTGAAGCCAAATACGGCAACATGTTCCGCATTGTACGCGACACCCGCGACGGCGGATGGTGGTTCACCTCTCAGGACGACCGTGGCAAATCCTACGGCAACTGGCCCAACTGCAACAATCAGTTTGATGGATTTGAATACTGGAACCACGTGAGTGGAAAAGGCAAAGTTATTCTTGACGGTGACTTTATCCGCCTCCACAACTATGCCAACGACAACGAGAAAAAGAGCGTTATATCGCTGCAGCTGCTTGCCGGCGGCCCCGTTACCGTTGCCGACCAGAAATCCACTATCGGCGACAATGCCAAATTCTACTGCAACGCAGAGCTGCTGGCTCTCAACGCCGACAGATTCGCCGGTAAAGTTCTGGAAGACAAGTCCAACGGAACAGTATGGTACGGTTCAATGTCCAACGGTGATGTGGTTGTGGGTATCTTCAACCGCGACGACAACTCCAAGTCTGTAGAGCTCCCGCTCTCAGCCGTAGGAGTGGACGGCGAAATGAATGTCCGCGACCTCTGGAGCCACAGCGATGAGGGCAAAGCCACAGCCATCAAGGCTACCATCCCCGCGCATGGCTGCAAGGTAGTCCGTCTCAGCAAATAATTTTATTCCCATATTCATGCAACAGTCGCAAACCGCGGCTCATATTGTTGCGGTTTGCGACTTTTTTAAACTGTTTTTTTATGAAAAATCTTTACAAATCATTACTCATTGCCGGCACTACATTATTTTGCGGCATGAACATTTCTGCACAGAACAGAGCCGATGTCCTTTTCCCCGCCGGAGACGGAACACCCTGGGGTTGGACACTGGACGAAGCGTCAGCACTGACTGCAAAGCCGGAGACTCCCAACATTTTTGAGGGAACCCTTTATCTCCAGGCCGACAAAGATCTGAAATTCCTCAAGACATTCGACTTCGGCAACGACGAATTCCGTGCCGTTGTCAATGGTTCAAAGCCCGATGCATCCGGTAAAGTGGCCCTGATGCTTAACGGAGACGACAACAAGTTCCGGGTGGCAGAATCCGCCAACTACCACATTGTAGTTGACGCCGACGCGCTCACTGCCACCATTAAAAAATCTCCCTATCAGGATGCGAACATCACATTATCTTCCATGTTCATCGTGGGAGCGGCAGCTCCCAACGGCTGGGATATAGACCACGGCACAGCAATGCACCAGGATGCTGCCGCTCCGTATATCTACTCCGCCACTACCGAATTAAAAACCGGCGACTTTAAATTGGCCACTGTTCTTAAAGGCGCCCGTTCGTGGAACAAGAAGTATTGGATTTTCCGTGATGCCACCGACGACGGCAAAATAGTACCGGCCTCTGACGAAGACAACAAATGGAATATCACAGATCCCGGAACCTACACCGTAACCGTCAATACCAAAGACAATACAATCTCCATTTCAAAAACCGGCGGCATAGAAGACATCACTGCCGACAGCGACATCGCTCCGGTATATTACAACCTACAGGGAGTACGTGTTTCCAATCCCGACCACGGTCAGCTTCTGATACGCGTAGCCGGTGACAAAGCTACTAAAATCATCTACTGATTTGCGGAGGGTATTTTCCATCACCCCCCTCCCCCTCTAAACGACAAGGCGGTGTGTCAAACGCGACACACCGCCTTGTCGATTAGAGGGCGTTCCTTAGCGGGCGTTTGCGTAAACGCGCCACCTGTCTATGAGTCCTTGCATGTCGGCGGGCAAGGGCGCCTCGAAGAACATTTCCTCGCCGGTCTCGGGATGAACGAATCCCAACGTGCGCGCATGCAGAGCCTGCCTCGGACATATTTCCATGCAGTTTTCCACAAACCGCGTGTACTTGGCGGTGCGCTCTCCGCGCAAGATAACGTCGCCGCCATAACGTGCGTCGTTGAAAAGAGTGTGCCCTATATGGCGCATGTGCACACGTATCTGATGGGTTCGGCCGGTCTCCAGCACACATTTTACCACCGAAACGTGTCCTAAGGGCTCTATCACCGAGTAGTGCGTCACGGCATGCTTTCCTATGCCCGACTGCGGGTCGTAAACAGCCATCTGCAGACGATCCCGGGTGGAGCGTGCGATATTACCCTCTATGCGTCCCTGCGCAGGAGAGGGTTCGCCCCATACCACCGCTACATACTCGCGCTTGGTGGTCTTGTTGAAGAACTGACGGCCCAGATGCGTCTTGGCGTCCGGAGTCTTGGCAATGACGAGCAATCCTGACGTATCCTTATCAATGCGATGTACCAGCCCGAGCCTCGGGTCGTTAACATCATAATCCGGGGTGTCCTTGAAATGCCAAGCCAGCGCATTCACGAGTGTCCCCGTCCAGTTGCCATGTCCGGGATGCACCACCAGTCCGGCCGGTTTGTTTACTACCAGCACGTAGCGATCCTCGTATACTATGTCCAGGGGAATATCCTCGGCGACAATCTCGAATTCGTAGCGCGGGCGGTCCATAACCACCTGCACCACATCCAGCGGCTTAACGCGGTAATTGCTCTTTACCGGCTTGCCGTTAACGAGGATACATCCGGCCTCGGCGGCCTGCTGCACCCTGTTACGCGAGGATTTCTGCAATCGCTCGGTAAGAAATTTATCCACACGCAGCAATGCCTGACCCTTGTCGGCTACAAAACGGAAATGCTCGTATAAGTCACGTCCGTCGCCAATGTCAATCAGCGCTGCCGATGCCGCGGCATCGTCGTCAAGCTCTGCGGACAGGCCGTCAATAACCTCGTCGTCAGTCATAAAGCGGATTGGAAGGATTAGCGGGAGTCGGGTCCACGGGCTGTTTTGGCTGTCCTGCCGGCTCCTCAGCCGAGGCATCCGGCTCAATGGTATCCGGTTCCGGTTCTGCATTAATCAGCGAATCAATGACAATATAGTTCGACTGACCGCTTAACAGTTCATCGTCCTCAACACCATATTCTATAGTAATACGTGCATTTACAGCCACACGGCAACCCATGTCAATGGTACGGTTACCGGTATGTACAGCAACAACAGAACCGGGATACATCCATGGCACACGCTTTACATTTATCTTGGATGTGTCTATACCTAAGTTATACAGATAATTCATCACCGATTTTAAATCGCGGTTTGCGAGCGGCTCAGTAATCTGCACCTGGTGCGGGTTATATGCTACAATTGTCAGGTATACCTCACGACCCTTCTTGACAACGCTGCCCGGCTTGGGGACAATCTCTACAATTGTACCGCCCACCAGGTTTCCGGGATTGTCTATAGAATCGGAGATAACGACATCCAGATTCTCCTCATCAAGGCGCTCCACAGCCTGGTCGTACATCATGCCGCGTACATCGGGGACTGTGGAAGTTTCTCCGTGATGTGTCCATAAATCTATTATGAACAACAGAATCCATATCACCACCGGAATGGCTACCAGCATCAGCAGTATGTTGCACCATACATAGTATTCTTTCCATATCCGGCTGAAGGAAGTGGAAGCTCCGGAATTACGTTTGTTCATTGCAGTAAAGTTCTTTTGTAATTATTACTGCAAAATTAATCAAAACTTTTCACACTGCAATAGCGAAAGCGTCAGTTCTGCTCAATAATCATCCGGCGGTACTCCGAGGGGGTCTGGCCGGTTATGCGTCTGAACATCCGTGAGAAGTGCGCAGGATACTGAAAACCAAGGTCATAGGCGATAATGCTAACATCATCGTCCGATACCGCCAGCCTGTGTTTGGCCACATTTATCATTTGCTGTGTTATCAGCACTTTCGTTGTAAGGCCGGTCTGACGTGGCCGCGAACACGGTTGTAGGCGGCGTTCCGGCAAAATTGCTAAAACACATTTAGAACCATTTTTTTACTGTCGGAGTAGAATATATCACGATTTTGTAGTATCTTTGCCGTATGAAAGCAAATGAACTCCCTACTCCGTTTTATATCGTCTACGAAGACAAGCTGCGCAAAAATCTGAGCCTGATACAGGATGTGAGCCAGCGCGCAGGTGTAAAAATAATAATGGCATTCAAGGCCAATGCACTGTGGAAGACGTTTGATATTTTCCGCGAATACGGTGTTGTCTGCACTGCCAGTTCACTGAACGAGCTTCAATTGGGCCGCGAGTATCTGTGCGACTACGTGCACTCTTACTGCCCGGCGTACACCGATGCGACCATCGGCGATTATCTTGCCGGCAGCAGCCATATAACATTCAATTCCACAGCGCAGTGGGAGCGTTTCAAAGACCGCGTTGCCAAATATAACGCGGAATCGGGCCGGCATGTCAGCCCGGGTCTGAGAGTCAATCCCCGCTGTTCGGTCATCACCACCGACCTGTACAATCCCGCGCTACCCGGCAGCCGTTTTGGTGCCGAGGCGTCGGAGCTGCTTGACGGTGTTCCCGAAGGCATAGAAGGGCTTCATTTCCATGCGCTCTGCGAGTCCACCAGCCATGACCTGGCAAAAGTACTGAATGCCTTCGAGGCGCAGTTCGCCCACCTTCTGCCCCAGCTTAAATGGGTGAATATGGGCGGCGGACACATCATGACCCGCAAGGATTACGATACCGACCACCTCGTGGAGGTGCTCACCGGGTTCAAGAGCCGCTACCCGTGGCTTGAGGTAATCCTGGAGCCGGGGTCGGCTTTCACCTGGCGCACCGGCGACCTGGTATCGTCTGTGGTAGATATAGTTAAAAACGACGGCGTACAGACGGCGATAATGGACGTCTCGTTTGCCTGTCACATGCCGGACACTCTGGAGATGCCTTATAAACCGGCGATTACCGAATCTGTAGGTGACGACCCCGTGGCCTATAAGCCCACTTACCGTCTGGGCGGGAACTCGTGCCTCAGCGGAGACTATATGGGCGACTGGAGTTTTGACGAGCCACTGCGGGTGGGTCAGCGCCTTACGCTGGAAGACATGAACCACTATACCACCGTCAAGACCAACATGTTCAACGGCATACAGCACCCCGACATAGTGTTCTGCGACAGCAACGGCGACTGCCGCTACCTGCGACGTTTTACCTACGAGGACTATAAATCGCGGATGAGCTGATGAAATTCTCGGTAATAGTACCGGTTTATAACCGAATCGACGAGGTCAGAGACCTGCTGGAGAGCCTGTTGTCCCAGACATCCCGGAATTTTGAGGCTGTCATCGTGGAGGATGGGTCAACGCAGCCGTGCCGTGATGTCTGCGAGGAGTACTCGGCCAAGGGGCTGGACATAAAGTATTTCTACAAAGAGAATGAAGGGCGGTCCATAGCGCGCAATTACGGTATGGAGCGGGCTACCGGAGATTGGTTTATATTCTTTGACAGCGACTGTGTTATCCCTCCCGGATATTTCGAGACACTGAACAAGGAGCTGGCCGACAACCGCACTGACTGCTTCGGCGGTCCCGATGCCGCGCACGACTCTTTCACCACAACGCAAAAGGCCATAAACTACACCATGACATCTTTCCTGACCACAGGAGGAATCCGCGGTGGCAAAGTAAGTCTGGAAAAGTTTACTCCGCGTACATTCAATATGGGTTTCAGCCGCGAGGTGTACGACAAAGTCGGCGGTTTCCGCGAGATGTTCTCGGAGGATATAGACATGAGCACACGAATCCGCAATGCCGGATTCAGGATTATACTGATAACCGCAGCGCCGGTATGGCATAAACGACGTGTAAACTGGCGTAAATTCTGGCGCCAGGTACATGTTTTCGGTATGTCGCGCATTACGCTTAAGCTGCTTTATCCCGGGTCGCTCAAGGCTGTACACACCCTTCCGGCGGTTGCTGTGATAATGTTTCTGGCGCTGGTCGCCCTGGGTATTATCGTGAGCCCGTGGTGGCTTTTGCCTCTCGGAGTTTACTTTTTGGCGCTGATAATAATGGCGCTGATAAAGACACATTCTCCGGTCATTGCCGTAAAAGCCGTCCCTGCGGCGTTTATACAGCTGTGCGGTTACGGAACCGGATTTATACAGGCATACTTCACAAAAATCATACTTGGCCGCGGGCGTGATATTGAACAGGAAATAGAGATGCGTCGCGGCAAATAACCGCCGTCAAAAATGTCATATACCAAGCTCACAACCACCTCTTTATCACTGCTGTCCGACGACCAGCTGCCGCGCGAAAAGGCACTGGCACACGGGCTTAAGTCACTCTCCGATACCGAACTGATGGCTATAATTTTCGGCACGGGGATGAAGGGCGTCTCCGTCCTGGAGATGTCGCAGAATATCCTTAACGACAATAGTGGGCATCTGAGTGATATTGCCAAAATGTCGCCCAAACTATTCAGCCGGCGTTACAAGGGCATAGGCCCGGCCAAGGCACTGACCCTCCTTGCCGGCATAGAGCTTGGACTGCGCGCGGCGGCAGATGCGGCCAAAAAGGACAATAATCCCATAACCTCGTCAAAGGCGGCCTACGAGCTGATGCGTTGGCACCTGCAGGACCTTGACCACGAGGAGTTCTGGGTGCTGATGCTCAATAATGCCTCAATTCCTGTCGCTGAGGTATTTATCGCATCGGGCGGACAAACGGCAACTGTTGTAGACATAAAAATACTGATGCGCAAGGCCCTGGAATGCAAGGCCGTGCGCATGATTGTGTTCCATAACCATCCATCGGGAAATTGCCGTCCCAGCCTCCAGGACGATGCCCTCACGCGCAAGATTACCGAGGCGGCCAAGCTCCTGGATATTCGTGTGGACGACCACATAATTGTCACTCCCATAAGTTATTATTCCTATAACGACCAGGGCCGAATGGCAAAGTAGTATTATCTGTTCCGATACAGAAAGGCGGCGTTTCAAATTTCAGAAACACCGCCTTTCTGTTTTATTCTGCGGGGAATGTGAGGGTATCAGTGAGCGTCCCGTCGGCAAGTCTTAGCCAGGTTTTCAAGGTTCCGGGGGCGGACTCCGTGAGCTCAATCACTCGCGCACCGCTTGGTTTCAAGTGATTATATACGGTATCACCTCCGGAGTATCTGCCATAGGCCAACAGTATTTTGCGATACGCGGCGGCAAAGTCATTGTCGTGGTCATGTCCGCAGAAAACAGCAAAGACATCACCCTGTCCGCGCATAGCGGCAAACATTCCGGAGTTGAGCTCGGGACAGCATACCTTTTCGCCTTTTTTACCGGTAAGAATGTTCTTTTTATCTTCCGCAGCGTATTTGTACTCGGGCAACGGGATGTGCATAAACAGCAGAGATGGAACCACGGTGCCGTTGTTATCGTCGGTATACATAGTGCTCTGGTCAATGTACCATGCAATCTGGGCGGGATGAATCCAGTCGTATTTTCCGGCCTGAGGCAAGCGCGTCACAGAATGAGAATCCACGCAATAGAGAACATTTGCGACGCGGCCCCCGTCTGCCGACCTAATCTCCACGGTATAGTCCGGCGATGCAACGGGTTCGGGGCGGGCCGGCATGACGCTGAGCGGCATTTTCTGAATCATGTCGTAGATTTGCGTGGGCGTCATGTCGAACTGTTCGTCGTGATTTCCGAACACGGTGCTGAAGGGGATGCCGCGTTCCACCATAGGGCCGGTAATTTCCTTTATTGCGCTTTCCACCTCGTTATCGTATACCAAATCACCGGTAATTATGACAAAATCGGGATTTTCGGCATCCAGCACATTGTTTATACATTCCAATGCCCGTTTGGAGCCGTTTTTTCCGTATTTATAGTGGATATCGGTAAGCTGCAGGATTTTAAACTTACCGTCTTCTCCAAACTTAAGCACCGGTTTGGATTGGGCAGCTGCCGCCATACACACGGCGGCAGCAACCATTATAGCGAATAAACGTTTCATAAACAGAGCTTAACGGGTCCAGACCAGACGTAAGCCGATAGCCGGGAATGCACGAGTGGGTTCGACACGTCTGCGATAGTCCACACGCAATTCATCGTAGTTTTTAGAGTCGTAGCTTCCGCCACGGCGCAGGCGCATTTTTCCGGAATCCGGGCCCTGCGGGTCCACAACCTCTTTAGTCTTATAGTCCTCTTTCCAGTCCTGACAGAGTTCCCAAACGTTTCCGGACATGTCGTAAATTCCGACCTCGTTGGGCGCTTTCTGCATCACCTTGTGCATACCGTCCGGAGCATTCTCGTAGAACCAAGCCACATCATCCAGTTTGTCGCTGCCGGCATATCTGGTACGTGTCATCTTATGGGCGCCACGTGCGGCATACTCCCATTCGGCCTCTGTGGGCAGGCGAAGTACACCAAGGCTCACCATCTTGTTTATTGATTTCACAAACTGCTGCGCCATCTCGTACGACACATTGTCCACGGGGAATTTGGCACCACGTTTAGTGGAGTTGTTGGCATCGGCGCCCATAACAAATTCCCAGAGGTCCTGTGTAACCTCGCACTCGCCGATGTAGAAGTCGCGGCTGAGGCGCACCCAATGCTGTTTTGCATCCGACTCGGCATACTCCGGACCGCGTGAGTCGCCCATTTCATATCGGCCGGCCTTGCACAGAATCATATTCATCTTGTAGACAGCGCCTTCGTCCGTGCCGTCGTCGTATTTAAGAGTGATGACGCGACGTGCGGGGTTTTCGCCGGGGCGGATAACATCCATTATATAAGTCTGTTTGCCTTTAACGGACTGGGGAAAGTCATATCTCAGAGCGGGATAGTCGTCTGTCTTGATGTTGAGATAGCCGGAACCGTCCACGATGTAAACCCAGTATTCGGATTTACCTTTAGAGACTGCCTTAACCACATCACCCTCAAATTCGGGGTTTTCAACCGAAAGACTGACCTTAACCAGCGCACAGGGTTCGCCGTTAAGATCATCAACGCGTTCCACCGCGGCCGACAAGTCGGAGCCATCGGCGTGGAAATCGGACACTTTAAGATTCTGAGCGCCTGCAACTACGGACATAAACACGCCCAGAGCCAGTAGCAGAAATTTCTTCATATATAAGCAACTCTTATAGTAAAAATAATTTTAAATCAGGGGAGGCGGAAGTCGCCGAGGGCAAACGCTTCTTCTGTAAGCGGCTGCCATGTGCGGACGTGGATTTTAGGCTCGTCCTCGTTGGTAAAGTCCCAAACCAGGAATACTATACCTTCGTCCTTGTATGTGTTGGTGGCATACTTCTGACGGAGAGTTACACCGTAATAATTGGGCTTGGAGCCATGGCGAACAATCTTATACTCGCTGAACTGCACATTAATATATTTAGCGTGTGCGAAAATGGAGCTGAGTTTTGCAAGATATTGCTTTTTGGTCTGCTGCACATATTCCACCTTAATGGGATTACGCATCTGTACATCGGTGTTGCGATCGCGGCGTTGCGAAATCTTACCGGTGATGATGATAGCGTCGTCCGAGAAGATGTTGTTCATGAACTTGATGTCGCATTTATTATAGGCGTTCTGGAACTGCTCGCACCAGTGCACAATCTGCATACGTCTGTCCAGATCGCCCAGTTGCTCGCCTTTTTTCAGGAGGTCGGTATATTCATGCGTACCCATAGCAAAGTTTACGTCCTCGATAATTCCCGTAGGACCAAAGTCAATGGTAAGCTCACGCCTTGTGGGGCCGTCGTAACCGGAGCTTACAGGTTTCATGTTCACGCCGATATTACGTAACTGGAAACCGCGAAGGCGTCCTGTTTTGCTGCGCTGGCGGATGCAATGGTCCACATAGTCGTTGTCCTCGGTCTCGAAGTGCACGACAGTCCACATCTGGTTAAGGCTCTGTGAGGCCAGGCCGTTAATGTCAATACCGGCATAGTTTATTGCCGTATTGTTAGCGGCCGCACGATTTATTGCCGTGAGCAGATTGCATACCTGTCGCTCCATTTTAGACTTAAGGGACCCGGGTTCTATACCGTCGGAGAACTCAAACTGGACAGCATCCATGGCCGACATGCTCAGAGCAATAATGGCCATTGAAATGAATGTGAAATATTTTTTCATGATGTATGTTTTTTAATCTAAAGAAATAATAATGAAGGTTTACCGTCAACGTAACTCGAACCAAACGGCAAGTTTATCCTGTCCGCCAAGATAGTGCTGAAGCGAGTCGTCTTCCTGTCCGGAGATATAATTGTATCTGCTACCGTCGGGACCCGGAGCGAGGAATGCCTCGAGAGACTGGCCGTTGTCGCCGTATATAAGCCAGAATGACCATGTTTTGCTGCGGCAGTTATTATATGGGCCATAGCGTTTTACAATGTACTCGGCCTGCAGACGTCCGAGTAATTTAAGAGCGGCCTGAATATTCGGTGCGGATCCGAGATCTACCAGATTACGTACCATGTTGGCTTCCTCCACTGAAAGATTTGCCTCTTCTATATCAGTTTCCATGTCATTATACTGCGCCTCCGACTGAGCGGGCTGCGCGGGAGACTCCACTACAGGAGCAGGCGCAGGAGCGGGTTCCTCGCGTACGGGCTCAACAGGAGTCTGAACCGGAGCAGGCGCAGGAGCCGGAGCGGGCGCCTCGGCAACCGACTGCTTTTCGCCGGCTATGACATCGCGGTTGACATAGGCGAATACACGGATATTGGAGCCACGGGTCATCTCCATGAAATTGATGCCGGGAATGGCATCGGCGGACACCTGCGGATGCGAAAGGCTGTTTTCGCTGATGTACGTATTGATGTAATAGGACAATAACTGTCGGGCCTGGGATTCAGCTTCGGCACGCGTGGGCGCTGTCGCCTCGGCAAAAATGCATTTGCCGCCACGCTTGATGTCGTTGATGCGCTGCGACGTGGTTTGCGAAATACCGGTCAACGCAACGGCCATAAAAGTCGCCATTGCGATAAAGCGAGTTATGTTTCTGATAGTCTTCATATAATTGGCTTTATTATTTTTTTCTATACTTTATCTTGTTCTTGTGACTGCTTTCCCATGCACTTTCATCATCGGCAAACAAGCTCTGGATTTTTGAGATGGGGATGTACGGGTTCATCCTTGCAGTTAGGAAAAACGGCTTATCTTCCGGGGTATTGGCCACAAGTTTTATGAGGTGGCAGTACCCTTCGCGGTCGTTACGCATTAGGACCTCGAACTCTATGCGGTCTTCGTATTGTCCGATAACACCGAAGTACGGGTTGCATCCGTTGTCCAGGCAATATTTTACTAAGGCCGACAGAGGTATGTCCAATGTGGTATTATTATAGTTGTAGCGTACGATTTTCACCGATGCGGTAATGTTTGATGCATTCGGTACAGCAGCTTCTGTATTTTGCAGCCAGAATCTGGGAGCTGGAAAGGCTGACCGGATTAAAAAAGGATTCTGGGAAGGAATCAG
>SFNC01000135.1 GCA_004554255.1 Bacteroidales bacterium
GGGTGTTGAATAATTGAAAGAAATGTGCTAACTTTGCCGTGCTTTTTGGCATCACTGTGCTGAAATAGCGGTCCCTTAGCTCAGTTGGTTAGAGCACCTGACTCATAATCAGGGAGTCGCCGGTTCAAGCCCGTCAGGGACCACACAGTTATGTCTTGGCTGGCAGAAGTGCAAATATCACTTTGGAGACAAGGTTGAGAGCATATCCGGCAAGAAATCTCTGTACGCGCCGCAAATTGGAATCACGTTCAACGCTCGTAGGCATCGCAGACGCAATCTTGTGCAGGCTGACCGTCTGCACGACACAAAGGGCGTGAAGTGCAAACGCAAGCAATTTTATGCGAGCCAAACTTATTACCGGGCCAAGATGCTCTTGCATAATCGGGACGATTTGATTAACTTTGTCGCAGTCCCCGGGAGTTGACGTAACTTTCATGGAAAAAGCGGCTAAACTTTTTTTAAAGTTACTAATTTTTAGGGACTTTCGCAAAATATAAACAATTAAAAATCAGCAATATAACCGACAAAATTTAATTTTTGTCATCTACTAAACAATAATTTAAATAATTTAAATCATTCAATCGCATGAAATCATTCTTTGGATTGATAGCCTTGTCGGCGGTTATGCTGACGGGCTGGTGTGATGCTTCAGCGGCGAATTTCACCGTCGGCGGCATCAAATACACCTCCATCACCGACCCGTCGGGCAGCGCAAACGGTACCTGTAAGGTTGCCTGGCAGACCCAGGGTATTTCGGGTGATGTCGTGATTCCCGACAATGTCACCTACGGCGGGAATGTCTACGATGTGGTGGAGATTGCAAGCCACGCTTTCGATGCCTACGAAGACTACGACATCGAAATCACTTCGCTCAAAATCGGTAACAAAGTCACTAAAATCGGTTCATCGGCCTGCGCCGACCAGTATTACCTCAAATCGGTGACTTTCGGTGAGAACGTCGAGACTATCGGTGGCTCGGCTTTCTCGGAGTGCAGCCTCGAATCGGTGGTGCTCCCCTCAAAACTCAAATCTGTCGGCTCGAATGTGTTTTACAACAATATGTCGATGCGGTCAGTCACCCTCAACGAGGGTCTCGAGGAGATTAAATCGTTCGCTTTTTACAAGTGCAACAACCTGACCACTCTCGACATCCCCGCGAGCCTCACCTCGATTGACTTCGCGGGCAACGCCTTCGGCGGATGCACCAACCTTCAGGCCATCAACGTGGCCCAGGGTAACACCTCCTACTCGTCGGCCTCGGGAATAGTCTATAATGCCGCCGGTACCGAACTGATCTTCTGCCCGGCCGCACTAGCAGCAGAGAATCTTACTTTCCCCGCCGCGCTGACCAAAATCGGTACCAACGCTTTCAAAAACAACACGTCAATCAAGACAGTCACCTTCCCCGCGTCACTCACCGAAATCGGCAACGACGCCTTCTCGGGCTGTACCGGTATCACCACGCTCGCCTTCCCGGCATCGCTGCAGAAAATCGGCGAATACGCTTTTTCAGGCTGCACCGGCGTGTACGATATCGCCCTCAACGAAGGTTTGCAGACGGTCGAAATCTCTGCTTTCAAGGGGTGTACCGCACTGACCACCATAAAGATACCTGCTTCGGTAACGACGTGGAAATGGTCGGCCACAATCAATTGCACGAACCTCGCAGCGTTTGAGGTCGCCGCTGGAAGCACCTCCTATCATACCGACGGCCCCTCGCTTATCGAGGACGCCACGGCCACCCTTCTGCAGTATGCCCCCGCAGCACCGGCACAATATTATAAGGTGCCCGACGGTGTTACAAAGATTAACGCCTTCGCCTTCGACGGCGTAAAGGGCCTGAAAATACTCGACACAAATCAGGTGTTGGAACTCGGCAACGATGCCATCTGCGTACTCGATGAGCTTACCGACCTGACACTCGGGGCGGCCACCTCCGCCCTCGGAGGGGGTGCCGTGGAGTTGTGTCCCAAACTGCAGAACATCCGCCTGTATTCAACCATGATCCCCGAGTGGGCCGGCTCGCGCGACCCCTTCTCCACCTCGGTGATGGAGAACGTCAACCTCTATGTGCCCGATGTAGCTGTGCCCGACTACAAGCAGAATATGCTGTGGAGCAATTTCGTAAACATCCTCCCTATGAGTCAGGCGCCCGAAATCGACGTGCCGGGCGTGGAGCCTACCGGTGTGGAGAACATCACAGCCACAGAGTCGGCGCCCATTATCCTTCAGGGCAACCGCGCCATCTGCGAAGGCGCCGATGAAATCGCCGCCTTCGACCTGGCCGGACGCCTCGTGACCCGTACCGACGGCGACACCCTCATCCTCGCTCCGGGCACCTACATAGTCCGTGCCGGCGCCGCTGTCGCCAAAGTAATAATACGCTGATACCCACCGTATTCCCCATCTGCAGAGGCTGTGCCGAAATTCTTCGGCGCAGCCTCTGCTTGTAATTGATGTCAGATACAGTGGCGGTTTTATGCAATATGCATATTTTTTGAAAATATGAGCTGAATATTCTTGCATAATATGCTCGTTAGTTCGTATCTTTGTCCCAGTACTAAACCAATTCAACCCACATTTATGAAACTAAGGTAGGGATATTCAGAAAATAGATAACTAATTGTTTGGCAGAGTCATAGGTTCCTTGTAACTTTACAAAGAACCCCCGATGGACCCATCACGGGCTGATTCGGGGGTAAAATCAATTAAATTTTCATCGTGAAGTTACAAAAAATCGGCGACATACAGCCAACATTACCGTTTACGGAATACGATTTTCTGAAAAATTTCGTGAGAGCTTCGCCGTCAGCGAACTCGGACGCATCCATGCCATGCTTCCGCTCAAGGAGATGGCCGAAGAACTGGCATCGCATTTTCCAAAGAAGCATCCGCAGGGCAATACGCCCATGTTCCCTCCCGAGGGTGAGGTGGCGCTGATGTTCCTCAAGCCCTACACCGGGCTGTCGGACGACGGCCTGGTGGAGATGCTCAATGGCAGCCTCCACATGCAGATGTTCTGCGGAGTCCTCATCGACCCGTCGCGTCCGATTAAAGACGGCAAAATCGTCAGTGCCATCCGCAACCGTCTGGCTCCGGCGCTCGACATCGTCAAGCAGCAAGGTGTCCTTTACGGCAAGTGGAAATCACTCTTGAACGACAAGGACTTGTGTATGAGTGACGCCACCTGCTACGAAAGTCATCTACGCTATCCGACCGACATAAAGCTGATGTGGGAGTGCTGCCAGTGGCTGCACGCTTTGTTGCACAAAATAAGCCGGGAAATGGGCGAACGGCTGTCCCGAAGCAAATACAACGACATCGCAAAAGACCGTCTGGCATACGCCAAGCAGCGCAAACCCAAGAAATCGGCCACACGCCGCATGCAGCACCGTCTTCTCGGTCTGTTGGGTAAAATCATCAGCCAATGGAACAGCCTGTGTCGGCAGTACGCTCCACTGATCTCTCTGACTGCGGAGCAGCAAAAGCGAATAATGGCAATCAAAGAAGTATACCGTCAGCAAACCGACCACTTCAATAAAAAGGAGGTGAAGCACCGCATCGTCTCAATCGACCGCCCGTACATCCGTCCGATTGTACGCGGCAAGGAGAACAAGCGCGTAGAGTTCGGAGCGAAGGTCAACAACATACAGATTGACGGCATATCGTTCATCGAGCACCATTCCTTCGAGGCCTTCAACGAGGGAACGCGCCTGAAGCAATGCGTTGAATACCAGCAGTCATTGACCGGCGTCCCGGTCACACGCATCGGCATGGACACAATCTACGCAAACAACGAAAACCGCAAATACTGCACCGAAAACTCCATCACGACCAACTTCGTCCGCAAAGGCCCCAGACCCAAAGACGAGCCTGCGGAAATCTCATCGGCACGCCGCATAATCGGCAATCTGCGGGCTACCGTAATGGAGGGCAGCTTCGGAAATCAGAAACAGCACTACGGTGTCGGTCGCATCGCAGCCCGAAACCGTCGCAGCGAGACCCTGCAACTGTTCTTCGGAATCCATATGGCCAATGCCGCCACCCTCGCTGCCCGGCAGCTCGCCGCCGAACTCAAGGCCAAAGAGAAGAAACGAGCCTGAAGAAAATATCTGCGAAATTACCCACGAATATCCATCGAGGGCGTTTCGTCGTGCCCGTATCTCATCCTTTTTTGCCAATTTGGCCTGTGAGAATCAAAAAAACAAAGTACAACCGTCAATCAGGTGGGTTTATCGCTTTCACGGAATGTTTGCCGCAACTATGCGGTGTCCATTAACTGAATATCCCTAATTTATAAATCGCTCGACAAATGCAGCCGCTGAATCGCTCAACTCAAAGATTAAGCACTTCCGTTCGCAATTGCATGGGGTCTCCGACCTGCCGTTCTTT
>SFNC01000136.1 GCA_004554255.1 Bacteroidales bacterium
AAATAAAACATGCACCCGCGAACAATATAATATTAGCGTATTCTCGCAGCTTCCGGCCATCTTTAGTCTTTTGGTTCAGTCACATAGCCCGCTATGCTCTTTCACCTGCAAGACTAAATCTGACCGAAATCTGCGACCCCTGCGTTAACAAATATTGGGGAACGGGGTCTAAGCGCGATGTCCTTAAAATCTGTACAGGGCTACATCCTGGCGGCCGTTGCCGCTGCGGCCTACGGCACCAATCCCGCATTTGCAATCCCGCTCTACGAGCAGGGGATGAACCCCAATTCGGTCCTGCTTTTCCGCTATGCCTTCGGCGTGGTGCTGTTGGCCGGAATCATGATGGCAAGGGGTATGTCCTTACGCATCGACAGGGATCAGGTCGGCCCCACGGCGATATTGGGCATACTCATGGCACTGTCTTCGCTCACGCTGTTCGAGAGTTACAAGTACATGAACTCCGGCGTGGCGTCCACTCTGCTATTCGTGTACCCGATAATGGTGGCAGTGCTCATGGTGTTCTTCTTCCACGAGAAATTCAGGTTTACCATAGCCCTCTGCCTGGTGATAATGAGCTGCGGACTGGTGCTGCTGATGAAACCGCAGGGCAATCAGTCAATCAGCATGTACGGATGCCTGTTGGTAATGGTCTCGGCCATCACTTATGCGCTGTATATCATACTCGTAAATGTGTCCCGGCAAATCAAATCCATACCCACCACCAAACTCCTGTTCTACGTTCTGTGCTGGGGCTCGCTGCTGTTCGTGGTCATGATTCCGTTGGGCTCCGACCTCACTTGCCCCGTACGCGGGACAGGGTGGATAAATCTTGTGGCCCTCGCTGCCATCCCCACTGTTCTGTCGCTGTTCTGCACCACCAAGGCCATACATATTATCGGCTCCACGCCCACAGCGATATTGGGAGCACTTGAGCCGGTATCGGCCGTTGTGCTCAGCGTAGTGGTTCTTAATCAGGAGATTACGTCGCGCGAGATTTTCGGTGGCGTGCTTATTGTTGTCGCTACTACACTGGTAATCGGAGACAAGGCTGTGGAACGCGCAATCTTGCACGTGCGTAAAATGTTCCCCAAAACCAGGCTGAAATAACGTCAGTGCGCAGTGTTGGCGGGCGTTCCGGACGGGTCGCGCACGGGCAGCGGCGTTGGGATGTTCGCGGTATCCGGAACCTCCGTCGCGCGTTTGCGGAAGGGTAGGGTGTAGGTGATGTTGAAAGCCCCCGACAGCGATGAATTCTGTGTCCCGTAGCCGGGGATGTACCACGCGTCGCCGGTAGCCGGATGGCTCTGGTGCAGCAGCGAGTGATACTTGATTGACCATCCCGCAGATATTGGCCCGAATAGCTTGACTTTTAGTCCGATACCTACCTCAAGCCATCCTGCCGTAACGGATGTGGACGGAATAGAGAACTTCTGCTCCTCGCCCCAGTAGTCGTTCCGGATGGTGCAGTCCTCCACCGAGAACTTGAAATTGGAAAAGCCGTAGCGCACTATGGCAAACAGCTGATAATCAGGGTTAGAGTTGTACAGGAAGTTGTAGTCGCAGCCGATTTTGAAATATGGCGCCAGCGACGACTTGTACGTGAAATTCTGGTCGGACGGCCTGTTGTTGGCCATGCCGAATCCGGCCTCGAACGTCGGCAGATAACGGTTGTGCAGGCTGATGTTGGCGTACGCGTCAAAACCTCCATACTTCTGGCCGAAAGCACGCATCGCGGGGTCCCAGATGTTGACGCCGACGTTTATGGCGTGCAGCAGCTGGTACTTCATGGGTGGTGCCTTGGGCAGCAGTGTGGAGTCTATCCACTCCACGCCGGTGAGGGTGTCGATCATTATCACCTTGCCGGTGGCCTGGTCGGTGTATTGCGTGGAACGTGCACGCCTGCGCTCCAGCGCGCGCAGGGAGTCGCCTTCTTTGTCATTCTGCGACTGTGTGCGCGTCGCCGGCGTGTTCACCGGGGTCACGCGTCGTTGTCCTATCGCCGGAAGCACAATCGCTGCGGCGATGGCTATAAGTACGCATATCAGCGATTTACGGCCCATCACTCGGTGTCCCCCTCCTCCTGGGTGCGGAAATAGATGCGTATCTGCGATACGTCAATGTTGGTGATTAGCGAGTCCACCATCACCACAGAGTCAAGCAGATGCGTGGTATAATCCACTTTATGAACGGTATAGCGGTACATTGCGCCGCACTCAGCCGATGCGAAATAGGGCTGCGACGAATAATGGAAGGTGACGGTGTCGTTCAGCCGGGGATCATCGGTGTCGCGCCATTTGTAGCTCAGGCACCACGACGTGGCGTCCTGCTGGCTGCGGAACGGCAGATATACCGACGATGCCGAGGTCCCGGCCGTCATCAGTATCGAGTCGCCCGGTGCGCCTACTCCCGCAATCTGCAGGGAATCAAGCGAGATGACCTTCGCCGTCGTGGAGCTGTAGAACTCAGCTTTGGGTATAGCCGAGCGCAGGCCCGTGCAACCGTCTGTGCTGCAGGCCCATGCCGTGCTTCCGGCAAGTATGGTGGCGAATATTTTTATAATGTTTCCCATGTAAGGATGTCGTCAACCGGTTTGCGAATCTTGGCGGGCTGGGCCGATTCCGGATTCGCGAAGCCTAACGGTATCAGGGCCACGGGCTCAAGATGCGCCGGCAGCTCAAGGGCCTCGCGCACGGCCTCCACATCAAAGCTGCAAACCCAGCATGTGGCCATGTCAAGCGCCGATGCTGCAAGGCAGATATGCTCCACGGCAATAGCGATGTCCACATCGGTATGGTCCTTGTTGTCGCTCGGCCGGTGCCAGGCCTCGTCGTGGTCGCCGAGGCACACCAGCAATACCGGCGCGTCCATGAATGCCGGACGGCTTTTGGCAAGCATACGCGCACGCACGGCCTCGTTGCGGACGGCAACAAAGCGCCACGGCTGGCGGTTGCAGGCGCTCGGAGCAAGCTGCGCGGTCTCTACTACCGCACGCACAAGCGCGTCGTCTACCGGATGCTGCGCGTCAAAATCGCGGCACGAATATCGTTTGCACACAAGCTCGTAAAACTGGGGGTATGACATAATAGACGGGTTTACTTGGTGGAATTTATTTCGTACTCTATCTCGTAATGGTTGCGCGTAGTGGAATTGCGCACTATAAGCTCGCCGATAAAGCCGGCAAGGAACATCTGGCTACCTAATATCATGGTAGTCAGCGCTATATAGAAGTAGGGCGAGTTGGTTACCAATGTGTAATGGTTGCCGTGGTACATGTTGTACAGCTTGGCGCAACCCACAACTATCGCGGCGATGAAGCCCACGAAGAACATCAGCGAGCCCCACAGCCCGAAAAAGTGCATCGGGCGGCCGCCGAATTTCCCCGTAAACCACAGCGTGGCAAGGTCCAGATAGCCGTGGATAAAACGGTCAAGGCCGAACTTGGTCTTGCCATACTTGCGCGCGCGGTGCTCCACCACTTTCTCGCCGATGCGGCTGAAGCCCGCGAGCTTGGCAAGATAGGGGATATAGCGGTGCATGTCGCCATAGACTTCTATGTGTTTCACCACGGCCGACCGGTAAGACTTTAGGCCGCAGTTAAAGTCATGCAGATTCTTGATGCCGCTCACTTTGCGCGCTGTGGCATTGAAAAGCTTGGTGGGGATGGTCTTGGACAGAGGGTCGTAGCGCTTCTGTTTGTAGCCGCTCACCAGGTCGTACCCGTCCTCGGTTATCATGCGGTACAGCTCGGGTATCTCGTCGGGGCTGTCCTGCAGGTCGGCGTCCATGGTGATCACCACTTTGCCGCGAGTGCGCGCAAAGCCGGTGTTCAGCGCCGGTGACTTGCCGTAATTGCGACGGAAACTTACTCCGCGAACATGCGGATTCTGCTTCGACAGCTTTTCTATTACTTCCCAGCTGTGGTCGGTAGACCCGTCGTTCACGAATATTATCTCGTAGGTGAACTTGTTGGCCTCCATGACGCGGCGTATCCATGCCTCAAGTTCGGGGAGGGATTCCTCCTCGTTGTACAGCGGGACAACCACGCTTATCTGAATGTCTTCGCCTTTGCAAGGCGCTGTTTCTGTACTCATTTGTTCTGAAGATCGCGTTATCTTTCGTGAAACATTCGCTCGGAATGCTTATTTACAACTTGCAAAAGTAGCAAAAAAAACGGATACTTACCCAATTTATCGCACGTAATTCAAAAAAAATCATTAATTTTGCGGTGACTTCGGCGCGCATTTTGCATTATCACCATGATTTTTGCATGTTTATCGGCCGCCGGTTTTAGTACTTACACATATATA
>SFNC01000137.1 GCA_004554255.1 Bacteroidales bacterium
ATCGGTCATGTAGCCCGCTACATTCCCTCTTCAACTTGCGAAATTTCCTCGAAAATACACCGCCCCTGCATTAACAAATATTGGGGAACGGGGTCTTAGCACCGAAAAGAATTCCGTGTTGCGCCAATCCAATATGTTCCATGCAAGGAATAGCACCCTTTCGTTTTGCTACAGATTTGTCTATATAAACTACTATATGTAATTTTGTGAACAGACTGTTTAGATTATAGCCACACGGAACTTTAGCCATTCGCTTATCCGAATGGCGCACGGGACTTCATCACGGATGGCCACGGAACAATATTGACTTAAAACACGCCTATGGCACGGAGCCAACTTCGGCACTGGTGCCTGCGTTGACGACACGGAATAGCTCCGAAAAGAGTTCCGTGTTGCCGTAATTCAATTTGTTCCCTGTCATTGTGAACTATTTATGCCATAGTCGCGCGACACAATGGAGTGGCGGCATACTGCCGCAGAGGGGTGCCGCGCATCCAGTGTGTGCCTTGAATTTGTAGGGTTGTGTAGGAGACAGAAAGGCGGCGCATCAGATGCCTGACGCGCCGCCTTGGATTGTTCGTGTGGGAGGGGATTATTCGTTGCCTTGAACGGAGAGGATCTCTACCTCGAAGATGAGGAGCTCGTCGGGGCCGATTTCGGCCTGGGGAGCGCCGTCAACGCCGTAGGCGAGTTTGCCGGGGATGTAGAATGTGCCGGCAGCACCGGGAGTGAGCAGGCTCAGGGCCTCGGTGAATCCGGGCACGTACTGGCCGCCGACCATCATGTTGGCGTCGTCGCTGCTGTCAAATACCTTGCCGTCAATGTGTTTGCCCACATATTTAACCTTAATCTGCTGGCCGTTCTCCAGTTTCTGGCCGTTGCCTTCCTTGGTGATTACGTATGCCAGGCCGGAGTCGCTGACTTTAAGGTTGGGGTTTTCGGCTTTCAGCTTGTTAATCAGGGCTTCGCCGGACTTGCGGTTCTTCACGGCCTCGGGGCTGTTTGCCTTGCGGGCCTGCTCGCGCTCGTGAGCCTGTTTGCTGACTTCGGCCATGATCTCCTGGTACTTGTTCTGGGCATCCTGGGCAACTTTAGTGTCCACGCTGTCGGCGAGGATGTATTTCTTCATCACCTGCATAACCAGCTCACGGTCAACCTGTACGCCCATCTCCTGCATGCTCTTCAGATCGGAGCGCACGCGCATGCCCGAGCTCATACCGGCCAGGTAAGCCTCGGAGCGGTCTTCGTTCAGGAATGCCTCCAGGCCGCGTACAAACTCCTCGCGGTCGTAGGGCTCGTTGGTCTGCTCGGCATACTGTTTCAGCTCCATGCCGATGTATCCGCCGGCCATAGTGCCGTATGCGGTGCATACTGAGTCGGATACTTCCTTGGCCACTAAGGTGTCGGCCGCGGCTTCGCTTTTTTCGCCACTACCGCACGAGGTAAGGCCACAGCCCAGTGCTGCTGCTGCGCACAGGGCAAAAATGCTTTTCTTCATTTCTTTTCTTGAGATTTATATTATTTAATGTGTTATGTACCAAAATGTGCTCCCGGAACATTTTGCCCCGGGCAATTTGCTCCGCAAATTTAATCATAAAAAGCATAGGCTACTACTTTTTACCCCTATATCACGTTATTTTTTTTATTTTTTAGCACTTTTAAGGATAAATCGGCCCAAGTAACCAAAGTTTTTCATATCTTTGTGGAATTAAAGTAAACAGCACATCACTTTAAAAGACTCATTATCGATATGGAAATTATCAATTTTGCCGAGAATAACTCGCTCCTGAGCCAGTACCTCAGTGAAATGCGTGACGTCACCATTCAGCACGACTCGATGCGGTTCCGACGCAATCTGGAACGTATGGGGCAGATAATGGCGTACGAAATCTCCAAGACTCTCCACTACGAAAGCAAAGACATTCAGACTCCCCTCGCAAATTGCAAAAGCCCCGTGCTCGACGAAAAGGTAGTTTTAGCAACTATTTTCCGAGCCGGGGTTCCTTTTCATCAGGGCTTTCTGTCTTACTTCGACTACGCCGAGAATGCCTTTGTGTCCGCATACCGCAAGCTCAAGGAGAAGGACAGCCTGGAAGTGCTGATAGAGTACCTGGCGTCTCCGCGCCTCGACGGCAAAACCCTCATACTCTGCGACCCCATGCTCGCCACCGGCGCGTCCATGGAGCTCAGCTACCGCGCACTGCTCACCAAGGGCACCCCTGAAAAGATTCATGTGGTGTCTGTAATAGCCTCGCAGACAGCCGTTGACTATATCGCACAGCACTTCCCAACCGAAAAAACCACCATCTGGGTGGGTGCCATAGACCCCGAAATCAACGAGCGCAGCTACATCGTGCCCGGCCTGGGCGATGCCGGCGACCTCGCTTACGGCATTAAAGACTGAGCAGAGTGTCGCCCGACCAGTCATACGCCTTCCTTGAGCAGCGCGACGTACGGCCTACGCCGGCGCGCATACTCATTGTCCGTACCCTCGAGGGTGCGGACGGGCTGATGACGGCCCTGCAGATTGAGGAGCATCTGGGAACGGTGGACCGCTCGTCCATCTCGCGCACCCTCGCGCTGTTCGTCCGCAAAGGCATCGTGCATGCCGTGGACGACGGTACCGGGTCGGTAAAATACGAGCTGTGCCACGGCAGCCACGCCCACGGCACCCCGCATCCGGACACAGACGCTCACCCGCATTTCCACTGCATCGTCTGCGGAAACACCACCTGCCTGGAGGGCACCGCGCTGCCGCAGGTTTCGCTCCCGGACAGCTATCAACCCCTCTCTGCGAACTATGTGATACACGGAATCTGCCCAAATTGCGTTAAATTATCTTAAAAACACGCATTATTTTCAGATTATTTGGTCAGTTTACAAAAAGTCCGTATATTTGCAGTCGCTTTTGCGCTCTGTCACTTGACAGACCCTCGGCCCATTCGTCTATCGGCTAGGACGCAAGATTTTCATTCTTGAAAGAGGAGTTCGATTCTCCTATGGGCTACTTTTAATAACATTCTCATTTTCAAAAAGAATTTCCAATCAAAATGGCAAACCACGATTCGTCAAAGAAAAGAATACGTCAGACTAAAACCCGTCGCGAGCACAACCGCTACTACGCCAAGACAGCCCGTAACGCCGTTCGCGGTCTCCGCAAAATGACCAACAAGGCCGAAGCTGCCGCTCGCCTCGTTGTCGTTACCGCTATGCTGGACCGCCTCGCTTCCAAGAAAGCTATCTCTAAGAACAAAGCTTCTAACCTCAAGAGCAAACTCGCTCGTTACGTTAACAGCCTCGCTGCCTGACGCCAAGATAAACGTCGTGCGGAGGTAACGCCGTAATTGCCGGGGAATCCCGCATTACCGCTCAGTTCCGGCGGCTTACAAGGGGCCCATTCGTCTATCGGCTAGGACGCAAGATTTTCATTCTTGAAAGAGGAGTTCGATTCTCCTATGGGCTACCACTGTCAGCGCCGACCCACCAGGGTCGGCGCTAACGGTTTTTAATCATGTTATAAAATATTCGCTGTGCACAATTTGGAGGTTAGACGCTACAATGCGCCATGCGGGATGCTGCTGTTGGCTGCGGCCGACGGCAGGATTTGTCTGTGCGACTGGGCCACGGCCGGCCGAGGCGCTGTGATACAGCGGGTTATGCGCGAAATACACGTTGAGCCATGTCCTGCCGACAGCGAAATCCTTGATGTTGCCGAGCAATGCCTTGACGAATATTTTGCCGGTCGGCGCACCTCATTCGGGATGCCGCTGTTGCGCGTCGGCACGGATTTTCAGAAGCGTGTTTGGGATGAATTGCTAAATATACCGTACGGTAAAACTATGTCTTACAGTGAGTTGGCTGCACGCCTGGGTATGCCGCAGGCTGTCAGGGCCGTGGCCGGTGCGTGCCGCGCAAACGCGATGTCCGTTCTCATCCCCTGTCACCGTGTCGTGGCTAAAAATGGCGCGCTGACGGGCTACGCCGGGGGCGTTGACGCAAAAAAATTTCTCCTGATTCACGAAAAATCGGTTGTCGCCGTCACAAAACACTGCCCTTATGCGTCTAATAAGTGACAATATTAAGACCCCGTTCCCCAATATTTGTTAACGCAGGGGTCGCAGATTTCGGTCAGATTTAGTCTTGCAGGTGAAGGAGCATAGCGGGCTATGTGACTGAGCCAAAAGACTAAAGATGGCCGGAATCTGCGAGAATACGCTAATATTATATTGTTCGCGGGTGCATGTTTTATTTATTAATTTTAATTTAAATTACCCCGGTCCGGTGTCTTTTCGGTAAATTTC
>SFNC01000032.1 GCA_004554255.1 Bacteroidales bacterium
TAAGATTTGTTCCGTCCGCAGATAAGGAGAGGCAGCCACACTTCCCTGGGCGTGGCATAAACAAACAAGGCGTACGTTATTATTTTCTACGGAGAAAGACATATCTGTATTCAGACCGTCATAAAAAATGTGTGGTTAGTAATTTTATTGCAAAATTATGAAATTCGGGTCTTTTTAACAACATATTACAAAAATCTTTACGCTTTTCAGCGCTTAACCCCGCCATACACCCCTATAACTACAGAAAGCGGCGCAATTGCGCCGCTTTCTGTAGTTATGTCAAAATATCCTTACGGATTATTTGATGATCTGTTTGCTTACCTTGTTGCCCTGGCGAACGATGTAAAGGTTGCCGGCAGCGGGGTTAGCTACGCGAACACCCTGCAGGTTGTAGTACTCAACAGGAGCGTTGGTGTCCTCAGCTACGATAGATTCTACAGCGTCGGCGTTTTTGGTAGCTTTTACAACTACGTTGTCAATTTCCCAAGTACCTGCGCACTCTGTGGTAGATACATAGCGGAAACCGATCTGAACCTTTTTGCCTGCGAAAGCAGAGAGGTCAACCGTGGTACCGTCGTAGAAGCTCCAGCCGAATTTTGCGGGAGCGTTTACGTCGCCGATCTTGGTCCATTCTGCTGCGCCATCTTCCTTGGCAACTACAGATACATAAGGAGCGATAGCCTCGTCGGTGCAATCAATCAGCACATTGTTAACCTTGAACTGGTTCAGAGCCTGACGATAGTCAAGAGTCATGGGAGCTTTGTATTCTGTGAAGTCCAGAACGGGAGAAGCTGCTACAGCGTCAGAAGCGTTTGAGGCGCTGTTTGCGAAAGCAGAAGCCTTCAGACCATAGCGGTCGTCAACAGACCAGGGCTGGAAGTCGCCGCTAACGGCTACAAAAGTAAATTCGGGGTTGGTTTTGTCCTTGCAGTTGGGAGCCCAGAATGTGTTGGGGTCTTCAACAACGAGGGTGTATTTAGCTGTTCCGGCGTAGAAATCTTCTGTCTCAGCGCAAGTTGCGGTGATAATAGCTGTACCTACACCAACGATGGTAACATCACCGGTTGCAGGATCAACAGTTGCAACTGCTTCTTTATCAGAAGAGTACACAGGCACTGCATCAGTAGCCTTGTTTACTTTGGGAGCGTTGAAAGCATCACCGAATTTAACAGTGTAAGTAGCTTTGGGGAAGCTCATTTCTGCGTTTTCTTTAACAACTACAGAACCTCCACCTGCTACAGTGATAACTACTGAAGTAAAGTCAAGCTGACCGGCTTTAGTAGCGCCATCAGAACCATAGTCTGCTTTTTCTCCAACTGTGAAAGTTACAGATGTTGCAGAACCGGTCCAAGTAACAGTTGCATCACCTGCAGCCTGTGTAGCAATAGTTCCTACGCTTGCGGTGATAGGAGCAAGACGCTTCTTACCCTGAGTTGAGATATTAAATACGATATCTGTCATTTCGGTGGTAGAAACGACTTCAATAGTAGCTTTTGCATAGGTACGCAAATCCTTTCCAGTTGCGTTGTAAGTAGGATTGGTTGCACCTTTGTTCTTTTTGATGTTAAAAGTAAAGCCCGATCCCGAAATTGTGTAGTCGGCAGATTTTCCATCCACTGAAGTGGCAATGTCACTCATGGTGATGGTAGTCTGAGCATTAGCAGCGGTAAAACCGAGCACTACTGCGGCCAGTGAGAGTAAAAGTTTTTTCATAAAAAATTTTTTTGGGGTTAATAGAAATTTGCGGTAGAACCACGCCACAAAAGTAGTGATTTATTTTGAGTTACGCAAGGAAAAAACGTATACTTATCATACACTGCTGTTTTTACACCGGAGGCAATGTCAGCGCCGTTTCCAGTACGGCAAGGGCTTCAGTCACACCGGGGATGTTCAGCACGGCAAAGGATCGGCGCCCGCGCTCGCTCTCGCGAATCTTCACGCGTCGCGGATTCAGCTGCAGATAGTGCAGCAACCGCCCGAACATCGGCGACTGATAGTACGCAACATTGTTATCATCAACAAAATACAGATACATCCGCCTATCTTTCATCACCACTTTCTCTATGCCGAGGCGGCGGGCGAGGCGGCGCAGCTTGGGCACCATCAGCAGCTGGCGTGTAGGCTCGGGAATCTTGCCGAAACGGTCGGTGAGCCGCCCGGCAAAGGCCTCGATGTCGCTGTCGCGCTCTATCTCATCAAGCTCGCGGTAAAGGTTGATGCGCTCCGACTCCTGAGGCACGTACCACGACGGCAACAGCAGCTCCAGGTCGCTCTCTATCACGGTATCGGCCACAAAATCCTGATCGGTATTGTTAACCTCGTCCGTGGCGGCGACGGTGCCGGCAAGTTCCTCGGTGCGCAGCTCTATAACCGCCTCTTTGAGAATCTTCTGGTATGTCTCGTAGCCCAGGTCGGCGATAAATCCGCTCTGCTCGGCGCCGAGCAGGTTTCCGGCGCCGCGGATGTCCAGGTCCTGCATGGCTATGTGGATGCCGCTGCCGAGGTCGCTGAAGCTCTCTATGGCCTGCAGGCGGCGCCGCGCTACGGGCGACAGGGGCACGCCCGGAGGGGTCATCAGGTAGCAGAAGGCCTTGCGCGACGACCGGCCCACGCGCCCGCGCAGCTGGTGTAACTCGCTGAGGCCGAAGCGGTCGGCGTTATTTATTATTATGGTGTTGACGTTGGGCATGTCCACGCCGCTCTCCACTATGGTGGTGGCAAGCAGCACGTCGTAGTCGTGATTGGCAAAGTCCACAATGGCCTTCTCCAGGCGCTCGGGAGGCATCTGGCCGTGCGCTACTATCACCCGCGCGTCGGGGACAAGGCGACGCAGCATCGCCTCCAGGTCGTAAAGACCTTCTATGCGGTTGTTGATGAAGAACACCTGGCCGGACCGCGACAACTCGAAGTTCACAGCCTCCGCAACTACCTCATTATCAAGCGTGCACACGTTGGTGACAATCGGGTAACGATTTGCCGGAGGGGTGGTTATCGCCGACAGGTCACGCGCGCCCATCAGCGAGAACTGCAAGGTGCGCGGTATAGGCGTGGCGCTCATGGTAAGGGTGTCCACATTGGTGCGCATCTGCTTGAGGCGCTCCTTCACGGCGACGCCGAATTTCTGCTCCTCGTCGACAATCAGCAGGCCCAGATCCTTGAATTTCACCGACTTGCCTATCAGCTTGTGCGTGCCCACAATAATATCTATCTTACCGGCGGCGAGGTCGGCCAAAATCTCTTTAACCTGCTTGGGTGTGCGTGCCCTGGACAGGTACTCCACGCGCACAGGGAAGTCGCGCAGACGCTCGCTGAAGGTGTTGAAATGCTGATACGCCAACACCGTAGTAGGCACCAGCACAGCCACTTGCTTGCCGTCCGTGGCCGCCTTGAAGGCCGCGCGGATGGCGATCTCGGTCTTTCCGAAGCCCACATCGCCGCAGATAAGGCGGTCCATAGGCTTGTCGCTCTCCATGTCGGCTTTTACAGCCTGGGTGGCCGTCAGCTGGTCGGGAGTGTCCTCGTAGATAAACGAGGCCTCAAGCTCGTGCTGCATGTACGAGTCGGGGCTGAAGGCATAGCCCTTCTGCTCCTTGCGCGCGGCATAGAGGAGTATCAGGTCGCGAGCGATGTCCTTAAGGCGCGACTTGGTGCGCTCCTTGATGCGGTTCCACGCTCCGCCGCCGAGTTTGTTGATTTTGGGCGGAACGCCCTCTTTGCCACGGTATTTGGCAAGCTTGTGCAGGGCGTGGATGCTCACCATCACTATATCGTCGTTCTGGTAGATGAGCTTTATCATCTCCTGCGGATGGCCGTTGACGGTGGTGCGCAACAGGCCGCCGAATTTTCCAACTCCATGGTCTATGTGCACGATGTAGTCCCCTACCTCGATGGAATTCAGCTCTTTAAGCGACAGGGCGAGCTTTCCGGAGCGCGCACGGTCGCTTTTCAGAGAATATTTGTGGAAGCGGTCGAAAATCTGGTGGTCGGTGAACACGCACACTTTGGTGAGATGGTCCACAAATCCCTGATGCAGCGTTCCGGGCACCGGCGTGAAGACTATATCGTCGCCGCGGTCCTCGAAAATCGCCCGCAATCGCGCTATCTGTTTCTCCGAATCGCTGAGTATCAGCAGTCTGTAGCCCACGGAGAGGAATTTCTTGAACGACGACGATATCAGGTCGAAGTTCTTGTGGTATATGGACTGCGGCGAGCAATTGTACTCCACATCCGAGGCCGAGGGGGTGTCCTTGCGTGCCGCGGTGAATGTCAGGCGCTTGAAGCCACGGTAACGCTCCGCGAAATAGGCGGGGTCCACAATCTGGCACCGTGCGTCAAGGTCGGTGGCGGCACCTCCTACCGAATCAGCCGCCATAGCTGCCGAGGCAGAGAAGCCCTCGTCGGCTATCTGCTGTATGCGCGCAAGGACGTCAGAGCCCTGACGCACAGCGATTAGCGTGGACGAATCAAGGATTTCCAACAGCGATACCGAATCCGACTCCGCGGTGCGCGCGGCATCGGCGGCGATGGTCACACTGTCCAGCTTCTGCTCGGAAAGCTGGGTCTCTATGTTAAATGTGCGGATGGTATCAATCTCATCATCAAAGAAATCAATACGTATGGGCAGCTCCAGGCTGTAGCCGAAGATGTCCAGGATGGAGCCGCGCACGGCAAACTGTCCCGGCTCGTATACGTATTCGGTCTCGGTGAAGGAATTGGCGCGAAGCCACTGCTCTGTGTCAGAGAGGTTTGTGACGCGTCCCGCCACCAATGTCAGGGTATGCGTGTCCAGTGCCTTGCGCGACGCCACACGCTCGGCCAGTGCCTCGGGCGAGGTCACCACAAACCGCAGAGAGCTGTCGCCGGCTGCTATCCGGCTCAGCGCCTCGGTGCGCAGGATGCGGCTGGGCTCGTCTATCTGCCCGTACTTCAGCGCCCGCTTATAGCCAGACGGCATGAAGGCCACGGCGTCCTCGCCCACCAGCTTGGTCAGGTCAAAATACAGGTACCCGGCATCGTCGGTGTCGGTGCCTATCACCAGCACCGGTGCCTTGCGACGCGGCACGGAGGCCAACAGCAACGCCGGCGCCGACCCGGCCAGCCCGGCCGCGGTGCCCTCCTTGTGACGCAACAATGACTCCGTGGCGGCTTTGCGCTCGGGAGTCATGAAGTGTTTGCTTAATTCGCTTAAAAGCAACGGTTTACTTGCCATCTTCCTTGGGTTTTGACAGCAATACGCCGTATTGCCGCGGGTCGGCGAGTACGTTCACGGCCTCGCGGATATACGGATCGTCGCGGAGCGACCGACGAATCACCGTGGCATCATCGTACCAGCGCGTAGACAGTTCATTGTCAAGATATTCCTCAATTTCTTTGCGGTTGAAGTCCAGGTCGTGCTGCAAGTCGTGCTTCATCAGGCGCTCCAGCGAGTCTATGGCCGCCAGCACCTCGGGGCTCTCGTAGCCCTCTATGCGTGCGGCATCGCGCATGTACTTGATTCCGGCGTCGGAGGCGCGGTCGTACTTGAACCGCGCGGGGTCTATGAAGGACTTGAACGCCGTGAACAGCGAGTCGGAAACCTGCCAGGTATCGGCGTCGGGACCGGCCATGTTGTTGGCGGTACGGTTGGCGAAGTCGTAAACCCAGTTGTCTGCCACAATATTGTACAGCAGGCGGTTACCGTCGGGGAGCTTCACTTTTACGTCCGGGGTAATACCGCCGCCGTCGCGCACCTCACGACCCACGCGGGTGTGGAAGACGTTGGTCAGCGAGTCGGGCGTGCGCGCCACAGTCCCGTCGGGGTTGCGGTGGCTATAGTCTATGGACTGAATCAGACGGCCGCTGGGGATGTAGTAACGGCCGGTGGTTATCTTCATCAGCCCGTTATAAGGCACCGGGCGCACGCTCTGCACCAGGCCTTTGCCGTACGACCGCTCGCCCACTATCACCGCGCGGTCCAGGTCCTGCAGCGCTCCGCTGAAGATCTCGGAGGCCGACGCCGTGTTGCTGTTCACCAGCACCACCAGTGGCAGGTCCGGCTCTATCGGGTTGGTCGTTGTCTTGTATGTTTTGGTAGATTTGGGGTCGCGATAACGCACTGTCACAATGCTGGTTCCGCGCGGAACAAAGTTGGAGGCCAGGGCCACCGCGCCGTCCAGGATGCCGCCGCCGTTGTCGCGGAGGTCTATCACCAGGCCCTTCAGGTTGCCGGCGGAACGCAGGTTCTCGAGCGCCTTGCGGAAGTCCGACGCAGTGTTCTCGTTGAAGGTGGTGACGTTTATGTAACCTATTGATTCATTGTCCTTAAGGCGTCCGTAATACGGCACGGGCTCTATTTTTATGGACTGGCGGACAATGTTGAAGTCCAGGATGGAGTCACTGCCTTCCGGCAACCAGCGGCGACGTACTTTTACGCGCACCTCGGTGCCGGGCTGGCCGCGCAGACGCGAGCTTACGTCCTCAATATTCACATCTTTGGTGATGTCGGTGTCGTCAATTTTCAGCACTATGTCGCCATGATGGATGCCCACGTTGCGCGACGGGGTGCCCCAGCGCGGCGATGAGAACTCAACGACGCTGTCGCGGCGCATCACCACCGACCCGATGCCGCCGTACTCGCCCGACGACACGGAGTTTATCTTGTCCTGCTCGTCCTCGGTATAGAACTCGGTGTACGGGTCTATGTTGCCAAGCATGGCGTCAATGGCCACACGGATGTTCTTCTGCGCGTTAAGGGTATCCACGTAATTGGTCTGCAACTCTTTATATATCTCGTTGAATACCATTAGGTTGCGCTGTATGTCGGCTTTGGTGGTCTTGCTGTTGGCAGCGATGCCGCACCCGGCTATCACCGCGGCGATAAGTGCGTATGACAGTGTTTTTTTCATGCTTGGGGAGGGATATTTTTATTAATACAGAACGCTGTATTTACAACAATATTGTATATGTTTATTTCCGGCCGGATAATTCTTTGAAAGCGAGAGCATAAAGCTTTATCTGCTTTATCATCGCCAGCAGACCGTTGGAGCGCGTCGGCGACAGGTGCTCGCTCAGGCCGATGTCGTCTATGAAGTGCAGGTCGGCGTCCAGAATTTCCTGCGGTGTGTGGCCGTCCAGCACGTCCACCAGCATGGCTATTATGCCTTTTACGATGCTGGCGTCCGAGTCGGCGCTGAGCCGCATGCGGCCTTCGTCGTCAAGCTTTGCCACAACCCATACTCGGCTCTGGCAGCCCTCTATCAGGTGCTGCGGGGTCTTGTCCTCGGCAGCGATGGGAGCCAGCTGTGCGCCCAGGTCGATTATCGTGGCATAGCGGTCCATCCAGTCGTCCAGACCGTCGAATTCCTCTACTATTTCCTGTTGTTTCTCGTTAATAGTCATTTGTCGTAAATTAATGTAAGGATTACGGAGCCCACAACACCGAGTGTCGCGGCGTCTATATTGGAAATATTGTCGGCGAGTGTGTGCCAGGTGGGATTGAACGAGCGCGTCTGCGGATGCCCGATTTCAATGATGTCGGCGGCAGGAATGCCCGCGGCAATCAGCGGCAGATGGTCGTCGTTGACAGCTCCGCCCACCATCGTGGGGAAACGGTCAGCGACTCCGGCCTTGGCGGCGGCATCGGAGATTCGCTGCACCACACCCGGGGCGGCCTGCTCGCTGAAGTACTCGCGCGGGAACACCGCATTGCGGCCGCCCACCATGTCCAGCAGGATGGCCTGCGACGGCTTCTTTCCCGCCGCATACGGCAGATTCCGCGCAAAATACTGCGTACCGAGGCACCACGAGTCGTCATACTTGGCGCGCGTCTCGGCATCAGCGCCGTCAGGCGCCGACTTGCCGCTGTCCTCGGCGTCCGTCATCAGAATATCCACACCGTAGCCGGGATTCTGCATCCCCAGCTGCCTGGCCACCTCCAGCAGCACGCCAACGCCGCTGGCGCCGTCGTTGGCACCGTCTATCGGGGTGTTATGCGCCTGTGGGTCAGGGTCTTCATCGGCCCGGGGACGAGTGTCGTAATGTGCCAGCAACAGCAGCCGCTCCGTGGCGCCGGCGTTATACTGCGCCAGAATATTTCGGATGGGGACGTGCTTGCCGTCGGCGTCAAGGGCGTCGCCGGTCTGAACAATCACCGTGTCGGCGCCGAACTCCCGCAGCTTCCCCTCAAGCCACGCCGCGGTGGCGGCATGCGCCTGCGTGCCGGGCACTCGCGGACCTGCCGCGCACTGCCACGCCACGTATGCGTACGCACTATCGGCGCTGAACTCGGGAACACTGAGCGTGTCGGCCGACGGCTCCACGTCTGCCGCTGCCGACGCCGTCTTGTTGCCGCAGGCACCGGCAAGCAAGGCCGATACCGCCACAGCCGACATTAATATCTTAAAAGTCATTTCCGGACATTTTGGATAAGTAAGCAAACAAAAAAGGGTAAGCTTACTACATCGCACCGCTCAAGCTAACACCCTTGCTTCGGTCAAGACCTGGGGGATTCAAAGCGAGCTGGTCGTGTAGGACTTACCCGACGACAAAGGTACAACTTTTTTTTGACACACCTACACCCGTTAACACTTTTTATAAAAACACCCCACATATATTATATGTCCTATAAGATTTATAAGTCACCTCATAACTCATCACTAATACCTAATACATCAACAGAGGATGGCTCCCTGCGGGGCCATCCTCTGTTGATGCCGTTTATCTGCTGCGCAGATTATTTTTTGTGGCGGTTGCCGTAACGGCTCATGAACTTGTCTACGCGGCCGGCGGTGTCAACCAGTTTCTGCTTACCGGTGAAGAACGGGTGAGAAGAGCTGGTGATTTCAAGCTTTACCAGGGGGTACTCTTTGCCGTCTACTTCGATGGTTTCGCGTGATGCGACGGTGGAACGGGTGATGAAGATTTCGTCGTTAGACATGTCTTTGAACACCACTTCGCGGTAGTTGGAGGGATGAATGTCTTTTTTCATTGTCTTATAGCGAGTTTTATTATTATCAATTACGGTTGAGCGGGACGCTGGTAAGACGCCCTCAAAAAAGTAATGGCCTGCAAAGGTACGGATTATTTGTAAACTGACAAAGAATTCGCACCTATTTTTTTGCCCTTTTCCATATTTTTATGAAAATAATTCTTTGGCGCATAGTCTTTTTACTGTTTTCCTTGCCTTTTCTTCGTTTTTTTACCAAATAATAGGCCTCCTATTATAAATAATGTGTACTTTTGCCGTGGAAATAATTAAATATCAACATAAATGAAGAGAACTCTGAATCTTCTGCTGGCTTTGGCCGTTGCCGTCGGCGCAATGGGCTACCGCCATCAGTTCCGGACCGTAGACGGCGACCCGCTGCAGACACTGCAGTACACTCTCCCCAACGGCCTGAAGGTCTTTATGACCGTAAACAACGAAAAACCGCGCATCCAGACTTACATCCCCGTGCGCGTCGGCGGCAAGAACGACCCCGCCGAGACAACAGGCCTCGCACACTACTTCGAGCATCTGATGTTCAAGGGCACAAAGAACTTCGGCACAAGCAATTACGCCGCCGAGGAGCCCCTGCTCAACGAGATTGAACAGCTCTTTGAGGTATATCGCCGCACCACCGACTCCACCGAGCGCGCAAACATATACCACCGCATCGACTCGGTGAGCTACGAGGCGTCCAAAATCGCCATCCCCAACGAGTACGACAAGCTGATGGGCGCCATCGGTGCCATCGGCACCAACGCTTTTACCAGCTACGACGTCACCTGCTACGTAGAGGACATCCCCTCAAACCAGATAGAAAACTGGGCAAAAATTCAGGCCGACCGCTTCAAATCCCCAATCCTCCGCGGCTTCCACACCGAGTTGGAGACCATCTACGAGGAAAAGAACATGAGCCTCACCCGCGACAACGAAAAATGCTTCGACGCACTGATGGCCGCACTATTCAAGAACCATCCCTACGGAAAACAGACCATCCTCGGCAGCCAGGAGCACCTGAAGAATCCCTCCATCACCAACATCAAAAAGGCGCACGACACCTGGTATGTCCCCAACAACATGGCCATTTGCCTCAGCGGTGACTTCGACCCCGACTACATGGTGGACATCATCGAAAAATACTTCGGCGACATGAAGCCCAACCCCAATGTCCCCCTCCTGGAGGTCGCCCCTGAGGCCGAGCTCACCAGCCCCGCCGTAACAGAGGTCATGGGCCAGGAATCGCCCTCGCTGTACATGGCATGGCGCACGCCCGAGGCAAAAAGCGATGACGCCCTCCTGCTGCAGATGCTCGCCGAGGTAATGAACAACGGCGAATGCGGTCTGCTGGACTTGAACGTAAACCTGCCCCAGAAGATGCTCAGCTCGGCTTGCTTCGTTTACCCGCTCGCCGACCAGGGCATGTTCATCATGGCCGGTGTCCCCGGCGAGGGACAGTCGCTGGACGAGGTCCGCTCGCTACTCATTGAACAGGTTGACAAACTGCGCAAGGGAGAGTTCTCCGACGAGCTCGTGAAAGCCGTCATAAACAACACCAAAAAAGACATCCAGAGCAGCTTCGAGAGCAACGAGCAGCGCGCAAACTACTACGTGGACGCCTTCGTCAACGGCCAGCCCTGGGAGGACCTCGTCAAGGAATTCAACTCTCTGGACAATATCACCAAAGCCGACATCGTACGCGTTGCAAACCGCTATCTCGGTGCCGAAAACTATGCCGCCGTGTACAAACGCCAGGGCAAGGACACAACCCAGCTGAAAATCTCCAAGCCGGCAATCACACCCATCGTCACCAACCGCGACATGACCAGCGACTTCCTCAAAGAGATTCAGGCTTCTAAGGTCAAGCCCATCGAACCTGTATTCGTGGACTTCTCCAAGGACCTCGTCATCACTTCGGCAAAAGACGGCCGCATTCCCGTTTACTATAACCACAACAGCATCAACGACCTCTTCCAGCTCACCTTCGTTTACGACTACGGCAAGGCCAACCAGAATGAACTCGGCCTCGTCAGCGAGTACATCGACAAGCTCGGCACCGCCGACATGACCGCCGCACAGGTCAAGGAGGCGTTCTATAAGCTGGCATGCTCGTACATGGTATCCACCGGCACAAACCGCTCGTACGTCGTGATTCGCGGACTGGCCGAGAACATGGACAAGGCCCTGGAGCTCTACGAGAAGTTTATGCGCGAGGCCGTGCCTGACAAGGAGGCATGGAAGACCTTCGTGGACACATACATCCACGCCCTCAACATGGGCAAGGACAGCCAGCAGACCAGCTTCCGCAAGCTCTCAGGTTACGCAAGATACGGCGGCAACGAGAAGAATCCCGCCTTTGTAACCTCCTACACCCCCGAGCAAATCAGACAGGTGAAGCCCGAAGATGTTGTGGCCGCCGCAAAAGCTATCGGCAACCACAAGCACAGCGTCATCTACTACGGCCCGGCTTCCGAGAAAGAGTTGGTTGCTTCGCTGGACAAGCACCACCACATCCCCGCAACCCTCCTGGATGTCCCCGAACGCGTGGAATTCAAGGCTCCCGTCACAGACGAGACCGTGATTTACCTCGCCCCCTACGACTCCAAGCAGCTGTACATGACTATGCTTTCCACCAAGGACGAGAACTACAACCCGGACATCGAACCCGCCCGATACCTCTACAACGAGTACTTCGGCGGCGGCATGAATGCCATCGTCTTCCAGGAAATGCGCGAGAGCCGCTCGCTCGCCTACACCGCAAGCGCATACCTCTCCGCGCCGGAGCGAAAGGACAACCCCTACACGTTCTCCACATTCATCGCAACCCAGAACGACAAGATGGGCGATGCCATTGACGCCTTCCTGGACATCATCAACGACATGCCCCGCAGCGAAAACGCCTTTGTGCTCGCAAAAGACGGCATTGACGGACGTCTACGCACCGACCGCACCGAAAAACGCGACATCGCCTGGGTATACATCAACAACCGGGACAAGGGCATTGACTACGACATGAACAAGCGCGTATTCGACAGCCTGCAGAATACCTCACTCGAGGACATCGTCAAGTTCCAGCGCGAGCACGTGAAAGACGGCAAATACATCTACGCCATCCTCGGCGACATCAAGGACCTTGACCTTGACAAGCTCCGCAGCCTCGGCAAAGTTGTAATCCTCACCCCCGAAGAGGTCTTCGGCTTCTGACAACCCCACCGCCATACACGCAAAAGCGGGACAGCCCTTCGCCGTCCCGCTTTTGCTATTTGTTCCTTCTGTTATTTCAGGCGGCCGCGGAAGTAGGAGATTACGTCGGATTGTATGCGGCTGTGTGTCACGGCGTTAGCGCCGATGTACACGACAAGGGCGGCGGCAGCTGCGGTGGCGAGTGTCAGCCACGCCGGGATGTCGGCGGAAAGGATAAAATGCACGGGGACGAGCGACAGCAGTGTCAGCGCCACGTACGGCAGGCAGTCGGCGATGTAATTACGGGACGGTATTCCGGTGAGACGCGAGACGGTCACCACTGCCACAACCCACGCCAGGAATGTGGCCGCGAGCTGTCCGTAAAGCAATATTGTGATGCCGAAAACCGGGTCGTCGGCAGTTTCCATGGCCATATACGGGAACGTGACGGCCAAGGCGATTATCGCCGCGACATCGCGCACTATCTCCATCGCCACTATCGCACGGCTGCGGCCGAGGGCCAGCATGTAGTTGCCGTACAGTCCGTTAAGCACCACAAAGACTCCGCGTATCAGCAATATCTGAAACAGCAGTATCGAGGCATCCCACTTGGTGCCGAAAAGTGTATGGAATATTGGCGTGGCCAGTGCCGCAAGCCCCAACATGGCCGGGAAAAGCAGGTATGCCGTCAGGCGGTTCATCTTGCGCACCATGTTGCGGAAGCGAGGGGCATCGTCCTGCACGCCGGACAAGGCCGGAACGAAGGTCGACGTAAGCACCTGGCTCAGAGAGGCTATGCCCAGTTTGCTCCACTTGTCGCTCTGCGTATAGTAACCCAGGGACACAAGGCCCACCCTGTTGCCGATAAAGAAGGAATACAGATTCAGGAACACTGTATTGAGGAAGGAGGTGAACATCATGCCCAGACCCACGGACATAAACGAGCGCAGTGCCGGCCACGACATCCTCATCAGCGGCAACCAGCGGCTTACCGCCCACAGTATCAGCGACTTTACCGCCGCCGAAACTATCGTCTGCCACACTATCGCCCAGGCTCCCCACCCCGTCACGGCCATAGTGATGCCCACCACCGCGCCGGCGCCGAGGCCTATGGCGTTGCTGATGGCGACCGGCCGAACGTTCATCTCTTTCATGAAGCGGTTTGTCTGCACTATCGCCGACGCGTTCAGGATAAAAGACAGGAACATGACACGCGACAGCGGTATCAGACGCTGGTCGTTCTCGAAGCACCACGCTATCAGGGGCGCGCAGAACCACAGCACTATATAAAGCGCCGCGGCGACAAGCAGGTTGAACCACAGCACCGACGAGTAGTCAAGACGCGTGGGATTCTTGCGCTGTATCAGTGCCGACGAGAATCCGCTGTCCACCAGCAGATTGGCGAAGGCCTGAAAAATAAGCACGGCGCCGACAAGTCCGAAGTCGGCCTGTGTCAGCTCGCGTGCCAGTACTATTCCGGTGACGGCATACAGCACCTGTTGCGACAGCCTGTCTATCACATTCCACTTCAGTGAGCGGGCTGTCCGCAGCTTCAGGTCTGATGTCATCGCCTATATATAATAATGTGTAACGGTCGCAGTTACTCTATGTCAATTACCCTTACGGTTCCCAATGTGCGGTTCTTGATTTTGGGTTTGCCCTTGCAATAAACTTTGCCCGAGCCAAGGCCCTTAATGGTGAGCTCGCGTGTTATCCAGCAGTCAATATTTCCGGTGCCAACTACGGTGAAGGCGCCGAAATCTGCCTGCAGATTGGCGGCCTCAATATTGCCGGACCCCGCTGTGCGCAGTTTCAGCCACTGGGCTACTCCGTGCAGCACTATCTGGCCGCGGCCGGTGTCCACCTTGGCGTCAACAGTTGTGGAGTGCAGTCCGTGCGCAACTATGCGGCCGTTGCCTACCACGCGCAACTTTATCTCGGCCGACGGCGGCGGAGTCATAAGGGTCAGCGTCGAGTCGCCCGAATTCTCGGCCTTGCTCAGGAAGTTGGAATACACCGTTATCACCGGTATGCGTTTCATCGGAAAGTCGGTGTCCTGCAGGGCCACTTTCAGCTGATTCTTGTTATTGCTGAGCAGGATGTTGGGAACCATGTCGGGGTCGGCAGTAAATGAAACCATGCCGGCCGAGTCGGCACTGCATTTCCACACCACATTGATGCCGTCCATAACCTTGAGTTCGCCGAAATCCTTTACATCGACATTGTATTTCTGCTGTGCCATGCCGGCGACAGCAGCCATAAACGCAATCAGAGAGAATAGTACACGTTTCATATCCAAATATTTGTAAGTTTTGATTATTCTGTTTTGTTATTTTGCGGCCGTCATCCGGCCGATTCATTTGCAAGGCGGCGCTCCGTAGCGTCAATTATATCCATAAGCGCATCCTTGGTGTCGGCCCGGAGCATCGCGATACGCGTCTCGCGGAACGACGGGATGCCCTTGAACAGCGGCGAAACCGCCAGATGCCGGCGTATGTGCAGTATCCCGCGATACTCGTCTATGCGCTGTATGCTCTCGTTTATCTGCCGGCGCAACAGCGCGAAACGCTCATGCAACGGCAGAGGCGTCCACGTGCCGTCGGCACTGTCCAGCCCCTGGCGCATATCGTGGAATATCCACGGACAGCCTATGGACGCGCGGCCCACCATCACACCGTCCACGCCATAGCGGCTGAAGGCTTCGCGGGCCTGGTCCGGAGTAGTGATGTCGCCGTTGCCGATTACCGGGATTGTCAGCCGCGGATTCTCCTTGACACGCGCTATCATTTCCCAGTCGGCCTCGCCGGTATACATCTGCGACCGCGTGCGCCCGTGCACGGTAAGTGCCTGTATGCCACAGTCCTGCAGCTGCTCGGCAAGCTCCACTATTATCTTATTGTTGCAGTCCCAGCCAAGACGCGTCTTCACCGTCACCGGCAGAGAAACGGCACGCACCACGGCGCGGGTTATCTCAAGCATCAGCGGGATATTGCGCAGCATTCCGGCACCGGCGCCCTTGCCGGCAACCTTCTTGACGGGACAGCCAAAGTTTATGTCTATGACATCCGGACCCGCCTCGGCGACGATTTTCGCCGCCTCCACCATCGGGTCCACCTCGCGGCCGTAAATCTGTATGGCCGTCGGGCGTTCGGCGGCCTTGATTTCAAGCTTGCGCGTAGTTGCGGCGATATTGCGCACCAAAGCATCGGCGCTGACAAACTCCGAATACGTCATGTCCGCGCCTAACTCCTTGCATATCAGACGAAAGGACGCATCCGTTACATCCTCCATCGGGGCAAGCATCAGAGGGCGCTCGCCCAGGTCTATTTCGCCTATCTTCATTTTCGCCTTTATTTTTCTGCAAAGGTACAAAAAATTTCCTTTCAATTACCCCATGTTCAGTCCCTTGTACCATTCCCCACCCCAAATTTTATCCACATTTGCTTTTTTATGGAATATTTCGTATCTTTGACGCATATTTTTACCGATTTTTAACAACTACTTACCTATATATGAAACATTTCGTTATGCTGTCGGCTGCCGTTATGACAGCCTTGTGCGCCAACGCCGGTGCTTTCATGGAGTCTGATGTCGCCGAAAGCGACTCTGTAAAGGGCTTCCAGTTCACTGATGTGAAAACTGTTAAGACTACTTCGGTCAAGGACCAGAACAAATCCGGAACGTGCTGGTGCTTCGCCGGCACTTCGTTCATCGAGGACGAAATCATGCGTCAGGGCGGAGACAGCCTTGACCTCTCCGAGATGTACACCGTCTATCACTGCTACGACGCCAAGGCCGACCGCTTTGTCCGTAACTACGGCCAGGTGAATTTCGCGCAGGGCGGCTCGCTGATCGACGTCCTCTGGGCCATCAAAAACTTCGGCGCCGTGCCCGAGGAGGTTTACACCGGCCTCAACTACGGCCAGGACAAGCACTGCCACTACGAGATGGAAGGCATTATGGCAGGTATGCTCGGAACTGTCATCAAGAAAAAAGACGGTAAGATTTCAACAGCCTGGAAGCGCGCGCTGAACGGCGTGCTCGACGCTTACCTCGGCGAGCTCCCCAGGGAATTCACCTACAAGGGCAAAAAATACACTCCCATGAGCTTTGCCGCATCGCTCCCCATCAAACCCGAGGACTATGTCGCTGTCACCTCCTTCACTCATCATCCTTTCTACCAGGAGTTTGTACTGGAAGTTCCCGACAACTGGCTGAACGGTGCTTATAAGAATGTGAAGCTGGACGAGCTGAAGGCTATAGTGGACAACGCCCTCGAAAACGGCTATCCCGTAAACTGGGCGGCTGACGTCAGCGAAGGCGGATTCAAATGGAAAGACGGCGTTGCACTCATGCCCAAAGGCAAGACCGAAGGCGACATGAATGGCACCGAACTCGCTCGCTGGACAACCCTCAGCGACAAAGAACGCCAGAACGACAAATACGGCTTCAACGGCCCCGTCCCCGAGGAAGAAATAACTCAGGAATCACGCCAGCAGATGTTTGACAATCAGACTACTACCGACGACCACGGCATGGAAATCGTGGGCATCGCAAAGGACCAGAACGGAAACCGATACTACAAGGTTAAAAACTCCTGGGACACCAACCAAAAATACCACGGCTTCATCTACGTCTCTGAGCCGTTCTTCCTCGCCAAAACCATGGGCATCGTTGTTCACAAAGACGCCATCCCCAAAGAAATTGCAAAGAAAATCAACGTAAAATAAGCAAAAATGGCGGCCCGATAAGCCGCCATTTTTGCTATTCACCCGAAACTTTTATGCTGATAGGAGTCCTTTCTGACACACATTGCCTCTGCGACGGACACGTTGCCGAATACCTGCGCGATTGCGACGAAATATGGCACGCCGGAGACATCGGCGACGAGGAAACTCTTAAGTGGCTGCAGGGCATAGGGCCCGTGGTAAGAGCCGTTTCCGGAAACATTGACGGAGGCCTCGTGCGGCGTATGTGCCCCGAGAGGCTGGTATTCGACTGCAACGGCGCCAAGGTAATGCTCACCCACATAGGCGGATACCCCGGAAAATACGCCCCGGGGATTATGCCCGCTCTCCGCGCCGTGAACCCGGACATTTTCGTGGCCGGACACAGCCACATCCTTCGCGTCATGTACGACGACAGGCTCTCCCTGCTGTACATAAACCCCGGCGCCGCCGGCAACCAGGGATGGCAGAAGGTAAGAACAATCATCAGATTCCACATTGACCGGGGCCGCCCGCACGACCTTGAAGTCATTGAACTTGGAACCCGCGGAAAACGTTGATATTAAAACAACTATACACATGAAAAAAATATTATACCTGCTGATTGCCCTCATGGGCCTGGGAATATGGTCGTGCAAACCGTCCGAGAAAAACTACCGCGCCGCATACGAGCGCGCCATGGCACGCGACTCCACACGGACAGACTTCAACGAAACAATATACGGCAGATACCGCCGCGAAATCAAAGAAGTCCCCGCTTTCAACGAGAACGACACCGTCAACGTTAAAACCACCCGCGTGTGGGTAGTGAAGAACGAAGGCGCTCTCAATGAGCAACTTAAAAAGTACTGCGTGATAATCGCCGAATTCAAGCAGCTGCTCAACGCCCGCTCCATCCGCGACAGATTTAAGGAGGGCGGATACCCCGGCGCATTCATCGTACAGACACCCGAACCATACTATTACGTAGTGGCAGCCGCATATACCGACCTCAGCGAGGCCGTAACACTCACCGACAAGCTGCGCCGCGACACCCCCGTACGCATGAAAGCTCCCTGCCCATACATTCTTATGCCCTCAACTCTCTGACCACAAGACGATATTATTACTGTCCGCTAAACTTTTTTAGAATCTAAAAAATTAGGGCTGGCACCTATTGCAGGAGTCAGCCCTAAATGGTTACTTTGCTTTTGCGACAA
>SFNC01000138.1 GCA_004554255.1 Bacteroidales bacterium
AAACTGGCCGACGAGGGCAAGCTCGCCGATATGAGCGCGGTCCAGATACGCGACCACATTCAGTCCGTCATCAATCCCCAGGACGTAAAACCCGCCAAGCCCGAAGAAGATCAGAACACAGTTGCAAAGGTGTTCGAGCGTTTCATCGCCCACAAGAAAAATCCTCGCACGAAGGAAATCTATTGCACTACCTACAACCGTATCAAAGCTCACCTCACGGAGGAAGATTTCAAAACCCTTAAATTTGAGGACATCGACCTGGAATGGCTGATGGACTTTGATGAATTTATGGCTCTTACAGCTCCATCGGCTAATGCCCGCGCCATCAATATGCGTAATCTCCGCGCGGTCTGCAATTTTGCTATTGACTGCGAGATCACCAACCATTATCCCTTCCGTCGTTTCAAAATTTCCAGCGTGTATGGTCGGAAGCCCGGTGGGATTCGTGGTCGGATACGGGCGCCCACGGGGGATTCCAGGCGCCGATGGCGATGTCGCCGTTAGGGTATTTTATGGAGCCTCTGTAGCGGAGCACTGATCCGCCGACTTTCTCCACATAACCGGAGAAGGTTGCCCCATCGTTAAAGGTTCGGCTGTATTGCTCCATCGTAACGGCGCCATTATTGGTGTTGGGGCGGGGAGCATTCGGGTTGTACCAACTGCTGTAACCATTGCTCTGGTTGGAGCGCTGCTGAGTTTGCTGCTGTTGATGCGTGGGCTTGTACCAGCTGCTTTGCCAGTCGGCGGCCTGAGCGCTGAGCATAATGGTGCAGAATAGTGCGAAAATAATACGTTTCATATCTTTTTGTCAGTTCTGTTTGTGGTCGGCACGAGCGTACCCCGTTCCGCCAGAAAATTTACTGTTTTCCCCGAAATTAGAGCATATCACAATCGATTATATTTGTCGCGCGACCATCCAATGCAAAATCACCAGACATCTTCTGCGCTTTGAGCAGAAAAAGAAGGCTTTGGGAATAAAGGGAGCGATTAGCGATGAAGACTTTTGGCGGAGTGGGGCCGATGATTGCGAAAGGGGATAATATTATACGTTAATATATAGCGACTTGCTCCTTCGACCATAAGGGCGCGGCCAATCAGGTCGTGCCCTTTCATTATTTATATAACTCAAAATCAATGGCTTCGATAATACTAAAATTCATACCGTCTAACGTTACGTTCAATCCGGTTACCGTAGCGCTCAGTCCATCCACTGTTAAATTCAAACCGGCTTATATTACGTTCAGGCCGGCGGCGGTTAAGGGCGATAATGACCTCCATTCCCGCGTCAGCCATACCCATTCCCGCGCTTCCAACACCCATTCCCGCGTTGCCGCCCCCCACTTCCGCGATGAGGGGCGGAGCGGGGGCGTGGTGGCGTTCGCCCGCAGGCTGATTGAGGATATGCGCAGGATCGGCAAGCGGTCAGCCGTAAAGCGGTTCAGCGCCACGGTGAACAGCCTTTTGCGTTATACGGGCGGCAAGGATGTGGCCTGGAGGGATTTATCCTCGACCTTCATCCTTGGCTTTGAGGAGTTTATGCGCAGGCGGGGACTGTGCCGAAATTCCACTTCTTTTTATATGCGCAATCTGCGGGCGATTGTAAACCGGGCCGTTGAGGAGGATATCGTGGTGCCGCGCAACCCCTTCAGGCACGTCTATATGGGTGTGGATAAGACGGCCAAACGGGCCGTCACGCTCGATGTCATCCGCAGGATTCGGGATGTCGACCTGCAGAGATATCCGGCGCTCGACTTTGCGCGCAACGTGTTTATGTTTGCGTTCTACACCCGCGGGATGTCGTTTGTCGACATTGCTTTTCTTAAAAAGAGCAACGTCAGGGGCGGCGCGATTACCTATTTCCGGCGCAAGACGCGGCAGCAGATAATAGTGCGCATTGAGCCGGAGATTCGCCGGACTATCGCCGCCATCGGTGCGAGCGGCACATCTTTCCTTCTCCCCATCATCAGGGATGAGGACGCCGACGTGGAGCAGCAGTGTATCAATGCCTACTACCGGGTGAACCGTAATCTGCAGAAAGTGGGGAAAATGCTTGGCCTTGACACGAAGCTCACGCTTTACGTGGCCCGTCACGCCTGGGCCAGCATAGCGCTGTCAAACAAGGTACCGCTGTCGACGATAAGCAAGGCTATGGGGCACGACTCGGAGAAAACTACCCTGATATACTTGCGTTCGCTCGACACCGCGTCGGTCGACAAGGCCAACAGCGACATAATAAAGCTGATGGACCGCCGGAAAAATAAGCGCTGAGATGTGTGGGCGGGGATGTTTTGCGCAAGCATCAGTCTCTCTCGTAGAAACTTGCACATTGGCAAAACTGATTGAATGACAGCATACAGCCTGCATTATTACCGATATTTTCGCTAAATATATGTTTGGCGAAAGCTCCTCAGAAAAGCTTCACCGTGAGCCACTTTCTAAATTTCCTTAACTCTAAATGCGGTTATATCCAATAAATTGTGTAAATTTGCAGTCGCAAATGCAGTTTCTACGAGAGAAACTGATGCAATATCTTCCCGAAGGCTACGGAGCCCCGGAAGGTGAATAATGGCTGTCAAAAAGAGGTGCAGCGCAATGATGAAAAAACCTCTTTCTTTTTGGTCTACAGGTACAACTGCTTGTAAGTCAGATGTTTTCTGGTGCAGGCAGGACTTGAAGAATTGCCTGTAGCTTCCGGCACCACCCCAATGGACACCCCCGCAAAACAATGGTTCGTGATGCGCGATCTGAAGCGCAGAAACGCCAACCGGCTGGCCCTGCACGAGCTGTCGGACGCAGGTCTGGAGGTGTTTACCCCGATGACGCAGATGATAATGACCATCGGCGGCCGCCGTCAGCGCCGCCAGGTGCCGGTGATTCAGGACTTGCTCTTCGTGCACGAAGCAAAGGAGCGCCTTGACCCATATGTGCAGAAAAATCCGATGCTCCAGTACCGTTTCCTCTTCGGCAAAACGCAAAACGAGCCGATGACGGTACGCGATACGGAAATGGACCGCTTCATCCTCGCCGTCAGGCAGACCGACACCCCCATCTACTATTCCCCCGGCGAACTCACCCGGAATATGTATGGCCAGCGGGTGCGCATCGTCGGCGGAATGCTCGACTCCTACGAGGGTCGCCTGCTGTCGGTCAAAGGGATGCGCAAACGCCGCCTGATAGTGGAATTGCCCGACCTGGTGGCCGCAGCCGTGGAAGTCGCGCCGGAATATATACAGATTATCAAATAATCGCTTTCAGCCATGCTTTCAGCACTCCCCTCACGAATAATGGACTACCGGGTGACCGCCGCTTCCCCCACGGGCGAACTCCTCACGCTCGGCCGGATTCTCTCGGAAGTGGGCGACTATGCCAGCACCACGCTCGACCGTCAGCACCTCTCGCTGACACGCAAATGCGCCTCACGGCTCAAGAAAGTGGTAGGCGAACTCATTGCCAGAAAGTGCATTCAGTCGCCCGAAGACCTCTACGAACTGCCGGAAAGCCACACCGAAGCCGCCGATTTGTCCACCATGTCCATCCGCGAGCTGTACGACCTGTATCGCGGTTGGCCTGCCCGACACAACCGCCGAAAGGCCGAAGGCCGCGAGCCCGACACATTCTATTACGAAGGACGCATCGTCAGGGAAATGATGACCCGCAAAGCCGCCGATCGCGAAGAACAGCTGCAAATAGATTATTGCGTCGCCACCTATCACAACGAATTAGACAACCTCTCCATCCTCCTCTCCCTGCCCGTCACCGCCGCCCCCAAGCCATCCCCCGCCACCGCAAAGAGCAACCCCGCCGCCGACAAGCCAGACCCCGACAGCGCAAGGACATACCCCGACAGCGCAAGGACATACCCCGACCGCACAAAGAGCTACACCCCCGAAGAACTCGCCGCGCTCATCAACCGCCACAAGAATTACCGCGACATCGAAGAACGCGAAATCCTTCTCGAATACATAGACATAGCCCTTGACCTCCTCTCCCACACCCCCTCCCCCTCCCTCGCCGCCACCCTGTCCACCCTGCCGCGCAGGAAATGATTTAAAAATTGCCAATAATTTTCAATTGTGGAACGACAATATAATATCGCAGTAGCCGGTACAGGTTATGTTGGCCTAAGCATTGCTACGCTATTGGCACAACACAATCACGTCGCTGCTGTCGATGTAATTCCTGAGAAGGTATCACTCATCAATCAACGCAAATCGCCGATTCAGGATGAATATATTGAGAAGTACTTGGCTGAGAAGCCATT
>SFNC01000139.1 GCA_004554255.1 Bacteroidales bacterium
CGGATGAGGCTGGCCGAATGGGTGCTCTCGCCGTCCTGCGGCTCTGCCTCGCTCAGGTCGATGACGTCCAGCTTGTTGAACCCGCGGGATTTCACCCGGATGAAGCCGTCGTCACTGGGGGACGCCACGGCGATCAGGTCCAGCATCACAGCTGCCGCCAGACCATAGCCGTGCTGGTGGTCGGTGTGGTTGCCGCCCAGCTCGGCCCGCCCCGGTGCCGAGTAGATGTGCACCTGCCGGCCCGGCCCGAAGTATCGTTCGAACTGTTCCAGCGCGTCCGCGTAGCGCTGCCGCTGCCGCGCCAACACCGCCGGGTCTGCCCCATACAGTGCGGCAAGTGCGGCGTCACGCCCGCCTGCCAGGATCTCCCGTCTGAGCTGCATACTGGTCGCCATGGCTGTTCCTCCCCAAAGAAAACCCGCAGTCTGTTTGTAAAAGATAACTCTATTGTAATCGAAGCGTCCCCATTTTGCAATTTGATTTTGAAAAAAAACAAATTTTGGCGCGAAAGTCAAAGATTCAGATGTACTTTTGTTGAATTTGCAGGTTCAATTATGATATACTGGAACTACGAATGCAGCGGATGGGAGGAGAGCCACATGGCAGACGTTTACAAACAGTCCTTCAAGCAGAATTACACCAACAACATCGAATTGTCCATCTTTAACTGCGGCCTGGAGCGGTGTGCTCCGGGCCAGACCTGGGGCCCCGGCATCCGGGACCATTACCTCATCCATCTGGTCGTTTCCGGCAAGGGAACCTTTGAGGTGGGCGGCCATACGTTTGAGGTGGTCCCCGGTGACCTCTTTTTTGCCCGGCCCAGCCAGCTCATCCGCTACACGGCCGATGAGCAGCAGCCGTGGGAGTACAGCTGGGTGGGCTTCAATGGGGCCTGTGCCCACAAATTGGCCGCACAGCTGCCTTTTACAGACGAGCGACCCGTCCACCACACCAGCGACCCCGAAGGGATGCGGACGGCCCTGACCAACATCTACTCCTCCCGCGGGCTTCAGCCCCAGGATGAGGCCGCCATGGTGGGCTACCTCTATCTCTTCATCTCCTCCCTGATGAAGGAGACCAGCGAGTCAAAACCCCACAACACCTCGTCTTCGAGCCAGTATGTGCTGAACGCCATCAAGTACATCCAGTTCAACTACTCGCACGATATCTCCATCGACGATGTGGCCAAGAGCGTGGGAGTCTCCCGCAGCCACCTCTACCGGGTGTTCATGCTGAATGTGGGCAAAAGCCCCATCGACTATCTGACCGAATACCGCATCAACGAAGCCTGCAAGCTGCTGCGCGCGGGCAGCCTGTCCATTGCCGAGGTCGCCATCTCAGTCGGCTTCTTTGACCAGTTCTATTTTTCGCGGGTGTTCAAGCGCGCCAAGGGCGTGCCGCCCAGCAAGTATCTGGCGTCCCAGACCGACGCCCCCGAAGCCTCGGAATAACCCCACCACAAAAGGAGAATCCCCATGGCCTTACAGAAAAATCAGGTGCTGACCCTGACCATCGAGCGGCTTTCCAACGACGGAAGCGGCGTGGCACACTCGCCGGACGGCGAGGCCGTGTTCGTGCCCGGCACCGCCCCCGGCGATGAAGCCGACATCCGCATCGTCAAGGACTGCGGCCGCTATGCCTTCGGCATTCTGGACACCCTGCGCACCCCCTCGCCGGACCGCATCCCTGTGGACTGCGCCGTGGCAGGCCCCTGCGGCGGCTGCAGCCTGCGGCACCTGGATTACGCTGCCGAGCTGCGGGCCAAGCAGGAAAACGTCGTCGATGCGTTCCGCCGCATCGGCGGGCTGGATGTGCCGGTGCTGGACGCCCTCCCCTCTCCCGAAGTGGACCGCTACCGCAACAAGGTCCAGTTCCCGGTCGGGCGCGACAAGAACGGTGTGCCCTGCATCGGCTTCTACGCCGGACGCACCCACCGCATCGTCCCCTGCCCCGACTGCAAGCTGCAGCCCGGCATCCTGAACGACATCGGCAACGCACTGTGCAGCTTTTTCGGTGCACACGGCATCCAGCCCTACGATGAGGCTTCCGGCAAGGGCCTGGTGCGGCACATCTTCCTGCGCCGGGGTGCGCACAGCGGCCAGATCATGGTCTGCATCGTCTGCACCCGAGCAAAGCTCCCCCACAGCGCCGAACTCGTCGAGCAGCTGACCGCACAGTTCCCGGACATTGCCACCGTCCTCGTGAACGTCAACCCCAGGAACACCAACGTCATTCTGGGCACAGAGACCCACACCCTCTGCGGCCCCGGCTTCATCGAGGACACCCTCTGCGGCGTTCCGGTGCGGCTTGGCCCCCTGTCGTTCTATCAGGTCAACACCCTCGCCGCCGAACAGCTCTACGGCATCGCCGCCGAATACGCTCAGCTCCAGCCGGACGACCTTTTGCTGGACCTCTACTGCGGCATGGGTACCATCGGCCTTTCGATGGTGGACCGCTGCCGCTCACTCATCGGCGTGGAGATCGTCCCCGAAGCCATCGACAGCGCCAAGGCCAACGCGGCCCGCATGGGCGAAGCCGTCGCCGCCAGAAGCCGCTTCTTCTGCGCCGACGCGGGCAAAGCCGCATCTCAGCTCGCCGCCGAGGGCCTCCACCCCGACGTCATCGTCCTCGACCCGCCCCGCAAAGGCTGTGACGAGGCCACCCTTTCCGCCGTCGTCGCCATGTCCCCCCGCCGGGTCGTCTACGTCAGCTGCAACCCCTCCACCGCCGCAAGAGACGCCAAGTGGCTGGAAACACAAGGCTACCGCACCGAGAAGGTCCAGCCTGTGGATCTGTTTCCGAGGACGAAGCATGTGGAAGCGGTTCTCCTTTTGACCAAACTCAATGTCGAGCGGCACATCGAAGTGGACGTCAGCATGGAGGAGCTGGATGTGACTGCTGCGGAGAGCAAGGCGACTTACAACGAGATTCGGGAGCATGTATGGGAACATCATCAGTTGAGGGTTTCCAACCTCTATATCGCACAGGTGAAGCAGAAGTACGGCATCATCGAGCGAGAGAATTATAATAAGCCCAAATCTGAAAATGCCAAACAGCCCAAGTGTCCGAAAGAAAAAGAGGATGCTATTGTGGAGGCATTGAAGGCGTTTCAGATGATATAATATCTATATGCACTTAGCCTTAAGTGCTTGTTTAATATACAACACCCCTGTAGATGCATGTCAAGGTTTTACACCTTTACATGGTTCTGCAAGGGTGTTATTTCTATTGTTAAATATGGAAAAATGAAAATAAAATAGAACATGGTATTGCTAAGCTAGTTTGGGTTGACAACATATAAATATAGTGCTACCATAGGCATAGATTTTAGAGAAAGAGCACATTTTATGTGTATGGTGAGGAAATGAATAATAGATAGTTTAATTTAGGTGAAACAAATAAGAAGTTGATGCTGCAGAGGCAGTCTTATTTGTGTACGCTTAATTTAGATTATCGCATAGTTCATTTTCTTTTTAATTTCGTGATATGAAATTTAATAAGGATAAATTTGTGTGTGAGTCTGTATTTGCGTATGCAAGTACAGACTTTTTTGCTTCTGTCAAAAAGGGAGTGAAGTATATGTTACAAATAAACGGACTGAATTTAACACATAAAAAAGACTTAAGGATAATATTGGACAAGTTTGACCTTGTATTAAACTATGGTGATAAAGCTGCAATCATAGGTGAAGAAGGAAATGGTAAATCAACACTTATGAAATGGATATATAATCCAGAAATTGTGGAAGATTATATTGAAGCAGAGGGGACGAGAATACTTGGAAATGAAAGACTTGGTTATCTGCCCCAGGAGCTTCAAGACAAGGATAAGGAAAAAAGTCTATATGAATTCTTTTCAGAAATGGACTGTTTTTGGAATCAGACGCCAAAGGATTTGGGAGAATATGCAAACAAATTTGGAGTGTCTGTAGACTTTTTCTATAGTGAACAAAAGCTTGTAACACTTTCTGGAGGGGAGAAGGTAAAGGCTCAGCTTATGAAATTACTAATGCAGGAACCAACTGTACTTTTAATGGATGAGCCCTCAAATGATATTGATATTGCCAGTCTTGAGCTTTTGGAAAAAATCATAAATGAGTGGCAATACATCGTACTTTTTATATCACATGATGAGACATTAATTGAGAATACTGCAAATATGATTGTCCATATTGAGCAGATTCAGAGAAAAACAAAATGCAGGTATACTGTTGCAAAGATGGGATA
>SFNC01000140.1 GCA_004554255.1 Bacteroidales bacterium
GCCGTAGTGTTGCAGACTGCGGCCAGCTTCGGGGTGGCTGCTACGGTTCGGTCTACGGTGGCTTCGACTGCACTACGGTAGCACTTGCGTACCTTGTGGAAGCCCGGCAGGGGATACTCGCTAATTAAGGCAGTAACGTTGCTGCCGTCAAACTCAAATTTTGCGTAATGCTCGGGTATTTCCACCATGTACATGCCATCGGTGCCGTCGAGCTTGGCGGGGGCGCCGGTGTCCTTTTTGGTGCTGTCGGTCGGGTGCAGGTAATAGTTTACGTCGCCGTTATCTTTAAGAATACAGCGGCGCATGCGGCTCTGGATCGGCAGGCTGGTATGAAGTTCGGGGCGCCCTACTCGCTCTACTGTCGGGTCTGCTACGGCGAGGTTTATTTTCACGCCATAGTAATAATCGTAGGGGAAAACCGGCTTAGTATTGCCGGCAGCGATAATAAGTCCCATGTTATTGGTCGGTATTTATTAGTTGCCCCATAACAGCGCCGGGGCGCTGGTGGGTTTAATCTCGTTAATGATCTCGGGGTTCCATCCGGTGTCGAAGCGGGTGGTAACGTATTGCCCCCGGGGCATCCCCCAGAGGTTTACTTCTAAGAAGCAGGCGGCCTCGCCGTCGTTCTTTAGGTTGAAGGGGCGCCCCAGGCTGAAGGGCTTGCCGTCCTCGAAGGTAACGGCGCCCATCTCGCTGATCTGCGCGCTTACTGTGTCGCCTTGTCTGTTGAGCATGGTCGTTAATTTATCTGCAAATATAGTTAATAATTGTACTATGATAATACGATGTCAAAAACTCGCTCATAACTTTTGCCGTGGCCGTGTCGCAGCGCCAGGTATGAAGCGAAGGGAGGAGCCCCGGTGCCGTGTTGCCGGGGCTTGGCTTATATCGTCTTTATTCGTACCCATTGGCCGTTAACGAGCGTCTGGGCGCCGCCAGAGTCCACCTTCAGGCCGTAATTTCCCCAGCGTGTCTCGAAGCCCTGGGAGGCTGAATAAAACAGATACTTGTCGGCTGCGTGCATGGTTAAAATGCCGTCGTTGGCGATGGTTGTTATATTGGTGCTCTGGGCGGAGGTCTCTATCCAGATGCCGCCTCCTATCCAAAATTCGACGTCTCCATACCAGTATTCTCCACCAAATTCGATGTATGTAGTCACTTCTATCTCGTAGTTTCCTGGGCTTAGGCTATCAAACTCCACATCGTTGCTCTGTTCCTCGAAGTCCCAGGCGCCGATTTTGGTTCTTGCCGTGCCTACTACGCGGTATAAGGTTGCCGTCCCTTTGGCTTTTACGGTTCCGCTGCTCTGGTTGGTGGTTCTATAGTCGGCGTCCCAGCGTGCAAAGGTTACGGTTTTGGCTGTCTGGCTGAGTGTAAATGTAACTGTCGCGGAGAGTTGGGCGTTGTCGATATAATTGGAAATCTCGCGGCCGGGGCCTATAACATTGGCTGTGTAATAGCCTCCGGCGTCTTCCGGCCCGGATGCCTCTCCATCCGAGGAAGATATGGCGAAGGGGATTCCAACTCGGGAAAATGCCGTGTTAATCGATGGGAGGCTGCCGACGCCTATTCTAACGCGCTCTACTCCGGTATCGTCGACGCCAGCCAGGTCGTTGCCCATAATTACCAGGCGGCCTATCCTGCCGGCGTTGGCATTGACGGTTCCGGTAAATGAGCCGTCAGTGGCTGTCACCCTGCCTTTTACCTCAGCATTTGTGGCGTATACCTTGCCGTTTTGTAGCACTCTAAACGGCGCGGAGTGTCGGTTGCTTTCGCTGGCGCCAGCCCATATCCTTACCTTTTCTTCTTCGGGGGTGCTGGCCGTCTCTTTGATGGTCGGGCCGAAGCCGCCAGTTATGCCCGCTACTATTGAGCCGGAGTGTTCGTTGGCGAGCTGCACGGTTCCGGCGGTAATAATACCGTTGTCGATTACTACCTGGGTACAGTCGTAATAGGTGGCCTCTACCCAGTCGTTACTGTTGAAGGCGTTTGTAACGGTGTTGTCTCGTATGCAGCGCCATAGGCCGCCAGCAGCTCTGCCGGTGCTGTCTATGCCTTTGAGCCAGAGGTCGCCGATGAAATAAGGCGCTTTAGGTTCCGAGACAAAAACGGTGCGTTTGCCATCGGCCGTCTCCTGGGCAGTGGCCGCGGCGGCCGCGGCAGCTATAGCATCGGCGTTTTCTATCTTTTGCCAGTAATATGTCGCATGGTATGCTGTGCTTTCGATGAGCCCTATACCGTTGATTAATGGGCGTTGCCATTGGTTGTTAGCTAAAGGGATCCAGCTTGTCTGACAAAAACGGTATAACTCTTTACTACTGATTTTATACCACTGGTCTCCTACGTGGCGGTCGTAGTCGGGTTCACTCCAGTTGTCGGTCGGATTGGTATTGGAGTAGAAGCATTCGATTTTGCCGTCTATCTGGTTAATAAGGTCGGCCATGTCGGAGGCATACTGGTTCAAAATAAAATCGTGTAGCCCGCTGTCGTCGGTGTATTTGCTGGCCTTCTCCCAGTCGCTTGTGGCGAAATTGGGCACGGCGTCCGCGGCTCGTCCGGTCTTGCATACCATGATGTCGCCGGTCGTGCCTTGTACCCATAAATCTCCCGGATCGTAGGGGGCGTAGGGTGTTACGTAGAAGATTCGCGCCTTGTCGTCGGCGGCGTTCATCGCGTCCTGGGCTAACTGTAGGGCTTTGGCCAGTTCGGTGTCCTGAAGCTCGCGCCAGAAGTATATATAGCTTGGCTTGATGGAAGGGCGCGTAATTTTTCGCTCTTTGACGTAGCGCCATACCTTGCCGGAAGTGGTGTTATAATATAGGTCGCCCAGGTGCTTCTCTTTGTCTTCGTTGGTTGTCCAGGCGCTTGCCGGCTCGTTGGCGTCGGCCTGTGTGGCGTCTTGGTTCGGCGTGGGGTCTACAGCCTCAAAATACTGCTCTATTACGCCGTCGAGCTGTTCCTGGATGCCTTCCAGGAGGCCTTGAAGGGTGCCGTTAATATAGTCTTCCATCTCCTGCGCCTTCTCTTCCAGGTCGCTTACATCCTTAACGGTGCCATCCTTGCCCTTGAAAAGAATACGGCCGGATATTACGCCGGTATCGAGGTCAAAATATGTAGCACCGCCTCCGCTGCTCTCTATTCGGCCGCATCTGACGAAACGGCCGTTAATGGTGCTGGAGCCGTAGGTCAGCGAAATAAGGCGGGCGGGGTTGCCTCCGTGCTCGTCGTTGCTTACGCTGTTAAGCACGCCGACGAGGAAATAATAGACGCTGGCGGATTCCTCGCATTTGTGGGGCGTGGTGCTAAGAAGCCAGGAGCCGTTGCCTCCCTGGCGGGGGCAGACTGCGTAAATATAATAGGGCTGCGTAGTATTTAGCCCGGAGAAGGTGGCGGCGGTCATTACCCAGGGGCGGGTGTTCTCGGGGTCGATGCCGTAGTGCACCAGGCGGCCGGCTGAGAAGTTAATGGCGTTGGCGTTGCCGTTAAAATTCGGCTGGATCGTTACGTTTTGGAGCGTAAACTGCGTAGACTTGGCGCCGACGCTTAACATCTGTGTCTCGATGCTCAGGGGCTTTATCTTCTCGCTATAGTAGTCGCCTTCGGGGTCAAAAACGAGGTTTAATAACTCCTGCGTGGCCATCCAGCGGCGGCGCGCTTTGCCCGGATCTGCGAAGCCCGAGTTAAAGCTGATGACGTCCTGGAGGTCTTTAATCTCGTTTATAATTTTTACGGTGCTGCTCTTTACTACGGTGTCGCTCAGCGTCAGCTCGTAGCTATGAAGGCGCAGGAGGTCGCGGGTTATTGCTGTTATCCTTATTTCCTTGTCTACACCTATTTCTTCGTCGATGATGTGTATGAAGTCGCCGACGTGTAACAGCTCGGTCTCTACCTCCTTGCCGAACATGGCCGTAAAGAAGCCTTCGGTTAAGCCTACTTTATAGCTGACCTGGGGCTGCGTCATCGGCGCGAAGTCGGTACGCGCGGCGGCCTCCAGCTTGCCCTGGGCTTGTCTTACGTAGCTGTCGGGGAGGTTAATGTCGGTAATAATATACTTATTGCCGACGGCAAAGGTAAAAGCGTCTTGCGTGTCGTTGGGAATTACCAGGCCGTTTTCATCCGTGAAGCGGTTGATAACAAATTTATTTGTAGCGTGGTCGTAGCTATGGAGGTCAAATTCGTAGCCGGCCAGGTTGCCGGTCTGGAATTTAATTTTTGCCGTGGTTCC
>SFNC01000033.1 GCA_004554255.1 Bacteroidales bacterium
GGTGGTGAGGCGGGCGAGGTATTTGCCGAGGATGTCGAACTCGAGGTTTACGGTTGTGCCGGGCTGGATGCGGCAGAAGTTGGTGTGCAGGTAGGTGTAGGGGATGATTGCCACGCGGAAGGAGTCTGGCTCGGAGTCGCAGACGGTGAGGCTTACGCCGTTGACTGTTACTGAGCCTTTTTCTACTGTCATGTAGCCTTTGGCGATGAGTTCGGGGCTTACGTCGTAGCGGAACCGGTAGTACCGGGAGCCGCCGTCGCACTCTTCAATGTCGGTGCAGACGGCAGTGGTGTCCACGTGTCCCTGCACGATGTGTCCGTCAAGGCGTCCGTTCATGAGCATTGAGCGCTCAAGGTTTACGATGTCGCCGGGTCGGAGCATGCCGAGGTTGCTGCGCTGCAGGGTTTCGCGGATGGCGGTGACGGTGTATATGCCGTCGGCGTCAATGTCTACTACGGTGAGGCACACGCCGTTATGGGCGACGGACTGGTCTATTTTCAGCTCGTTTGCGAACGAGGATTTTATGCGGAGGTTAAGGTTTCCGTCGGCGAGACGGTCGGCGGCGACAACTGTTGCCGCTTCTTCAACAATTCCGGAGAACATATATAAAATGTGTTGTCGAGGTTGTTAGAAATTCAGTGATACGTTTGCAGGTTGGAAAACTTTCCATGCAAAGTCTATGGTAACGGTGTGGTTTTCCTTGTCGTAGTCGAAGCGTACGTTGCGTTTGTTAATGGTAACGGAACGGGGCTTTTTGTTCTGACGGAGCACCACGAGTTTTATGATTTTCTGAGAATGGGCGTTGTTGTAAGAGCCCTGTGAGTCAAGAGTTATGGCAACTGTTTTGCCGGAGGCGTCGCCGGTGAGAGTTGTCACGCGTCCTTTTGCACCGGCGTGCGAGGGCGTCTTCATGTCGTCCTCATAAATGATAGAGGATGTTACTGCCTGCGAGGGGTAATACTTGATTGTGAGACGCGAGGGGTCGTAGTTGCCGGTGTGCTTCATGGGCTGGTCGGCGAAGGTGAGGAATGCGCCGCTGCGTACGAACAGAGGAATTTTGTCCAGCGGAGCGGGGTAGTCCTTGATTTCGGTACCGCCCTTGTAAGCGATGTCGGGGTTGTAGAAGTCGAACCATTCTGAGCCTTTGGGGAGGATGACATTGCGGGAAGTCGCGCCCTGTTTCATGACGGGAGCAACGAGCACGTCGCGTCCCCAGAGGTATTGGTCGGAGATATTGTCGTAGTTTTCTGCGGGGTCCGAGGAGTGGAAGTTAAGCGGGCGTACCAGAGGCCAGCCCTTTGTGGAGTTCTCGTAGGCGAGGGAGTAGTTGTACGGCAGCCAGCGGTAGCGCTCCTTAATCAGTGGCAGGAGAATGTCTTTTTGGTCGGGGTAGCAGGTGGGTTCGGCCATGGCCTGTGCGTGCGTGCGGAGCATGGGCGAGAAGAGTCCGAGCTGGCACCAGCGGATGTAAAGTTCGGGGTCGGAGGGGTTCTCCGGGTCAATTGCGAAGCCGCCGACGTCGTGGCCCATGTATGCGAGTCCGCTGAGGCCGCTGTTGAGCATAATGCGCACCTGCGGTTCCAGGCCGCCCCATGAGCGTGAAACGTCTGTGCTCCAGGGGAAAACGCTGTAACGCTGTAGGCCGGTGGTGCCGCCGCGCATCATGGAAATAAGGCGACGGTCGGGGTACCGGTCCTTGAACAGGTCGTAGATAATGGAGCTCCAGTCGTTACCGTACTGGTTGTGGTATAAACGTGCGGTAAGACCATTTGCGTGCAAGCCGGTTTCGGGGTGCACCTCCGGCTCGCCGAGGTCTCCCCACCAACCGCCTACGCCCATGTCGGTGAGGCGCTGATAGCGGCGTGCGAGCCATTTGCGGGTGTCGGGGTTGGAGACATCGAACATGCCGCCTTCGCCGACCCATATCTTCACTTCCTGGGGCGCTTTTCCGGTGCTGTCGGCAACGAAAATGCCCTGTTTAGCGAGGGTGTTGTAGTTCTCCAGAGCTTTGCCATTGCGGAGGACGTAAGGCTGGGAGATGGTGATGATGTTCACGCCTTTGCCGCGCAGATACTGCATCATGTCAACGGGGTCGGGCCACTGGGCACGTTCCCACTCCAGGCGTCCCATGTCCTGTTCCTTGCCGTACCAGTAGAGGTCGAGCACCACACCGTCCAGGGGGTATCCGGCGGCGCGCAGCGAGTCCACTACATCCTCGGTTTCGCGCTGGGTCTTGTATCCGTATTTGGATGTTATGTATCCCAGAGACCACAGCGGGGGGAGGTCCTGGCGGCCGGTGAGCGAAGTCAGGGCCGTGGTGACGTCGGCGAGCGACGAGGCACCGTTGACATAATACCAGCTGACGGCCTTGGGGGATTCCGTGACGTATGTGATGGGGTTTGAGAGCGTCATTTTTGCGGCTCCGAAGTCATCGAAAACAATTGCGAAACCGTCTGAGGCGAGGAACAGCGGCATTGTGATGTTCATCTGGCTGATGCGCGGGTCGTTGCCGGTGTATCCGTAGTTCTGGCGGTTGTACATCACCAGTGTGTCGCCGCGCAGGTTGAGGCGATGTCCGCGCTCTCCGGCGCCGTAGAACGAGCCGGTGGCGTCCACGTCAAGCGAGAGGGACTGCTTACCTGCGGCGAAAGTGCGGATGCCGTTGTCCACGACCGTTTTTCCCTTTCCTCCGTCAATTGTGACCTTTCCGGAAGTCTCTACGGACACAGTCAGCCCGCAGAAATTGGCGCGCATGCCTTTTCCGTTGGCGTTCAGCGTGGTGCCAAGGTCTGATTCGTCAAGTACCGAGGCCATTCCGCCGGCCGTGCCGTCGACGCCTGCGGGGATGTTTATGACCTTAATGACATTGTCGGATAGGGCCACGGCTTTAACGACAGCGCCGTCCGGAGTTTTAACAGTGATATTCTGCGGATATTCCGCGAAAGCAGAGCCGACGCCGAGGAAAGCCGCGACGGCCATAACGAATATTCTGAAGCGGTTAGTCATGTCGGGGGGGGATGTAATGGTTTAAAAATCAGGGATCTACTTTGCATTCCCAGCCGTAGACGACGATTTTGCCGTCGGCGGTGTAGGGACCTGCCGCGATATTCTTTTTGGCTTTTTCCTTGCGTGCGCCGAGGTTCAGGTGCTCAATCATCTGGTTGAAGGTCTTGGACTTGGCGAGTTTTGTTTTCCATGTGCCCTTGAGGTTGTCGGCCTTGTAGTTGTTCAGGTCGTCGAACAGGCCCTGGAGGAGTGCGAATTTTTCCATGCTTTCGCGAGACCAGGTCTTGTTTTCGTCCAGATATTTGATGGCGGCTGCATCGTCGGTATTGAGGTTTGCAGCCTGTGCGGCGGGTTTTTCGGGCTGCTGAGGCTTAGCCTGAACGTCCTCGGCGGGTTTTGCGAAGATCGAAGTCTTGGGAGCCTTAACCTCCTGTCCTGCAGCAGAGTCGGCAACAACCTGCGCAGAGTCTGCGGCCTGTGCCGCGGGTGCCAGGTGCGACTCGGAGCTGCGCGAGCACGTGCCGCACAGCCACATGAAGATTATGCCGAGCAGCAGGCCTGCTCCGGCGTATATGAGCTTGGACATCAGCGGCGAGCCTTTGCCTACGAACCCGAGGTGGTTTGTGCGGGTGGGGCCTTCCTGGATGTCGTCAAGGAGAGCGTATCCTTCCAGGGGGCTCTCGGTGAGGGCCTTCTTGCTGTATATCTCGAACTTGATGGGCGCGCCAAGGTCGCTTGAGATAACGGGTACCTCAAAGCGGTAGACCTTGCGTTTTTCCTGCATCTGCACCAGGGCGCGGGTGGAGGAGGCCAGGTCCATGTTTCCGGAGTAAGTGAAGAAACCGTCGCAGGAGATCTGTACGGAGGCGTGGCGCAGCTGGTCCGGTGTGAACGATTTTCCGTCGCGGGTAATCTCGGTTCCGTTAACGCGGATGTCGCAGTCGGTGAGCTGGTCGCGGGTTGTCTGTGAGGTGATGTAGAACGACGAGGGCGTGATGAGCTTGTGGGAGTCGGTGGTGGCCACCGGCTGGGGCGTAAACTCTTTTGAGGCGACGATTTCCTCGTCTATAACGTCCTCGAAGCCGGGTCTGCGCCACACCACGGTGAGGGGGGCGTCGAGAGTGCCGCGGATGGGCTTGTCCAGGAGGCGTCCGAATACGTGAGCGGTAAATCCGTCGTCGCTTTTTTCGGGAGGGAGAATCACGGCCTCGTCGCCGAGCGGGAGCTCGCCGAGGTTGGCGGCATTTACGGTGTAGGGGAGGTCGGCGTCGGTGATGATAACGCCTTTATAGGGGAGGTATGCCTGCTGGAAAATTCCGCGGCCGCAGTAGTCGGCGATGGATAGGCCGGTGTCGCCGCCGTACTGGCGCCATGCGTATCCGGTGCCGCGAGAGGCGGTGAGGGCGGGAGCGCCCTTGGCGTTGGGGTATTCGATATTGAAGGCTTCGCGCAGCTCGGCTACATCGTCGTTGCTGACTTCGGTGTTGCTGATTTTACGCGTTGTGAGTCTGACGATTTCCTCCATCTCGCGGCCGGTGATAACGGTATCGCCGGGGACGTAAATCCAGGTGGCGAGGTGGTGCCCGGTAAACGGCGGGATGGTGCGCAGGATAATGAAGAATATACCGTCGTCGGTGCTCTTCAGCATGTAGAAAATATTTTTTTCCTCGGGATTGTAGTCCACGAGGCTGACGGCGTCCTTAAGGTCCGTGACGTGGCGGCGCACATCCTCGTTGGGGTTGAGATTGAAGATGCTTTTCAGATTTGCGCCGCTGCGCGTGATGTATAGTTGTAACTTGTTCATTTACAGTTGGATAATAAGCATGTTTGGAGAATTAAGGGCATATAATCCCCATAGTAAGTAAAATCAATTACAAAGGTACGAAAATTTTGTCTGAAAAGTCAAGAAGAAACAGCAAAAATTTCCAATGATAAATTTTGCATGAACAATAATTGCAAAAAGGTGTTATAAATTTCAAACGGGACAAAATCCATAATCCTTCAGCCCCGAGAGAAAAACGAAAAGTAATCAAAAAAATATAATCATTTTTCAACACATTTAAGTTATGAAACGAATACTCCTTACCCTTAGTCTGCTTGTGGCACTCGCAGTAGGCGCAAGCGCACAAAAAGTACAACTCCAGCTCGGTTACGGCGGTTACACAATGATGGACTGCTGCGACATGCACGACGGCGGCGCGGACGTGAACACCGCATGGGGTGCCGTTACCGCAGGTGTTAACTTAAAGGTAGCCAAGAACTTAAGCGTAGGCGCAAGCTACACATTCTCGTCAAGCGACTACAAGCATATTGATGATGCCAACATCTATTATCACGTTATTATGCTGAATGGACGATATGACTATTACCGCAACAATATCGTGAAACTTTACGCTCACTTAGGCATCGGTGTGGATATTTCGCACATGACTTATCATGACCACAGCAAGAACAAGGGTTATTTCGCCATGCAGGCCTCGCCTCTCGGCGCGGAAGTAAGCCTGAACCGCAACTGGGCAATGTTCGGCGAACTTGGCTTCGGCGCACAGGGTCTGCTGCAGGTTGGTGTACGCCTCAACTTGTGAAGGACAGTAAAAAGGGTGGCGAAGCTGTTCCCGCCCCGCGTCATATTTGATTTGCTTATTATCTGCCTCAAAAGGTGTGTCCGTCTTCTGCGGGCGCACCTTTTTGCTGATGCAAGTGTATGATTCTCTGATTGTCGGAGCCGCGGAAGCGCAGGGTGGTGTCGCGCCTGTCGGCGATGTACGGGCCGTCCACCAGCACGTCTATTGCGGCGAGAATACCGGTGTATTCGGGCTTTTCGCGCAGTTCCTCCAGGGTGAATCCGGTGTAGCACCATACCGTATGGCCGGCGCGGTGGATGCGATCGGCCAGCTCGGCGAGCAGGTCAAGCGGCTGATACATAGGGTCTCCACCGCTAAAAGTGACATCGAAGTCGTTCTCGGTGACAATCTCCATGATGCTGTTTACGGTCATGGGCCTGCCGGCGCAGAAGTCCCACGACTGAGGGTTGTGGCATCCGGGGCAGGCGTGGTGGCATCCGGCGAAGTAGATGGCGGTTCGGAGCCCCGGCCCGTCGACCGAGGTTCCTTCCACTATATCAAGTACTTGCAGGGTATTTTCCGCCATAGCTCCTTATTTGTGGACCACGCGGTCCTTGAGCTCGGCGAGTTTCGCAGAGTTCCATCGGTCGGTGGTACCCACCAGGTATCCGGTGATGCGCTGCAGCTTGTCGATGTTGTGGCTGTGGCAGTTGGGGCACTCGTCAAGCTTCTGGGCGGCATCCTCGTAGCCGCAGTCCATGCAGCGGTTGCGGTTGTGGTTTACCGAGCAATATCCGATGTTGTGTTTGTCCATCAGGTCCACAATGTTGCTGATGGCCTCGGGATTATGCGTGGCATCGCCGTCAATTTCCACATAGAAGATGTGTCCGCCGCCGGTGAGCTCGTGGTACGGAGCCTCGATTTTCGCCTTGTGCCTGGGCGAGCATTTGTAATACACCGGTACGTGGTTGGAGTTGGTGTAATAAATCTTGTCGGTGATGCCGGGGATTACGCCGAAAGACTTGCGGTCTTTTGCGGTGAATTTGCCAGACAGGCCCTCGGCGGGGGTGGCCAGGATGGAGAAATTGTGCTGATAGGTCTCCGAGAACTCGTTTGCGCGCGAGCGCATGTGGCTGATGATGCGCAGTCCCAACGCCTGGGCGTCGGCGCTTTCACCGTGGTGTTTGCCGGTAAGTGCTATCAGGCATTCGGCCAGTCCGATAAATCCGATTCCGAGAGTGCCCTGATTCAGAACGGGTTCTATGCGGTCGGTGGGGGCCAGCTTGTCGGCACCGGTCCACAGTTCGGACATAACCAGCGGGAACTGTTTTGCGAGAGCTGTTTTCTGGAAATTAAAGCGGTCGTTGAGCTGTCGGGCGGTGATTTCCATTACCTCGTCAAGCTTTCCGAAGAATCTGCGGATGCGCTCTTCGGTGTCCTTTATGGCCATGCACTCAATGGCGATGCGAACGATGTTTATGGTTGAGAAAGAGAGGTTTCCGCGTCCTATAGAGGTCTTTTCTCCGAAGCGGTTCTCGAATACGCGCGTGCGGCAGCCCATGGTCGCTACCTCATATTTATAACGTTCGGGGTCCTCGGCATTCCATTTTTCGTGGAAGTTGAAGGTGGCGTCCAGGTTTACGAAGTTCGGGAAGAAGCGACGTGCTGTAACCTTGCATGCCAGCTGGTACAGGTCATAGTTGGGGTCTTCGGGGAGGTAGCTCACGCCGCGTTTCTTTTTCCAGATCTGAATGGGGAAAATCGCTGTTGCGCCATTGCCGACGCCCTCGTATGTGGAGTGCAGCAGCTCGCGGATGATGCAGCGGCCCTCGGCCGAGGTGTCTGTTCCGTAGTTTATAGAGCTGAAAACCACCTGGTTACCTCCGCGCGAGTGTATGGTGTTCATGTTGTGGATAAACGCCTCCATGGCCTGATGCACGCGTGCTACGGTCTGGTTCATGGCGTGCTGCAGGGCGCGTTCTTCGCCTGAGAGGCCATCCAGCGGGCGCTTTACGTAGTCCTTGAGCGGGGCGTCAAAGTGTGCGCTGAGGTCAATACCGACTACCTCGCCGACTTTCTTGAGTTCTTCAATGTACGATGAGCGCACGAACGGTGCCAGGTAGAAGTCGAAGGCCGGAATCGCCTGTCCGCCGTGCATCTCGTTCTGTGCGGTCTCAAGCGATATGCACGCTATGATTGCCGCGGTTTCTATGCGTTTTGCCGGGCGGCTTTCGCTGTGTCCGGCGATGAATCCGTAGTGCAGAATCTTGTTGAGGGGATGCTGTACGCAGGTCAGGGACTTGGTGGGGTAGTAGTCCTTGTCGTGAATGTGCAGGTATCCGTTGCGCACGGCCTCGCGGGCCTCTTCGCTGAGGAGATAGTCGTCTACGAATGGCTTTGTGGTCTCGCTGGCGAACTTCATCATCATTCCCGCCGGCGAATCCGTGTTCATGTTCGCGTTCTCGCGGGTGATGTCGTTGTTTTTCGCCTCGATTATCTCAAGGAAGATGTCGCGGGTCTTGGCGCGGCGGGCAATGCTGCGTTTGTCGCGATAGGCTATGTATTTTTTGGCGACCTCTTTGCGCGGGCTTTTCATCAGCTCGAACTCCACGCGGTCCTGAATCTGCTCTACGGTCATGCACTCTTCGCCGGAGACGGAGATTCGGTCTGTGATTTTATTTATAAGGGTTTCGTCCTCGCCGAGCTCGGTCTGGAGCATAGCTTTGCGTATGGCGGCTTTGATTTTTTCTTCGTTAAAGCCCACGACGCGTCCGTCGCGTTTGACAATGGTCTGTATCATTTTATTGGGAATAGCGGAGGGAAGTTAAGTATGGTTAGATTCTGCGTACAAAGTTACAGCTTCTGTAATGTTTTTGCAAATTATTCGGGTAAAAGTTATTGACAAAGTTTTCTGTTTTGGGAAACTTTTGTGATTGGCAAAATTTACAAACAGCTGATATTTAGGTATGTAGTATTCGGATTTGGGAAACTTTGGGTGTGATACGATAAAAATAAAACGCCCCGAAGTGTTTCGGAGCGTTTTATTTTCGGGCAAACAGCCCTTGGGGCTTTGTGCCGTAAATTATTCGTATTCGAGCACTACAGCGTCAGCGGCAACGGGCTCGCCGGGAGCGGCGAAAATGCGTTTGATAACGCCATCGCGGTCGGCTTCGATTTCGTTCTCCATCTTCATTGCCTCGAAGACGATCACGGTCTGGCCTTTCTTGACAGCATCGCCGGGTTTAACCTTCAGCTCGAGGATGACACCGGGCATGGGAGCGGCGATGGTGTGGCCGGTAACGGGGGCGTTGTCGGCGGCAGCGGCAGCTTCCTGTTTCGGAGCCTCGGCGGGAGCGGCGGCGGCAGCTTCCTCGGCACGGCGTTTGCGCAGGAATCCGTTGGCAACGTTGGGCAGGAGCTCAAGCAGCAGTTCCTCCTCGCGGTTTGCGGCGAGTTTGGCGCCACCCAGTTCGGGCAGGGTGGGGTTCTCGGGACGCTTATAAGTAGATGTGTCGTAGGGATGCTCTGTTGCGTCGCCGGTGATTTTCTCGCGGAAAGCGGGGTCAACGGGAACGGGAGTGTGTCCGTATTCGCCCTTGACGAGGGAGATGAACTGGTTAGATTTAGTGGTGTAGTCGGGCTTGCCGGCGCGGCGGTCGATAGCAACCATAACGGCCTGCGAGCCAACGATCTGGCTGGTGGGAGTAACCAGGGGTACCAGACCGGCGTCGCGGCGAACCATGGGAATCAGGCGCATAGCGTCGTCCAGAAGGTCGCTGGCATTGAGGGTCTTAAGCTGTGCGACCATGTTGGAGTACATTCCGCCGGGAACCTCGGCTTCTTTGACGAGCTCGTTGGGTTTGGGGAATCCGAAGTACTGTTCGATAGCGTGGCAGTGTTCCAGCAGAGCGTCGAAGTCGTTGGCCTTTGCGGCAGCGACAGCAGCGTCGAGATGAGCCTCCACCTCAGCGGGCAGAGTGTCCTTGAGGGGATCGAAGGCGCGGGGGAATTTGTCCTTGTTGAGGTCGTAAGCGGCGAGGCTTTCGCGGGCGGCGCGCAGGTGAGTGCGGATTTCGCCGACGGCTTCCATATTTGCTTCAATTTCAACGCCTAACTTCTGGCAGAACAGGTAAACGAGTTCGATTGCGGGAGCAGCAGAGCCGCCGCCGAACCACCAGATGTTGGTGTCCAGGATGTCAACGCCGTTGATGATTGCCATTACTGACGAAGCCAGGCCGTAGCCGGGGGTGCAGTGGGTATGGAAGTCAACGGGAACCTTGACGTTGGCTTTGAGTTTGGCGATGATTGATGCGGCGCGGGCGGGAGTAACCAGGCCGGCCATGTCCTTGAGGGTGATGATTTTAGCACCAAGGGCTTCCATAGCCTTGGCCTTCTCCACGAAGTACTCGTCGGTAAAGATTTTCTCGGGCTCTACTACCTGGGCTTTCTTCTTGCCGAAAAGTTTCTTGAAGAAACCGCCGGAGGGCTCTTCGGCAACAGCTACCGGTTTGGGGTCGACTGTATAGCAGACAGCGCCGTCGGCGATGCCGCCCAGTTCGTTGATGAGGCGGATAGACTCCTTGACATTGTCAATGTCGTTGAGGGCATCAAAGATGCGCATAACATTGAGGCCGTTTTTGATAGCCTCTTTATAGAAGCCTTCCAGCACATAGTCGGGGTAGGGTACATATCCGAAAAGGTTGCGTCCGCGCGAGAGGGCCGAGAGCAGCGATTTGCCTTTCATGGCCTTGGAGACGGTACGCAGACGGTTCCAGGGGCTTTCGTCCAGGTAGCGCATCACCGAATCGGGTACGGCGCCACCCCAAACTTCCATGATGTAGAAACCTGCGTTCTCGTAGTAAGGCAGCAGTTTGTCAATTTCCTGTTGGCTCAGACGGGTAGCGAAAAGGGATTGCTGTCCGTCACGCAGAGTAAGATCTCTGATTTTTAGCTTGCGCTTTTCCATGTCAGTATTTTTGGTGTATAAGGTGAAAATAATTGTTCAGTATTTAAGGGTTTTGACATCGGCTTGCGGTATCAACCACAAAGTTATTGTATTTTTTTTGAATTAGAGAAATAATTCCGTAATTTTTTTGAAAAAAAATTGCTATTTTTGCATTGTAATTACACAATAACATATATGTTCAGCTTCTTTAATAAGCCTAAAGAGCCGATAAAGCTTTGGTTTTCAACAGATATACATGCACATGTGCTGCCCGGGATAGACGATGGTTCGCCTGATGTGCAGACATCGCTGCAGCTTTTGGAAGGTTTGCGCGAGTGTGGCATCACAAAAGTGATAGCCAGCCCGCACATCACCGAGAATACATTCGAGAATACGCCGGAGACCATTGCGGCGGCGCAGGCCACTCTTGACGAGGCCATGCGCGAGGTCGGCATGACCGGGATAACGGTGAGCCACCATGCGGAGAACCGCATAGACTCATTGTTCGTACGTAACTTAAAGGCCGGGAAACTGCTGACCATGCCACAGAATTATCTGCTTATAGAAAACTCCTTTGTGCAGGAACCGTGGGGCCTGGATCAGCTGATATACGACCTTCAGCTGCAGTCGTTCCTGCCCATAATGGCGCACCCCGAGCGCTTCCCGTACTACACTATGGACAGGCTGAAGGACCTGCACCGTAAGGCGGATTTCCAGGTGAACCTGCTGAGCCTGGCCGGCTTCTACGGCAAGAAAATCCGCAAGCGCGTGGAGGAGATGATGGAGGCACGGCTGATAGACTTTATCGGCACCGACACGCACAATATGGCGCATGTGGAGGCGATAAAGCAATACCTTTGCAGTAAGAATGCGATAAAGGACCGCGACATGCTGGCGTCGCGAATTAAAAACCGAATTTTCGACTAACACTCTTTCCTATGAAGAAACGAAATATATTTACACTGATGGCCGCGGCTGCGGCGTTGATGGCCGAAGGCCAGATAAACACGCCGGCGCCGGAGGGCTTCTACAGCCGTGGCATATCTATGTATAATGATGCCAACTATATTGGCGCGCTGCAGCAGCTGCGCCGTGCCGCCGCCGAGCGCCCGCTCAGTGTGGCAGAAAGAGAGAACCTGGAATATTATGAGGCTGTCTCGGCCTTCAATTTGGGGCAGGAGAATGCTCGCGCGCTGTTCGGGCAATGGCTGGAGAACTGGCCGGCATCGCCGCGTCGCGCCGATGTGATGATGTATATCGCCGACTGCGAGTTTACCAAGAATTACGCAAAGGCTCTGAAACTCTATAATGCCGTTGACCCGGATGCGCTGACATCGCAGGACCGCCGCGACGACCTTACCTATCGTCGGGCATACTGCATGTTGCGCCTGGCCGACCACGACGGCGCACTGCCGCTGCTGGCATCGCTTGCCGATTGTCCGCGATACCGCAATGCGGCGCTCTTCTATCAGGGCTATATCGCTTATGCAAAGGCCGATTACAGCAAGGCCAAGGAGATTTTCGCACGTGTGGATACAAATTCGCAGCCGGGATGTATGGCCGACTATTATCTCAGTCAGATATATTTCCTGGATGGAGATTTTTCCCGCGCGTTGTCAACGGCCCGCAATCTGCTCCGGCGCAAGGATGTGGACAAGGCATTCACCGCGGAGACCAACCGCATCGCCGGCGAGAGCCTATATCAGCTTGGCGAGTCGGACCGGGCGATACCCTATCTCAAGGCATACGTTGGTGCTGTGGACAATCCCTTGTCGTCAACGCTTTACATCCTCGGCCTCAGCTATTATGACAATGCCGAATACGACCGCGCCGTGGCAACATTGCGTCCGGTTACGGAGGATGCCGGCGCCATGGGCCAGAACGCATACCTGTATATCGGACAGGCGCTGCTGAAAACCGGCGATACCGACGGCGCGATAATGGCTTTTGACCGTGCGTCGCGCATGACCTACGACAATGAAGCGGCCGAGACGGCATTCTACAATTATGCCGTGGCAAAATACGCCGGCGGCACGGTTCCTTTCGGGTCATCGGTGCAGGTCTTCGAGGACTTCCTCACCCGCTTCCCCTCCGGAAAACATTCCGAGGAAGTGCGTCGCTACATCATAAACGGTTATCTTACCGACAATAATTACGAGGCGGCCCTCAATGCCATAAACCGCACAAAAAATCCGTCCGCGCAGGTGCTTGCCGCCAAGCAGCGGGTGCTGTACACGCTGGGCGTACGCGACCTTAAGTCCGACAATGTCCCCGGCGCAATACAATACCTGCAACAGGCACGGGCCCTGGCCGGTCATAATGCTGACTATGCCCGCGAAACGCGCCTTGCTCTCGGCGAGGCCCTTTATCGTGCGGGTGACTATGGCGCCGCCGCCACGGAACTCAACGCGTTCCTGAAAAACAGCCGCGGGGCTTCGCGCGAAAATATCGCGACAGGTCATTTTGACCTCGGATATACCTATATGCAGCAGCAGAAGTACTCCGAGGCCGCCGCGCAGTTCGACAAAGCACTCGGTTACCGCTCGACTCTGTCTCCCGAGATTGTGGCCGATTCATATAACCGTCTCGGCGACTGCCATTACTATCAGAAGGAATGGGATATGGCCGCCGACGCATACGATGACGCATACAAGACACAGCCGGCGTCCGGTGACTATGCATTGTTCCAAAAGGCAATGATGCAGGGCTATGCCGGAAATTTCGCCGCAAAACTGGCAGGGATGCGCCGGCTTGTCAAGGACTTCCCCACATCCTCCATGTTGCCCGACGCCATGCTGGAGATGACGGAGGCGCAACTGCGCACCGGCGATAACAATGCCGCTATCGCCACCTGGAAAGAACTGATAGAGAAGTACCCCAACACTGCGCAGGGCAGACAGGCTTATCTGCAGATGGCACTGACGCTTGGCTCTATCGGACGTGCCGAGGACGCCGAGAAAATCTATCGCGAGATTATCACCAAATTCCCCACAAGCGACGAGGCCGCCCAGGCCGCCGAGATTCTGAAACGCGAGGCTGCGGATGCCGGAACTCTTGACCAGTATATCGCATTTATAAATACTGTGGACAATGCTCCCAAAATCGACGCTACCGAGGCCGACAGGCTGGCCTTCAATGCCGCGCGCGAGCGCGCCGAAAGCAAGGGCGATTTCTCGCGCCTTAAGGATTATGTATCGCGGTACAGCGATGGCAAATATACGGCGCGGGCTTACGCCATGCTGCTGGAGAACGCTGTTGAGAGCAAGGACGCTGACGCATCGCTGTATGCCGATGTGATAATCAGACGTTGGCCGGACAGCAACGCTGCCGAAACAGCTTATGCGGTTGTCGCCAGGGATTGCGAGTCGCAGAAAAAGAACGAGGATGCCCTCATGGCATGGTCCGAGCTGGCACGACGCGCTTCTACGGCTACGGTGGCCAACGACGCCCGAATGGGTGTGATACGCATGGCGCGCGAGCTGGAGAAGGCCGATGTCCTGGAGAAGGCGGCGAATGCCGTTATGGCATCATCGGCGGCCGGTGTGGGACAGAAGAATGAGGCGACGTTCTCGCTCGGTCTGGCTTACTCCCTGAAAGGAAACGAGGCCGAGGCGATAAAGACGTGGGAGGCTATCGCCGACAATACTTCGGATGTTTTCGGCGCTCAGGCGGCTGTGTGCCGTGCCGAGGCCTTGCTCAAGTCCGGAGATGTTGCCGGTGCGAATCGCGCCGCAACGGACTTTACTCAGAGCGACACTCCGCACTCTTACTGGCTGGCACGCGGCTTTATTGTACTCGCCGATGCGTTGCGCGCGCAGGGTAAGAAGTACGACGCGGACGAGTATCTACGTGCCGTGCGCGAGAATTATCCCGGTAAGGAAGCCGATATTTTCCGTATGATTGACGAACGTCTCAAATAGTAGGCTGTTTAAAAATAGATTTTAAGCTATAACAACCCCTGTTTAGCCTTTAATCAACAGCTCTCAATAATCAGAATTTTTAAACAGACCCTAAAAACTACCATCCATTTCATTATGAAAACCAAATATATATTTTCAGCTCTGCTGTGCTCGGCATCACTGTCCGCAACAGCCCAGCAGCTTACCAAGGAGGTTGTGATAGACCGCGAAGTGGAGCCGCAGATGCGCGAGGTTACCCGTCCCGATTTTTCGCCCAAGCTGTATTCCGCTCCCATAAAGACGCTGACACTGCGCCCGTTCGAGTACAACCGCAAAGGCGAGGTGCGCCGGCAGCTGTCGTTGCTGGACCCGGCCGCATACGCCGATACCTTTGCCGTCTCCCCTTATCGCGGATACGCGCGGATAGGCTATCTGCCCACTTATAATCTCGGGGCCTCGGCAGGCTACCGGTTTATAAATTCGGCGGACATGCACCTGGGCGCTTGGCTGAATTATGCCGGACAGAGTTATAATGTGAATCCCGCCAATTTCCTGGACCCCACGGTCAGCGATGAGGACAAGGTAGCGCTGTCGCAGCATACTTTTGACCTGGGTGTGGACTTCGGGCATCATACCGCTTACGGCGATCTTACCGCCGACTCCCGCTTCACATACGCTTCCGTAGGCCAGCCGATGTACGAAAAGGATTTTACTCAGGATGCCTCGGGCTTTGCTGTAGACCTTGGATGGAAGGCTTCGACAAAGGCGTGCTGGCATATCGGCGTTTCGTTCGATACTTTCGGATTCGGGAAAAAGACTCCCGGAATTGATGAATACAAGCTGGTGGACGCTCGCGCGGCGTACACTCCCACTGCCGTGAGGGAATATGTCTATGGCGTGAATGCCGGGCTTGCCAAGGCCTGGGGAAAATCGGCTGTCGGCCTGGACCTGGACTTCAGATTCCAGCATCTCACATCGCTGAACTGCTTCGACAGTCGGTATCAGATGGTGGAAGGCGGACCTTCTTTCTATGAGACTGTGATAGATAATCTCGGCGATAAGAACTTCAACCTGCTGCGTTTCTCGCCGTATTATAAATATGTGGGCAAGTCATTTAACCTGCGCGCCGGGCTGAATGTGGACGTGCTCACGGGTTTTGAGTCCAAAACGAGAATCGCTCCCGATGTTTATGTGGCCTGGACCCCCTCGCAGCAGTTTGCCGTATGGGCCAAGGCCGATGCGCCCACACAGCTGACGCGCGTCCGCTCGCTGTACAATTACTCGCCATACATGACATCGCAGTTTGCCGTGTCGCCCACATTAATTAATTATGATGTGCGCGCGGGTGTCACCGTTGGCACCTTCAGCAATATCGCCATACAGGCATGGGTGGGATACAGTGATGCCGACTTCGCTCCCGTGATTGCCGCCACCGATAAGTTCAACTACTTTATGGGCCAGCAGAACGGCGCACTGGCGTACGGTGCCAATATCTCATGGTCATACCGGTCGTTGCTCAGCGTATACGCCACCGCGGAAGGCGCCGAGAACAAGGACAACAAGGTGTACTATCCCTGGACCGACAAAGCAAGATGGGACGTGAAAGCCGGATTGTCAGTGAACCCGATGGACAAGCTGTCGCTGGGCGTAGACTGGCACTTCAGGTCTGGAAGACACGGATACATGGTGGATTACACGGCAACGGTTGCCGGCACGGAAGCCTTCTCCCACATAGAGCCGTATCGCCGTGGCCTCGGGATTATTAATGACCTCGGGTTCAATGCCTCATACCGCCTGACGGATGCGTTTACAATCTTCGCCAACATAGAAAACCTGATGTGCCGCCGCTGGCAGACAGTGCCCGGAGTGGAAACCGCGCGTCTGCATGGCCTGGTGGGCGTGGGATACAAATTCTAAAAGCCGGATTAGATAATAAAATGGTACAACCATCAATCTCCATATCCAAAGAACAAGTAGCATCAATGCCCCTGGTGGATCTGCCGGGAGGCATAGAATCTATAACCCTGGTGGACTCTGCCGCAAAGGCCAAAATGGCGTTGCGCGCACTTAACAAATGTGCGTACATAGGATTTGACACCGAAACAAAACCTACCTTTCAGCGCGGCGGACACATGCACAAGGTGGCTCTGCTGCAACTGAGCACGGACGACCACCACTTTCTGTTCCGGCTCACCGTCCCCGGGATATTTGAAATAGTAAGGCCGCTGCTCGAAAACCCCGATATAATTAAGGTGGGGCTTTCAGTGCACGACGACTATAACGCACTGCGCAGACGCGGCGAAATTTCCCCGGCGGGATTCCTGGACCTACAGGATTACGCCAGAACATTCCATATCGCCGACATCTCGCTGCAGAAGATATATGCTATAATCTTCGGAGCAAGAATATCCAAAGGCCAGCGGCTGACAAACTGGGAGGCTGCGACCCTCACGGAGCAGCAGCAGATATACGCCGCGATAGACGCATGGGCATGCCTGAAACTCTACAGATACATGCGTGCCGGAAACTTCCACCCCACCGAGTCGCCATACTGCCAAATGACAGCCGACGAACCACAAAACACCCCCGCAAATGGCTAAAATCCGTAAATCGACACTCATCCCCATAGCCCTGCTCGTTTACCTTGCCGTAATGGCCACAATAGGCTGGCGCAACTGGCAGGCCGGACAACTCACCACACTGTACTACTTCGGCATGGTAGCCATAACACTGCTGTGCATAATACTGCTGCACTTCAGCCTGCGCCGCCGCGAACGCCTCCGCGACCTCCGCGACCGCGAGGACGACACCCGCAACGCCAACCAAAGCAAGACCACAAATCAATAAAATAGTAGTAGAAATAAATAAAGAAAAACAAAAAAATCAGAAAAACGCTTGTATAATTCAGAAAAAAGCCTTACCTTTGCACTCGCAATGATAACCAATGCCCAGGTGGCGGAATGGTAGACGCGCTCGTTTCAGGTGCGAGTGGTGAGAGCCGTGCAGGTTCGAGTCCTGTTCTGGGCACAGTAAAAGAGAGATAACCGATTGAAAATCAATTAGTTATCTCTCTTTCTTTTATCTCCATCACACTGATTTGGTCACTTTTGGTCACCTTTTAAATATCGTACGGAATTCACAATCAGATAGATAGCCTCTTATTTTTAAGGTACATTTCTGTCAGCACCGCTTTGTCGTTTTGTTTATATTCTTGATTAATATTTAGTTATATAAATAAAAAGGAGACCAACTTTTATGTCGCCTCCCTGTA
>SFNC01000034.1 GCA_004554255.1 Bacteroidales bacterium
CCATTACTGTCTGTTACGGTAAAGAGTGTATTCACTGTGGAATCATCGTATCCGGAAACTGTACCTACGGGCGTTCCGTCGGTGTCGAAAAGCCTGAAACCTATAAGGTCCTCAAGGTAAATATTGTCCGGGTCAACGTCCTGTTCGTCAAAAGAAATATCCTCTTTAAGAGCAAACACTTTTTTGCCGGTAAAAGTTGCGGCAGCGGTCTCGTTTTCCACAGCATCAAGTGTCACGAGCACTGAAGATGCACCTCTGGAGCGTAGGGATGCGATGAAGAACGGGACGAAAATGCCATCCATGTCAAAGACTATGCACCGCAGTTCTGTCAGGTCAATGTCTTCGTCAAGGGTAATGACAATCTCGCCGCGCACTCCATGCGTTTTGTTGACGATGCCAACAGGGAAAAGCTCGGCACGTTCTATCACTTCTTTTTCTTTTTCTTGGATGGCGGAGCCACCACGTTATATTCGTGCAGAGCAATGTCGCCGGGCTTAAGGCGGATGCGGCCTTTGGACATTTCGTAGATGTCGTTCAGAATCTTGTCGTCGGGATCATCATCCTTGTTTTCGGCCAGAAGATTCTTTTTCATCTGGTTGGCAATCATGGTGATGAGCTCGTGCCTGTCGCGGCCTTCCTCCATCTCGGCAATCATAGAAATCATTGTTTCTATATTGCGTCCATATTGCCTCAGCCCGATTATGCCGGTGTCGTAAGGCACCGGGTCGGGATTAGGCTGGAGGGATTCCTCGGTGATAACCTCGAAAGGCCAGTCAATGTCCAGCTTGAAATTGCTCATTATCGCGATATGGTCCCAATACCGGCGCTGTGCATCCTCGTCATTTTTGTTCTGGGCGGGGAAGAGGGTGGACATTATGCGGACAATTGCGTGAGCAGCGGCATTGCGCTGCTCACGGTCCTCGATATTTACCGCGTAATCCACCATATTCTGGATATTACGGCCATATTCGGGGACTTTTATGTCCTTTAACTGAGTGTTGTAAGTCAGCATATCGGGGGGATGATTACATGTTCATGCCGCCGTCCACCTGTATAACCTGACCGGTGACGTAGCTTGACATGTCAGAGGCGAGGAAAGTAGCGACATTGGCAATATCCTCAACCTGTCCGCCGCGGCGCAGAGGAATTTTCTTGCACCATTCCTCGCGAACAGCGTCGGGGAGAGCGGCAGTCATTGCGGTCTCGATGAAACCGGGAGCGATAGCGTTGGCGCGGATGCCGCGTGAGCCCACTTCCTGAGCGATTGATTTTGCCAGGGCGATAAGTCCGGCCTTAGAAGCGGCATAGTTAGCCTGACCGGCGTTGCCGTGAACACCTACCACAGATGCCATGTTGATGATTGAGCCGCAGCGCTGGCGCATCATGATGGGGAGGATGGCGTGGATAAAGTTAAAGGCACTCTTCAGGTTCACTGCTATTACAGCGTCCCACTGTGCCTCGGTCATGCGGAGCATCAGGCCGTCCTTGGTGATACCGGCATTGTTGACAAGGATGTCAATGCGGCCAAAGTCTTTCACTACCTCAGCGACAACGGCCTCGGTCTGTGCAAAGTCAGCGGCATTGGAGGCATAACCTTTTACTTTTACGCCGAGAGCGGCGATTTCTTCCTCGGTCTGCTTGCCGTTTTCGTCAATTACCAGGTCGGTGAATGCTATGTTGGCACCTTCAGATGCAAATTTCAGGGCGAGTGCTTTGCCGATACCACGGGCTGCGCCGGTGATGAGGGCTGTTTTTCCTTCAAGAAGTTTCATGTTTATTTTATGTTTTAAAGAAAATGTTAAATCTTATTTTATTTGTTTTTTTCTGATTCGTTCTTAGATTCCAGGGAGTTGCTGAGTGTCTTGTAATAAAATCCGAGAATGGATACCATGCCCACGGAAATGGCGGCGTCGGCAAAGTTGAACACCGGGTCAAAGAAGGTAAAGTGCTCACCTCCGAAGAATGGCACCCAGTCGGGCCAGTCGAAAGAGAAAAGCGGGAAGTAGAACATATCCACCACCTTACCGTGCAACAGGCCGGCATATCCGTCGCCCCAGGACACAAATTCGGCAATCTGCGGGGGCATGGGATTGTTGAATATCTCGCCGTAGAACAGACAGTCTATGATATTTCCGGCTGCGCCGGCGGTAATCAGGGCCAGACACACCACATAGCCGTATTTTATCTGTGGCCTGCGCACTACCTTACATATATAATATATAAGGAGGCTTACAAAAACTATGCGGAATAGCGTCAGGAACAGCTTGGAGCCGAATTCCATGCCGAAAGCCATGCCGTTGTTCTGTATAAAGCGCAAGTGGAACCAGGAGCAGACCGTAAGGTCTTCTCCCTCGTAAAACGAAGTCTTGACCCAGATTTTGATAATCTGGTCTATGATTATCACCGCAACGGCGATAATTATGGCGAGCATGCCCTTGGACAGCGGGAACTTGCGTCCGGCAATGTCCATGCCTGTGCGGTTATCAGTGTCTGGCATCGTTGTTTTTTGCATCTACACTGAGGGTGGCGTGCGGCACTGCGCGCAGGCGCTCCTTGGGAATAAGTTTGCCGGTTACGCGGCAAACTCCGTAGGTTTTGTTCTCGATACGTACCAGGGCAGCCTGCAGGTGCTGGATAAACTTGCGCTGACGTTCGGCGAGGCGTGCTGCCTCTTCCTTGTCGCGCACACCGGCGCCTTCCTCCAGGATTTTGAATGTAGGAGAGGTGTCTGATACGCCATTGTCGTCGTTATTTGACACTGTCTTGCGAAGTTTCTCAAACTCGCGAGTGGCTTTCTCTAACTTTTCGAGGATCAGTTCTTTAAACTCCTGAAGTTCCTCGTCGCTGTATCTAACTTTTTCAGACATAAGCGTTTAGTTTTGTTCAATGGTGAGTTTTATTCCGAGCCCGTCTATATCCAGGGTTTCCACGCCCTCGGTATCGGCAGGGAATTCACTGACTGTAGTTATGGAACTTGCCAGAACCTGGGAGCCGATATAGTCGGCGAAATCAGCGAGAGTGGATTTAACCTCGGGGCATTCCTCAAATACGATGTTGATGCGGTCGGTTATATCGTAGTCGCGGCTCTTGCGGATATTCTGTATGCGGTTGATGATGTCGCGGGCGATACCTTCGCGGCGCAGCATGTCGGTGATGGTGATGTCCAGGGCCACGGTTACAGTGCCCTCGTTGGCCACCAGCCAGCCGGGGATGTCCTCAGATATAACCTCAACATCGCACAGTTCCACGCGCAGTACATCGTCGCCGATGGTTATGTCGGTGTAACCGGCAGCCTCAAAGGCATTTATAGCGGCGGTATCCATGGCTGTGAGCGCTGCTGCTGCGGCCTTCATGTTCTTGCCGAGCTTTTTACCTAATTTTTTAAAGTCGGGCTTGACGCGTTTCACAAGAATGCCGTCATCGCCGGCAACAATACGCATTTCCTTGACATTTATCTCATTTAGCACCAGGTCCTTTATGGCATTGAGCATCTCTCGCTCGGACTCCGAAGCCACGGGCACCATGATAGCTGTGAGAGGCTGGCGTACTTTTATATTTGACTTGCGGCGCAGAGCCAATGCCATGGAAGTGATGGTCTGTGCAAGGTGCATGCGCTTCTCCAGATCCTTGTCTATGGCCTTCTCGTTAACTTCGGGCAGCAGTGACAGGTGTACGGAGTCGGTATTTCCGGCAACAGAAGTGAGGTCGGCGTAAAGCTGGTCGGCATAGAACGGAGCCACGGGCGCAATCAGCTGAGCCACAGTTACAAGGCATTGGTAGAGAGTCTGGAAAGCGGCAAGCTTGTCCTCTGTCATGCCTCCGCCCCAGAAACGTTTGCGGTTCAGGCGTACATACCAGTTGGACAGATTGTCGTTTACAAAATCCGCAACGGCGCGAGCCGCGCGTGTCGGTTCGTAATCGTCCATGGCAGCCTCTACATCGGCGATGAGGGTGTTCAGGACGGATATGATCCAGCGGTCGATTTCGGGGCGCTTCTCCAGGGGCACCTGAGGCGCGTTGGGGTCAAAACCGTCCACATTGGCATACATCGTGAAGAACGAGTATGTGTTGTACAGGGTGGCGAGCATCTTTCGCGATGCTTCCACAACCCCGGCGGGGTCGAACTTCAGGTTGTCCCAAGGTGCCGAGTTGCTGATCATGTACCAGCGCAGGGGGTCGCTGCCATATTTGTCGATAGCCTCAAAGGGATTCACGGCGTTGCCGAGACGTTTGGACATCTTGTTGCCGTTCTTGTCCAGCACAAGGCCGTTGGAGATAACGGCGCGGTATGCGACAGAGTCAAACACCATTCCGGCGATGGCGTGTAGGGTGAAGAACCATCCGCGGGTCTGGTCAACGCCCTCGGCGATAAAGTCGGCGGGATAATATGAGCCATTGTCCACAATCTCCTTGTTTTCAAAGGGATAATGGAGCTGGGCGTAAGGCATGGAGCCGGAGTCGAACCACACGTCGATGAGGTCGGTCTCGCGGTGCATGGGTTTGCCGGACGCGCTTACCAGCACAATATCGTCTACGTACGGACGGTGCAGGTCTATCTTCTCGTAGTTTTCCTTTGAGTAGTCTCCGGGTACAAAACCACGGTCGCGGTACGGATTGAACTCCATTATGCCGGCGGCCACAGCCTTGTCAATCTCGTTATAGAGCTGTTCTACAGAGCCGATGCAGATTTCCTCGGCACCGTCCTCGGTGCGCCAGATGGGGAGCGGGGTGCCCCAGTAGCGGCTGCGCGAGAGGTTCCAGTCCTGCAGGTTTTCAAGCCATTTGCCGAAACGTCCCGAGCCGGTGGACGCGGGCTTCCATTTTATAGTGTCGTTGAGCTCCATCAGGCGCTCGCGGGCGGCAGTAGTGCGGATAAACCAGCTGTCCAGCGGGTAATAAAGCACGGGCTTGTCCGTGCGCCAGCAATGGGGGTAGCTGTGCACGTGTTTCTCTATTTTGAATACTTTGCCCTGCTGCTTGAGCATCATGCAGATTTCCACATCCAGGGTCTCGTCGTTCTCGCCCTTGGCGGGATTGTAAGCGTTCTTGACAAACTTGCCCTGCCAGGGTGTGTACAGTTCCACATTGGCACGCTCTTCTACGAATTTCGGGTCAAGGTCCGACAGCAGGTAGAATTTGCCGGTCATGTCCACCATCGGGCGGATGTTGCCGTCGCGGTCCACAAGGTGCAGGGGCGGAACGCCGTTCTGTTTGCTCACGCGGTTGTCGTCGGCACCGAATGTTCCGGCAATGTGCACGATACCTGTACCGTCCTCGGTGGATACGAAATCTCCGGGGATGACGCGGAAGGCACCCTCGCCGGGGTTGAACCAGGGTATCAGCTGCTCGTAGTGAATGTCCACTAGGTCTTTGCCCATCAGGTCACCGACAACCTGATAGGGAATCAGTTTGTCGCCCTTGTTGTAATCCTCCAACGCGATATCCGCGGCCTTGGGATTGAAGATGCTGCCCATGAGGGCGTCGGCCACCACTACGGTGATTTTCTCGCCGGAGTAGGGGTTGTACGTGCGTACTATGTTATATTTTATGCCGGGGCCTACGCAAAGTGCGGTATTGGACGGCAGTGTCCACGGGGTGGTTGTCCAGGCCAGGAACGCCGGCGTGCCCCATCCCTTCATGGCCTCGGTAGGCTCGGTTATGGTGAACTGCGCTATGCAGGTGGTGTCCTTGACGTCGCGGTAGCAGCCGGGCTGGTTGAGCTCGTGGGTGGAGAGTCCGGTTCCGGCAGCCGGCGAGTAGGGCTGGATGGTATATCCCTTGTACAGATAGTCCTTGCTGTAAAGCTGCGACAGAAGCCACCACACACTTTCGATGTAGCGGTTGTCGTATGTGATATAGGGATCCTGGAGGTCTACCCAGTAACCCATTGACTCTGTGAGCGCCGTCCACTCGCGAGTGTACTTCATCACCTCGCGGCGGCAGGCGTTATTATAATCGTCAACGGAAATCTTGCTGCCGATATCCTCTTTGGTTATTCCAAGAGCTTTTTCCACGGCCAACTCCACGGGCAGGCCATGAGTGTCCCATCCGGCCTTGCGCTTTACGTGGAAGCCGCGCATGGTCTTGTAGCGGCAGATAACGTCTTTGATAGTGCGGGCCATGACATGGTGAATGCCGGGCATGCCGTTTGCCGAGGGAGGTCCCTCGTAAAACACAAAGGACGGACAGCCCTCGCGGACTTCCATGCTGCGCTCGAACAGGCGCTTTTGTTTCCATTGCTCAAGAACCTGGCGGTTTATATCGGCTAAGTTAAAGCCGTTGTGAACGGGGAATTTCTTCATTTTATATTACTTAATTATAGTACGCGCGCGTGTAACTCGCGTGGTGTTTATGGTCATAAAATCTGTGCAAAGTTAATACAATTCCGCGAGATATGCAATAGTGGCACCACAGGGTGGGGTACTGATACGGCCGAAAAACTAAAAAATGTAAATTAGGGTGCTATTTTATTAATTAATAATAAAACTTCCAGTTATTTTACGTAACTTTGCAGGGAATTTTGTGCGCATAGATGCGCGCAGTACAGAAATTGAACAATCAATTTATAACCATAAAACTCTTTGAATATGAGCTTAAACATCATTGTGCTTGCCAAGCAGGTTCCTGATACCCGCAACGTAGGCAAAGATGCCATGAAGGCCGACGGTACCATAAACCGTGCCGCGCTACCCGCCATCTTCAATCCGGAAGACCTGAATGCTCTCGAGCAGGCTTTGCGCATCAAGGATGCCAATCCCGGTTCTACAGTGACTATACTAACCATGGGTCTGCCGCGCGCAGCCGAGGTTATCCGCGAGGCTATGTATCGCGGCGCCGACGGCGGAATCGTTCTTACTGACCGTGCCCTCGGTGGTGCCGACACCCTGGCTACTTCCTATTCTCTGGCCCAGGCTGTCAAGAAAATCGGAAACTACGACATCATCCTCGGCGGTCGCCAGGCTATTGACGGTGACACCGCACAGGTAGGTCCGCAGATCGCCGAAAAACTGGGAATCCCCCAGGTAACTTATGCCGAGGACATCCTCAGCATCGGCGACGGCAAGGTCGTTGTTAAACGCCGCCTCGAGAATGGCGTGGAGGTAGTAAAGGCTCCGCTCCCCTGCGTGGTTACAGTTAACGGCTCGGCCGCTCCCTGCCGCCCCCGCAACGCACAGCGCCTGATGAAATTCAAATATGCCGTATCCGAGTCCGAGAAAAACGGACTGAAGCCCGAAATCGCCGCAATCGTGGAAAAACGCCCGTACCTCACCATCAAGGAATGGGGTGCCGCTTTTGTTGAGGCAGATCCCGAGCAGATTGGCCTGGCAGGTTCACCCACAAAGGTTAAAGCTGTTGAGAATGTTGTCTTCACCGCTAAGGAAAACCTTTGCATGGACGGAAAGAACGATGCCCAGATCGAGGACCTCGTTAAAGAACTTATCGCCAACCATACCATCGGTTAAGTTTAGTAACAAGTAATAAGGAATACCATTATGGCTGAAACAGATCGTAATAATCTGATAGTATATTGTGAGTACGAGGACGGGCACGTTGCAGACGTGAGCCTGGAGCTGCTCACCAAAGGCCGCGCGCTGGCCAATAAACTGGGCGTGAAACTGGAGGCTATTGTCCTCGGAGACAAGCTGGACGGCCTCGAAAAAGAGCTGTACAAGTATGGCGCCGATGTTGTGTATAAAGTGGAAGACAAGCGTCTGTATCCCTATACCAGCAACCCCCACGCTGCTGTGCTTATCAACCTTTTCAAGGAGATACAGCCGCAGATCTGCCTCATGGGCGCTACCTGCATAGGTCGTGACCTCGGCCCCCGTGTTTCTTCGTGCCTGCACTCCGGCCTTACCGCCGACTGCACATCGCTGGAAATCGGTAATCACACCGACCCCAAAACCGGACAGAATTACTCAGACCTCCTTTACCAGATACGTCCCGCTTTCGGCGGTAATATCGTTGCAACAATCGTGAACCCCGACCACCGTCCCCAGATGGCTACCGTTCGCGAGGGTGTGATGAAAAAAGAGGTTTACGACGAAAACCACAAGGGTTGCGTTGTGAAACTTGACGCTAAAAAATACGTGAAGGACGAGGATTTCGTTGTGGAAATTATTGACCGCCACATCGAAAAATCAAAAGTAAACATCAAAAACTCGCCCATCATCGTTGCCGGTGGTTACGGCGTGGGTTCAAAAGAGAACTTCAACCTGCTCTTCGACCTGGCTCATGTTCTCGGTGGCGAAGTCGGCGCATCGCGTGCTGCCGTTGACGCCGGATATATCGAGCACGAGCGCCAGATTGGCCAGACCGGTGTTACTGTACGTCCCAAACTATATATCGCTTGCGGTATCTCAGGTCAGATCCAGCACATCGCCGGTATGCAGGACAGCTCGATTATCATTTCGATAAACAGCGACCCCAATGCGCCCATCAACAAAATCGCCGACTATGTCATTACCGGCGACATGGAGGAAGTGGTGCCCAAACTCATTAAGTATTACAAGAAGAATTCAAAATAAGCTATGGCTAACTTTTATACAGACAATCCCGATCTTAAGCACCATCTCAATCACCCGATGATGCAGAAGATTGTTGCGCTGAAAGAGCGTAACTATACTGATGCCGAGAAGTTTGACTATGCTCCCATCAATTTTGAGGATGCAATGGACAACTACGACAAGGTTCTGGAAATCGTGGGTGACATCTGTGGCACTACCATCGCCGAAAATGCCGAGGGCGTTGACCACGAGGGTCCCACTGTTGCTGACGGCCGCGTTACTTACGCAAGCGGCACTCAGCAGAACCTGGAGGTTTGCCGCGCTGCCGGTCTGATGGGCATGTCCATGCCGCGTCGTCTGGGCGGCCTCAACTTCCCCATAACTCCGTATATCATGGCCGCTGACATCGTAAGCCGTGCCGATACCGGTTTCGAGAATCTGTGGGGACTCCAGGACTGCGCCGAGACTCTTTATGAATTCGGTAACGAGGAGCAGAAACAGAAATATATCCCCCGCGTATGCGCCGGCGAGACTATGTCTATGGACCTCACCGAACCCGATGCAGGTTCCGACCTCCAGGCTGTTATGCTCAAGGCCACCAAGAAGGAAGACGGTACTTGGGTGCTGAATGGCGTGAAACGCTTCATCACCAACGGCGACAGCGATATTCACCTTGTACTTGCACGCTCCGAGGAAGGTACTACCGACGGCCGTGGCCTCTCGATGTTCATTTATGACAAGCGCAACGGTGGCGTAAATGTTCGCCGCATCGAGAACAAGATGGGTATCAAAGGCTCGCCCACATGCGAACTGGTTTACAAAAACGCTCCCGCAGAGCTGTGCGGTGACACCCGCATGGGTCTTATCAAATACGTGATGGCTCTGATGAACGGCGCCCGCCTCGGCATCGCCGCCCAGAGTGTCGGCGTCAGCGAGCTTGCTTATCGCGAGGCTCTGCAGTATGCCCGCGAGCGCATGCAGTTCGGCAAGGCTATCATTGAATTCCCCGCTGTTTCCGAGATGCTTTCAATCATGAAGGCCAAACTGGACGGCTCTCGCTCTCTGCTTTATGAGACAGCGCGTTACGTGGACCTCTACAAGGCTTACGAGGATATCGCTAAAGAACGTTCTCTTACTCCCGACGAGCGCAAGGAATGCAAACAGTATAAGAAACTTGCCGATGCCCTCACTCCTATGGCTAAGGGCATGAGCTCGGAATACTGCAACCAGAACGCTTACGATTGCATCCAGGTGCACGGTGGTTCAGGCTTCATGAAGGATTATGCCTGCGAACGCATCTACCGCGATGCCCGCATCACCTCCATTTACGAGGGTACCACTCAGCTCCAGGTTGTCGCTGCAATCCGCCACGTCACCACCGGAACCTACATGACTCTCATCAATGGCTACGATGCTGTTGAGGTGCGTGAAGAGCTGGCCGGGCTTAAGGAGAATCTCCGCGCCATGACAGCAAAATATCAGGAAGCTGTTGCAAAGGTTGCCGAGGTTAACGACCAGGCGTTCACCGATTTCATGGCGCGCCGTCTCGTGGAAATGGCCTCGAATGTCGTGATGGGATACCTGTTGCTGCTTGATGCCCAGCGCAGCGAGTCGTTCGTGCGTACGGCTTCTGTTTACAACAAGATGGCTGAGGCCGAGGTGGCAAAACACTCCGACTTCATCGCCAAATTCAATCCCGCTCAGCAGGAACTTTACACTGTTCGTTAAATTATAACTGAACAGTCTGTTGTAACAAGGACTCCGGTTCGTGCCTTTGTGGTGCTCCGGAGTCCTTGGCTATACAATATTTCGTGCTTTCGCGCGTTATTATTATAGTGCGGTTTTATTTCTGCACGGATAGTAATCACCCATTGGAGTCTTTAAGGCTTCAAATACCGAAAATAGCCAATGTTGTCACAACATAAGAACTTTTTATTAGCACTGTTATTGACCGTTTCGGCCTCTGTTCCCGCCTTGGCACAGGACGGCTCGTCGGCCTACCAGTTCCTTAATATCACATCCTCGGCCCGTATTTATGGCCTTGGAGGTATGAACATCTCACTGGTGGACGACGATATTACCACTGCCGACCAGAACCCGGCGCTGTATGGCCAGGAAATGTCCAAACAGGTGTCCGTAAACTACATGCACTATATCGGCGGAAGCAATTTTGCCGGCGCAAGATACGCAAATAAGGTAGGACCCCACGGGACTATCGGCCTGAATGTGCAGTATTTCGGATATGGCTCCATGAAGGAAACTGATATGGGCGGCAATATTATCGGCTCTTTTTCGCCAAAGGACATCAGTTTCGGTGTTGCCTACTCGCATGACATCACAGACCGTCTGCGTGGCGGTATCAACCTTAAGGCCGTTTCAAGTTCATACGCGGATTACTCGGCGTTTGCACTGGCTACTGACCTGGGTATCAACTATTACGACGATGAAAAGGATTTGTCGCTTTCCATTGTCGCAGCCAATCTCGGCGGACAGGTAAAGCGATTCCACGAGAGCTACGACCGTGTGCCCTTCGACCTCCGTATCGGATGGTCGCAGAGCTTTGCCGATTTCCCGGTAAGATTCTCCATAACAGCGCATAACCTCACCAAATGGCATCTGCCTTATTACGATGCCGGAGACGGCACGGATACCGGTGCCGATATGGTGAAAAAGGATAATTTCGGCCGTAATCTTTTCAGACACCTCGTCTTTGGCGCCGACCTTATCAGCAGCCCTAACTGGTATCTGGGCATTGGCTATAATTACAAGACCCGTACGGATATGAGCACCTATTCGCGCTCTTTCCTCAGTGGTTTCAGCCTCGGCGCCGGCATTCGCGTCAAAAGTTTCGGCGTTGGCGTGGCATTGGCCCAGCCGCATACCGGAGCTACAACTTTTATGTTCAACCTTAACTGCAGCATCTCCGAGCTGCTCTGATATATGAAGAAGATTATTGTTGCCATTGACGGATTTTCTTCGTCGGGCAAAAGCACCATGGCCCGTGCGCTGGCGTCGACACTCGGCTACCGTTATATAGATTCAGGCGCCATGTACCGCGCCGTCACTCTCTATGCCCTTGAGCACAATATGATTGACGGTGACGGAAATGTAAACGCAGACAAACTTACAGAAGCCCTTCCGGCTATAACTGTGGATTTTGCCGTACAGCCCGACGGAACCCAGCATACTCTGCTTAATGGCCGTGATGTGGAGAAGGAAATACGTAATATGGATGTTTCCTCGCATGTTTCGGATGTATCGGCTATTGTGCCGGTGCGCAAAAAACTGGTCCAGTTGCAGCAGGATATGGGTAAGGAAAAGGGTATTGTGATGGATGGACGCGACATCGGTACCACTGTGTTCCCGGATGCCGAGCTGAAAATTTACGTCAATGCGTCCGCCGAGACACGTGCCGAGCGTCGTTATAACGAATTGCGCGCCAAGGGACAGGATGTTTCCCTTGAGGAGGTCCTGGAAAATGTTCGCCACCGCGACTATATAGACACCACGCGTGCCGAGAGTCCCCTGCGCCGTGCCGATGATGCCATTGACATTGACAATTCGGACATGACTCTTGAGCAGCAGAACGACTGGCTTGCCGGCCAGGTGCGCAAGGTAATCTCAAAACTCTGACAAAAAACCATTTATGGCTGCATCGGTAGAGATTGATGACAAATCCGGATTCTGTTTCGGGGTTGTCACTGCCATTAATAAGGCCGAGGATGAACTCCGCGGAACAGAAACTTTATACTGCCTCGGCGATATTGTACACAATACTGCCGAGGTTGAACGTCTTCAGCGCAAAGGATTGGTGACAATAGACCATAACCGGCTTGAAACGCTTCATGACGTAAAGGTTCTTTTACGTGCGCATGGCGAACCTCCCTCCACTTATAACTGCGCAAAGGCCCGGAATATAACGGTGATTGACGCCACCTGCCCGGTGGTTCTGCGTCTGCAGCAACGTATTCGCGAGGCGTACTGCGAGTCTGTTAAGAATGGCGACGGGACGCAGATTGTGATATACGGCCGTCGCGGACATGCCGAGGTCAACGGCCTGGTGGGGCAGACAGACGGTACTGCCATTGTGATTGAGAGTATAGACGAACTGGACCGGATAGACTATTCGCGCCCGGTGAAACTGTATTCGCAGACAACAAAGAGCCTGGAGGGCTTCAAGGCCATCAGCGAAAGCATAAAAGGCCGGATGGAACAGAACATCCCGTTTGAGTTTGCCGATACTATTTGTCGCCAGGTTGCCAACAGGGTGGAACACCTGCGTTCTTTTGCGGAAAAACATGATGTTATTCTGTTCGTCGCCGGCGAAAAAAGCTCTAACGGACGTATACTTTTCGACCATTGTCGTGCCGTGAACCCTCGAGCCCATCTCGTCGCCGGGCCCGAAAACATAGAGCAGCAGTGGCTACTGGATGCGCGCACCATCGGAATATGTGGCGCTACTTCTACGCCGCGATGGCTGATGGAACGCGTGGCGGATGCTGTTAATTCAAGTATGATTGATTTATGAAGACCATTTTACGTAATATCACGGCTGTCTTGTTTGGCGCGCTTGTCGTTTCATGCGGTGGCGGCGCTAAGGAAGGTGCTGACAATACAAAGGCTACGCCGCATAAGGAGAATCAGAAACTTGTTGAGGCCGGAATGCGTGATGCCCGCGCGGCATTGGCTTGCGACAGTGGCTCGGCCGAACGCGTAAACGCTGTCCTTGAGATTCATGCCAAGGCTTACGAAATGTCAAGCAAAGGTATGCCTAATTGTGCCGAGGATTATTTGGCCGGAGCTCGCCGTGTGCTCTCCGAACTATAGTAGCGTAAAACCGCGTAAGCAAGCGATAATGCCAGCACCACAGCCACAAGGTAAACGGTACGGTAGCTGTCCGGTATACAGAAGAACACCGCATCAATAACCAGCTGAAGCACAGCATATATCATTGAAACCGCAAGGTGCGGTAAATGCCAATAGGCTACCAGACGCTGGTAAATAAAGCATTTGTGCGGACGGAATATGTTTTTGCCGCTGAGCAGACGGTGGAATGTGGTAAGGCCGGTGTCGCAGAAGCATACCGATACAAATACCAGGAAATACATGCTGCGCGTGCTGATGATGAGGTTGGCAAGTATCACACCGGCAACAAATCCCATGAAAACAGAGCCTGTGTCGCCCGAAAATATCACATCGCGGATGTTGAATGCCATAAATGCCGCTATGCCGATAAGCATCCACACGCACAAATTTGTGTATAGTTGACTCTCCGGACATTCAGGCGCCAGATACGTAAATGCAAACCATAACGACCCGATGAGTACCGCGCTGTACATTCCGAGCATTCCGCATATACCATCTAAAAAATTAAGGCCGTTTACAAATGCCACACCGCCGAAAACCACTGCGACATAAAGGAATGCAGCCTCGGGGTAGCATAGCCACCAGAAGGATGCCGAAACGGCCACAATCTGCACTATAAGCCGCGGCAAGGGCGGTAGCGGATGCAAGTCGTCCATAAAGGACACCGTCGCAAGGAGCAGACCTCCGGCAAGCACCAGCCAGTCGTTGTAACCCATTATCGCATGATTGGCGATAGTTCCGGCGACAGTCGCGGCTACTATGACGATGCCGCCCGCCGTCGGTGTAACTTTCGTATGGCTGGAGCGCGTCGTAACCTTGGCACCGTTCAACACCCTTCGTGAAAGAACCATAAATATTCCTTCAAAAATCAACAGGCAGATGAATGCTAAGATGTACAACGCTGAAAATTAATTGATTATACTTGTTATTTGGCAGCCGAGAATGGATTCACTCCACTTTTAGATTTCCTCACGATACCATTGGTACAGCCGTTTTATGCCATCGGGTAATTCCACGGTATGTCTCCAGCCCAGCTGGTGTATTTTGGACACATCGCACAGTTTGCGCATGGTGCCGTCCGGTTTTGTGGAGTCCCAGCGTATTTCGCCGCCGTAACCCACTTCTTCCTTGATGAACTGAGCCAACTGCCCGATAGTCAGTTCCTTACCAGTGCCGATGTTGATGTGGCAGTTGCGGACTTCCTTGCTGTTCCCGCGCACATCATCAAACGAGACATTAAGCATCACATGTACCGTGGCATCGGCCATGTCCTCTGACCACAGAAATTCTCTGAGCGGAGAGCCCGAACCCCATAGCTCAAGGCGGTCCGGATAAATCCCGAAGCGCCCGAGTATGTTGTCTATCTCGGCGTCGCTGCTCTGCTGTGAATATCCGGTCACCGGAAGGCGTTCCAGATCTTTGCGGATTGCCGCGTAATCGCCGGCCATAAGTAGCTTGGCGAGGTGCATTTTCCTTATCATAGCAGGCAGGACATGCGAGTTTTCAAGATGAAAATTGTCTCCGGGGCCGTAAAGATTTGTAGGCATAACCGCGATATAGTCGGTGCCATATTGCAGATTCAGGCTCTCGCACAGCTTAAGACCCGCAATCTTGGCAATTGCATACGGCTCGTTGGTGTACTCCAACGGCGATGTCAGCAATGCATCCTCGGGGATAGGCTGGGGAGCCTCTCGAGGATAAATGCACGTAGACCCCAGGAACACAAGCTTTTTAACGCCGTGGCGCCACGCCTCGCCGATTACATTCTGCTGAATCTGTAGATTCTGATATATAAAGTCGGCACGATAAATTGAATTGGCCATTATTCCGCCTACATGTGCGGCCGCAAGGACTACAGCCTCAGGCTTTTCAGCGTCAAAAAACTCACGGACGGCAACAGGGTCAAGCAAATCAAGCTCTTTGTGGGTACGGCCAATTATATTTGTGAAACCGCGCTTCTCAAGATTGCGTTTTATCGCCGAGCCCACCAGCCCGCGATGGCCGGCCACATATATCTTTGCGTCCTTTGAAATCATAATTTACCGGCTTTAACCAATTCAATATCTGACCGTACCATGCGCTTCACCAGGTCCTCGAAGGATGTCTTGCGCGGATTCCAGCCTAATTTGGTGCGTGCTTTGGCAGGGTCACCAAGAAGTGTTTCCACCTCAGACGGACGGAAGAACCGCGGGTCAACTTCCACCAGCACACGCCCGGTGGCAATATCGGTTCCGCGCTCATTCACGCCCTCGCCATCCCATTTCAGCTCAATTCCGGCCTCGCGGAACGCCAATGTGGCAAATTCGCGGACAGAATGCTGGTCGCCGGTGGCTATCACGTAATCATCAGGCTCGGGCTGCTGGAGTATCAGCCACATGCACTCCACGTAATCCATAGCATAACCCCAGTCGCGCAGTGCATTCAGGTTGCCGAGATAAAGTTTGTCCTGCTTACCGGCTGCGATTCGCGCTGCGGCCATCGTGATCTTGCGGGTGACGAAGTTCTCGCCGCGACGCTCCGACTCATGGTTGAAAAGTATGCCGTTGGCGGTGTACATGCCGTAGGAATCGCGGTAATTTCGCATTATCCAGTAGGCATAAAGTTTTGCCACAGCGTAAGGCGATTGCGGGCAGAAGGGGGTTGTCTCGCGCTGGGGTATCTCCTGCACTTTGCCGAAAAGCTCGGAGGTGGAAGCCTGATAAATACGGCATTTATGCTCCATGCCGAGAATGCGGATGGACTCCAGCAGGCGCAATGTGCCGTTGGCCACTACATCGGCAGTATATTCCGGGACATCGAACGATACCTTTACATGGCTTTGTGCCGCAAGATTGTATATCTCGTCGGGCTTTACCTCGGCTATGATACGCGTCAGCGACGACGAATCGGTCATGTCGCCGTAATGCAGGTTCACCAGTCGGCGGCGGTGCATGTCACGCACCCACTCGTCGAGATACAGATGCTCTATGCGTTCGGTATTGAATGAGGAACTGCGGCGGATTATGCCATGTACCTCATAGCCTTTTTCAAGAAGAAATTCAGCCAGATAAGAGCCATCCTGGCCCGTTATGCCGGTTATTAGTGCTGTTGGCATTTTTATTGTTTTAGTTTAATAAAACTTTATAATTTCATAATAGTTCGCGCAAGGAATTTATCACTTTATGCGGATGGAACTCCGCGGGCCAAGCCGATAAATCCTGGCTGTGAATATTAACGCCCGCCACATCGGCAAGCATCACAGTGTTCCATCCCAAAAGATTGGGGTGATGGAAATCCTTAGACGGATTGTCGCCTACGTAGGTGAAATTCTCCACATCAGACATCCGCTCCATAATCATTCTGAAAGGCTTGTCGCTGTGCTTGTCGGTGTTAAAAAGCACGGTCGGGATAATAAATTGCGGGTCAATGTATCTGTCGGCCTCCAGAACGGCAAGCTTGTTGAGCTGCCCTAATGCGCGGCCATCGGTAATGATACCGGTGTTGATGCCGCGGGCGCGCAACTCGTTGAGAACCATGCGACTTTCCTCGTCCAGGCTTATCTCCGGGCGGTGCGCACGGTATATGTTCAATTGCATATCAACAGACACCTCCACGCCGTTCCGTGCGGCGATTTCGCAGACAGTCTCGAATGCCCGGGCGGGAGATTCTACCATGGCTGAATACAATTCGTCCGGAGTCATGCGGCATACGGCCGCAAAACATCGGGCTACGGCACGCCATCCGCTGGTCCGATAGTCACGCTCCTTGTACAGCGTATCGTCCATATCGAATATTATTGCACTCTTTGCCATATCCATTGATACTTATTTTACTGCAAAGATAGCAAATAATGTTGAGCTATGCAAAGCGTATCCGCATTGTTTTGATAACAAATATTGGGGAACGGGGTCTAAATACTAAAAACGGTAACAACTATGACTAATAAAGCAAAAAGGAATCTGTCTTGCCCTGAAAAAAGTTGACTCATAAAAGAGTCAAAAGATGATAAAATTTCAGAGCTTACCCAGGCATAAACGCCAGGCAATCCGAGACGA
>SFNC01000035.1 GCA_004554255.1 Bacteroidales bacterium
CTGTTTACGTACTTTATTTCAGGATAAAGCTCATCTAACCGCTTTGCGAACCCCTCTACATCATAATGACAGACGGACTAGTACTTCAGGATGAAAGTATATGGAATGTTCCACTGCGCATATAAGCCATACGATACAAGCAGAAGGAAATAGTTGGTAATTCGTTTGCCATACTTACCACTGCTTTTAAATTGGCTTAAAGCCCAATAGATGACGAAAATTAGTGGAAACAGCCAAATAAACTGGAATGAATTGAAAATCATATATGAATCTTCGTGCAGAATGCGATAGAAAGCTTATTATGGGGAATTAGTTTGCAAATTTAGGGATAATTTTCTAATTATCGTTATGCGAGATATTTATTGTGGAACCGTCACTTAGTTTGTGCAGAAAAAGTGGCGCGGATGTTTGGAATATGAAGTTTTTGAATTAACTTTGTAATCCACGAAACGCATACAAATAACCACGTAAACCTAATACCATTATGGCAAAAGTGAAACCATTCCGGGGGATACGTCCTCCAAAAGAATTGATTGAAAAGGTGGCTTCGCGGCCCTATGATGTGCTGAATTCCGATGAGGCCCGCGCTGAAGCCGGCGACAACGAAATGTCGCTTTACCATATCATAAAGCCGGAAATAGATTTCCCACAGGGCACCGATGAGCACTCGCCGCAGGTCTATGACAAGGCGGTGGAGAATTTCCGCCGTTTCCGCGACAAGGGATGGCTGGTGCAGGATCCACGCGAGCGCTATTATATATACGCCCAGACAATGGATGGCCGCACGCAGTATGGTATTGTTGTGGCTGCCAATGTCCACGATTATGTAAACGGGGTGATTAAAAAACACGAGCTTACACGCCGCGACAAGGAGGATGACCGTATGCTCCACGTTAAGGTCAATAATGCCAACATCGAGCCGGTGTTCCTCGCCTTCCCCGATAATGCTCGTCTGCAGAAGATTATTGACACGGTTTCGGCCGGGAAGCCGGAATATGACTTTGTGGCTGAGGATGGCTTCGGTCACCGATTCTGGATTGTGGACGATCCTGAAATGGAAGCTGCAATCACCGAGGAATTTGCCCGGATGCCGCATCTGTATATCGCCGACGGTCATCACCGGTCGGCCGCTGCAGCCCGCGTGGGGCTTGAAAAAGCGGAGTCAGATCCCAGTCATACCGGTGATGAGGAATATAACTATTTTATGGCTGTTGCTTTTCCCGCTTCGCATCTTCGGATTATCGACTATAATCGCGTGGTTCGCGATCTCAATGGATTGTCAGCGGAAGAGTTCCTTGCCCGTCTTGAAAAGGATTTCATCGTGAAAGATATGGGCACTGAAATTTACCATCCCGACCGCCTTCATAATTTCTCGCTCTATCTTGGCGGCCGCTGGTATTCGCTTACCGCGCGTGAAGGACGCTACAACGATGCCGACCCTATCGGTGTGCTTGATGTGACAATTTCCTCCGACCTTATCCTTCGCGACATTCTGGGCATCACCGACCTGCGCAGCGATAAGCGTATCGACTTCGTTGGTGGCATTCGCGGCCTCGGCGAGTTGAAGCGCCGTGTCGATTCCGGAGAAATGGCTATGGCTCTGGCGCTCTATCCCGTGTCGATGAAGCAGCTGATGGACATAGCCGATACAGGCAACATAATGCCTCCAAAAACCACCTGGTTTGAGCCGAAACTTCGCTCCGGCCTCGTGATACATTCGCTCGATTGATTCCCGACTCATATAGTGAACCACGTCGGCACGGTGATTGTTGTAAAAGATAAAATAAATCTTTTGCAACTATGAATAATTTGAGAAAAACCGTGCTGAGCGTGGTTGCTTTATTTGCCGGAATGCCTTTCATTACTGAGGATGCTCAGGGATGTACTCGTGTAACTTATGTGGGCGATAGCGCTGTGGTGACAGGCCGTACGCTCGATTGGCGCACACCTATACCTACTAATCTGTATGTCTATCCCCGAGGAGTGCGCCGCGCATCGTTCGACGACCCTGCAAAGTCAATAAATTGGGTATCCAAATATGGAAGCGTGGTGTCGGTAGGCTATGACTGCGGTGTCAACGAAGGTTTGAACGAAAAAGGGCTTGTTTGTAATCTGCTTTATCTCCCCGGCACATATTATGCCAAGCCGGGCGACCCCCGGCCTTATATGTCGACATCGCTTTGGGCCGCTTATGTGCTCGATAATTTTGCCAATACCGATGAGGCTGTAGAGGCTCTGAGCCGTGATGAATTCCAGATTAATGCCCCTGCAATGCCGGGCGGCTCTGCCACTACCCTGCATATGGCCATCTCCGACGCTTCGGGTATGAGCGCCATTCTGGAATATATCGACGGAAAGCTGGAAATCCATAAAGGCGCGGAATATCACGTGCTCACGAATGCTCCGCAGTATTCTCAGCAGCTTGCCATAAGCGAGTATTGGAAAACAGTGGGCGGAATGCATATGCTTCCGGGCACCAACCGCAGCCAGGATCGCTTCGCACGTGCATCATTCTATCTGAGCGTCCTGCCGAAGAACGCCAGCCATAAGACCGCGCTTGCAGGTGTGTTCGGCATCATTGGTAATTGCGCCGTGCCTACAGGCATTTCCACTCCCGACCAGCCCGAAATATCCACTACTCAGTGGCGTTCGGTAAGCGATCAGTTGGAGCGCGTTTATTATTTCAAACAGACCGAAACACCAGCTATTCTCTGGATTGACCTTAAGGAGTTTGACCTCAAGCCCGGAGCACCTATAATGAAACTCGATGTTGCCGGCAGCAATAAAATACTTGTCGGAAACGTTAAAAATGAAATGAAGCGTACGAAAGGGTTTACCCCGATGTATCAGCTTACCGAAGAAATTATAAAAGCTTTCAGCTAACTTGTCATAAAAGCTTTCAGCTAACTTGTGAAATCTATTCTCGCCACCAGGCGTTATACACTTTCGCCCTCTGTCAGTGCCCGTCAGACTATTGTCCGACGGGCCGGGCGCTATATAGCGGTGGCGCTTCTTCCGGTGGCGGCGCTACTGTTTGCCGGCATCGGCTATGATAGCCGTATGCTTTATCTTGCGGCTATACTGCTGTTTATACTATATCCCACCCTGATGCTTTTCGGATGGTTTCGGCTGCTCTCCAATCCCTGGGCTGTGGCTGCAATGTATCCCCACATTGTAGAAATATTCGATGATAAAACCATCCGTGTGAGCTATTTTGCTATAGAGAACACCGATGGCAAGGAGCATACCGGGAAGGTTCCCCCTGCCATAGAAATATCGCCGGAGGATATCAAGCGCTGCTATATCTGGAGAGATTATGTGGTGATTGAGGATAAAATGGCTCACGATTTTATCATTCCCTTCTCAGCCTTTGCCGATAGAGCTGACCTGGTGGCGTTTATCCGAGTTTTCGATGCGTTTTTCAACGACGGAAAAGCAAACTTTTGACAAAATAATTTGTTAATTTGGTAAGAATGCGTAACTTTGCAGCGTAAAATATGCCGCAGGACTGTTGCGCGGCATTGCAAATCTGCTTCTGTTTAGCTATTTTGCTCTCTCCCTCCCCAATTTACCAAGCTATTTTCCCTAAGTATTTTATTTATTCATTAAGTTTCTACCCGTTGACGGCTGTTTATGTTTATGTGCACTGCCGCTTCGTGTGAAATATCTCTGAAGATATATGTATAATATCTCCGATTTGGAAGAAATGACTGAAGAGCAACTTCGGTCGATTCTGAATGATATGGGCATAAAGAAATTTGCCTCTTCCGACAAACAGTCAGTTATTTACAAGATTATCGACCAGCAGGCGATTGATTTGTCGGCTGCCGCTCCTGAAGTCACTGAAAAGAAGCGTGGCCGCAAGCCCAAGGCTGAGAAGCCGGCTGCTGAGGCTGCAGCAGATGTGGCCAAGGAGCCTCGTAAACGTGGCCGTAAACCTAAGAATCAGAATGTCGTTCAGGAATCTGCTGCTCCTGTTGCTGATGCTGCTGTAGCTGAGACTGTAGCAGCGCCTGCGGTAGCCGAAGCGCCCAAACGCCGCGGACGCAAACCTAAAGTGCAGCCTGCTGCAGAGCTTCCGGAGCTTGAAGCCGCACCCGTGGAGAATGCTCTTCCTGCCGCGGAGCCTGAACGAAAGACTGACGCTCCTGATGTAGCTCTCCCTGCTGCCTCCACAGCTGATGTGGCGGCAGATACACAGTTCCCCGCGCCTGTAGCTGAGGGTGGATTCAATCCCCGCCAGCCAGTGCAGAATGGCCCCAGGGTGTTCACTCCCCGTCAGAAAGTCAACAAGGGTCAGCCCCGGAATCCACTCCAGGGTTTTCTCCCTCAGCAAAAGAATAAGAAAAACTATAATCCCGAGCAGCTTCAGCAGCCTCAGCTTGAGCAAGCCAATGGCGAAGAAGTAGCTGCGCAGCCCGAAGGACAGCAGCCTCAGCAGCCCCGCAAGAATCCTCCCGGAGTATTCGGCCGCAACGTCGACGAATCGTTCGGTTCATTCTTCCCTCGTATGGGTGGAGGCAGAAGTTTCAAGCCCCGTTCGGCTGAAGAGCGCGAAGCAGCGGTTGCTCCCGCGCAAGTAAATGCTCCGATTATGATCGGCGACCCCAATCAGATGGCACAGCAGGCCGAGATGAAGGGGAAAAAGGGAAAGAAGGCCAAATTGGCCGCCAAGCAGGCTGCCGCCCAGCTTCCGGCATTTGATTTCGGCGATTTCCTCCAGACCTCGGGAGTGCTTGAAGTGGCTCCGGAAGGGTTTGGTTATCTTCGTTCAAGCGATTTCAATTATATGCCGTCGCCCGACGATGTGCTTGTTTCGCACCAGCAGATAAAGCAATACGGCCTCAAGACCGGCGATGTGGTGGAGTGCGAGATCGCACCTCCTGCTATCGGCGACAAATATTTCCCGATGACAAAAGTGCTCCAGGTTAATGGCCGTACTCCGGAATTTATCCGCGACCGTGTGCCCTTCGAGCATCTTACTCCGCTGTTCCCCGACGAGAAATTTGATCTCACCGGCGGACGCACCACCAACAATATCTCTACCCGCGTGGTGGATATGTTCTCGCCCATCGGCAAAGGTCAGCGCGCCTTGATTGTGGCTCCTCCTAAAACAGGTAAGACTATTCTCCTGAAGGATATTGCCAATGCCATCGCAGAGAATCACCCCGAGGTGTATATAATGATTCTGCTGATTGACGAACGTCCCGAGGAGGTGACCGATATGAGCCGTTCGGTAAATGCCGAGGTGATTGCATCTACTTTCGACGAGCCGGCCGACCGCCATGTGAAAATCGCCGGCATTGTACTTGAAAAGGCAAAACGAATGGTGGAATGTGGGCATGATGTAGTGATTCTGCTTGACTCCATCACCCGTCTGGCCAGAGCTTATAATACCGCTCAGCCCGCATCCGGTAAAATCCTGTCGGGTGGTGTTGATGCCAACGCCCTGCAGAAACCCAAGCGCTTCTTCGGTGCTGCACGTAATATCGAAGGTGGCGGTTCGCTTACCATTATCGCTACTGCTCTGACCGAGACCTCGTCGAAGATGGATGAAGTGATTTTCGAGGAGTTCAAGGGTACCGGCAATATGGAGCTGCAGCTCGACCGCAAGCTCTCCAACAAGCGTATTTTCCCCGCTGTCGACATCACCGCATCCTCTACACGTCGCGACGATCTGCTTCTGCGCGAAGAGACTCTCAACCGTATGTGGATTCTTCGCCGCTTCCTTTCCGACCGCAATTCCATCGAAGCAATGGAGTTTATCAAAGAACGTATGGAGCGCACTTCCGACAACGACGAACTGCTCCGCACTATGGGCGACTAACCGCCCGGCGTGCCTGTTCAGCTACAGCACATAGATGCCTGACCGGCATATATACAAAAAATCCCGCGATGTTTGTCGCGGGATTTTTTATGGTCTAATAGGTTTGTCGGTAATACTTGCCCGACCTTTATTTTTCAGCAGCTGGTTTATCTTCAGTCGGGGTATCTTTGGTGTCAGATGTTTCTTCTGTTTTTTCAGAGGGGGCTGAAAGCTGAGCCGGAATCGGAGGAATGTCGGCAGGGAGAGCTTTAGCAGAAGCCTTCTCATCCTCAGCAGCTTTCTGTGCGGCCAGAATCTCGTCGGTGCGGGAAATCCAGGGACGTTTGCCGAAGATTTTTTCTACATCTTCGGTGAAGATTACCTCGCGGGTGTAGAGCACATCGGCCAGCTTGTTGTGACCTTCGGCGTGCTCTTTCAGAATCTGCTTGGCGCGCTCATATTGCTCGTTGATTATCCGCTGCACTTCCTCGTCGATTTCGCGGGCCCGCTGGTCGCTGTAAGGTTTGGAGAAACCGTAAGCCTGACCTGTGGAATCGTAATAGGAAATGTTGGGGAGGTTCTTGCTCATACCATAATAAACCACCATAGCATAAGCCTGCTTGGTCACGCGCTCCAGGTCGTTGGCGGCGCCGGTGGAAATATGCCCCAGGAACAGCTCCTCGGCAGCACGGCCGCCAAGAGTGGCACACATTTCATCGAGCAAGGCCTGAGTGGGCGTAATCTGTCGCTCTTCGGGTAGGTACCATGCAGCGCCGAGTGCTTTGCCGCGCGGCACGATGGTAACTTTGATAAGCGGATTGGCGTAGCGCAGGTGCCAGCTCACGGTAGCGTGTCCGGCTTCATGGCAGGCGATTGATTGCTTCTCCTCCTTAGTGGTGATTTTCGAGCGTTTCTCAAGACCGCCGATGATGCGGTCGACTGCAGCAATGAAATCATCGCGCTGCACCACCTTCTTGTTGTGACGGGCGGCGATAAGGGCAGCCTCGTTGCAGACATTGGCGATGTCGGCACCGGAGAAACCGGGAGTCTGACGGGCGAGCAGGTCTACGTCGACACTGTCGTCGGTCTTTATCCCTTTCAGATGCACGTTGAATATGGCCACGCGGTCGTTAAGCTCCGGAAGCTCTACGTATATCTGACGGTCAAAACGACCGGCACGCATCAGCGCCTTGTCGAGAATATCGGCGCGGTTGGTGGCGGCGAGAATAATCACACCGCTGTTGGTGCCGAAACCATCCATTTCAGTAAGCAGCTGGTTGAGGGTGTTTTCGCGTTCGTCGTTGGCACCCATATTGGGGTTCTTGCCACGGGCACGGCCCACGGCATCGATTTCATCGATAAACACAATACAGGGAGCCTTCTCCTTGGCTTTCTGGAAGAGGTCGCGCACACGCGAGGCACCAACGCCCACAAACATTTCCACGAAGTCGGAGCCCGACATCGAGAAGAAGGGCACATTGGCTTCGCCTGCCACAGCCTTGGCAAGCAGGGTCTTACCGGTACCCGGAGGGCCTACAAGGAGTGCGCCCTTAGGAATTTTACCGCCAAGATCGGTATAGCGCTGCGGATTCTTCAGGAATTCCACAATCTCCTCAATCTCGGTCTTGGCTTCCGAAAGGCCTGCCACATCGTTGAATGTGACTTGCACGGCATTATCCTTGTCGAAAACCTTGGCTTTAGATTTACCCACAGAAAATACTCCGCCGGGACCATCGCCGCTGCGGCCCGACATTCGCTTCATCAAGATGAACCAGAATGCTATAAGCAGAAGAATAGGGCCGAATGAAAACAGGAACCACAACATATCGTGCCCTTCCTCGTATTTCACAGGACCTTTGTAGATACCCTTTTCCTGCAGGGCGTCTATTTTCTGAGCGAAATTGTCGACCGATGGAATCTCTGTGGATATGTAAGCCTCAGTATTGTCTTTCAGTTGATTAGCCTGAAAAAGAACCTTAGCCAGCGAATCGGAAATCTGTGCGGTGGCTATGCTTTTGTTCTTTTCTACGGTAATCTCCTTGATTCCGCCGTTGCGGGCTGTGACCGAGTCGCCGATTTGTTTCATAAACTCGGTGTAGTTCATCTCTTTTGTTACGGATGTGTCGTCAAACTGGGAAACTAAAACCAGAAATAGGATGATGACGATGTACATCCAGTACATACTGAACTTTATCTGGGGCTTTTTTGCTTTGCCTGGTTTGGTATCCATATAGTATAGGTGTTCGGTGGATAATTTTAATCAAGATCGGGCACTTCGGTGACAACGGCGTCGGCCCAAAGTTCTTCAAGGTTGTAAAGTTGGCGGGTCTCGGGGGTGAAGATGTGTACGAGCGTTTCGCCATAATCAATCACAATCCATTGCGAATTGCGGTAACCGTCGTAATTATACGGCTTTACACCGTGGTTTTCCAGGAGATATTCTCTTACGGAGTCGGCTACGGAGCTGACGTGCTGGTTGGAGTTGCCCTGACAGATAATAAATTCGTGAGCAGGGGCTGTATCGATGTCCGAAAGGTCTACCACGGTGATATTATATCCTTTACGATCCTGAATACCAGCTATGATAGCATTGCGGAGGGCTTTATTGTCGGTTTTGAGAGTGACTTCGGGTTCTTTTGTCATGAATGGAATATGAAGATTTAGTTGCAAAGTTAGCAATTATATTGAAATGCGTGATAAAAAGAGCGACGCAGTTGGCTACTCTTTCTACTTTCAGAACAAAAATCAGGCCAAAAAGTAAGAATAAGGTAAAAAATATTTTCAAACCGGCTTGTAAAGGTGGTTTTGGCAATGGCAAATTCGGCGCTTATTCATAGCGCATTGCGCGTGATGGAGAAATGCCCGAAATGAGCGAAGCCGGAATCAGCATCAGCAGGAATCCCAAAAGCAGTGCGCCGACATTGACCAGCAGTGCAGCTTTCCAGGTGAGCATCACCGGCACATAAGAAAGAAAATATGCCGAGGGGTCGAGCGGAACAATGTGCAGCCATCCTTGCAGCAGGATAAGCAATAGACCTACGGCATTGCCGATAATCATACCCCATAGTATAACTTTGCCGCCGTGGAGCATAAATATTGTGCGGATGGCGCGGTCGGTGGCGCCGAGCGATTTGAGCAGACCTATCATCCTGATACGCTGCAGAATTAGGATGAATACGCAGCTCACGAGAGTAAAGCCGCTTATAATGCTCATAATCACCAGTATTACTATCACATTGGTGTCGAGTAGATCAAGCCAGCTGAAATATGTGGCGCCGGTATCGAATACTGTGGTGAGATATAGCCCTCCCCCATTGATTGCGCCGGCGTCGACCAGAGGTGCTGCTTCTTTCTGAAAGATTTGTGACGCCTGAGGAATGAGGTCGAGAGGTATGCCTGCAATATCTATCCGGTCGGCAAAACCGGGTTGCAACCCTCTCAGAGATGCCAGCATATCATACCGGGCATAAGCTGTGGAGCGGTCGTAGTCGGAAAAGTTGCTGGAAAAAATGCCGCTGACCACGAGGCGGCGCAGTTTCATATTGCCGTCGATAAAAAAGCACCCGTCGAGTTTGTCGCCGACTGCAATACCAAGCTTGTGTGCAGTGAGCGCGGATACGGCTATCTCATTCTTTTCAGAAGGCATAGCGCCCTCCAGTATATTATTGTTCTCGAAAGTGAAATCGTGCCCCTCGCCAAAGCCTGAAAGCACTACGCCGGCGAAACTGTCGGGAGTTTTCAGTACTACCGGTTGGGTTATTACGGGAGCCACCTTCGCTCCGGGGGCTGCTTTGGCTATCACATCGGAAAGAATCGGGCTAAGCTCTATCACCTCTGATTCCCCGGCATAATATTGTCCAAGCGGGTGCAGAGCCATCGAAGCCTCGAATCCCATTACCTTCTGCCTGATTGCATTCTGAAATCCGCAGACCACAGCCAAAGTAATCAGCATCACGGCCACAGCTAAGGCTACGCCACCGATGGCAATGCCCACAGCCGGGGAACGGCGCCCGTCGCCTGCGGGCGACAGGCCTATTTTGCGGGCTATGAATATTTCGGTGGAAAAACGGCTCATATTGGCTGCAAAGATACGATTTTTTTGCGATTGAGGAGAAATTTACCAGAAAATTGTAGTTATTTCCCACAACTACATTCTGCATTAAATCGTTATAGGAATATATGTTCAACTATTTATATTTGCGACTGCAATGAAGCTCCAAACTAAAGAAATTCGCCGAATCGGACTCCGCACTGCCCTGGTGCTTCTCGTCCTTGCTGCCGTGCTGACGGCTCTGGCGCTTCCGGCAGTGGCGCAGGATACCGACACAATTCAAGTTGTATCTGCCGACGATCTTATTGTTAAATCCACACCTACCGGAATACGAGTAGAGGAAAACAATCCGCTTACCAATGTAGACCCACCCGAGGCACCCGTGCTCAACGGAAATCCTCTGGGCGTAGACACATTATTTAATATAGCCGACCGTCCGCATACTATTTACGGGCGCCCCGTATCGTGGACTTACAGTGAGCCGTGGTGGCACGGAATGTGGATTAACACTGCCGTATATGCCGGTGCGTTTATCAGTACACTGTTTGTTCTGGAATGTCTGCCGGAGGATGCCACAGCCTGGAACCGCGAAGAGATTCAGAAAGACCCGTTTTACAAGCGCTGGTTCAACAATATCTTTAAGAAAGGCCCGGAATGGGATCACGACAAATTTTATTTCAATTATATATTGCACCCCTATGCCGGCGCCGTCTATTTTATGGCAGCGCGCACGTGCGGATTTAATTTCTGGCAGTCGATGCTCTACAGCGCCATCATATCGTCGGTGGGCTGGGAATTCGGCATTGAGGCCTGTATGGAGCGCCCGTCGTATCAGGATCTGTTTGTCACGCCGGTTATAGGCAGCCTTATTGGCGAAGGATTCTACCGGCTCAAACGTCAGATTGTCGACCGCGATTATGAAATCCTCGGGTCGAAAGTGCTTGGGCATGTGTGTGCATTCTTCCTTGACCCTGTCAACGAAGTTGTTGGCCTTCTGAGCCATCCCTCGCAGTGCCGTTGGATTGGTCCCGGCTGTATTTCCACTACTCCTCTGCTGATTCCATCGCCCGGCAACAATGGCGGAGCATCCATCGGTTATTCAATTTCCGTGACCATATAAACCCCCGGAACCATATAAGAGATTACTGCAGCAATTCCCGCAAGGATTATGGGGATTGCTGCAGTGGTATATGAATTGGCTTACTCCTTCAGGCGCGAGTCGATAATGATGGTCACGGGGCCGTCGTTGATCAGTTCCACCTGCATATCAGAGCCAAAGCGTCCGCGGGCCACTTCTTTTCCTGTCAGTTCTGCCATACGGTCGCAGAAGGCTTCGTAGAGCGGCACTGCCACATCGTGCCCCGCAGCTCGTATATAGCTGGGGCGATTTCCCTTTCGGGTACTTGCGGTAAGTGTAAACTGGCTTACGGCCATCACGCTGCCGCCGGCGTCGGTTACCGACCGATTCATCACTCCATTTTCATCATCAAAAATCCGCAGAGCGGCGACTTTCTTCGCCAGCCACTCCATATCCTCGGAGGTGTCGCCGTTTTCCACCCCTACGAGAATCATCAGACCGGGACCGATTTTACTGAAAATTTCGTTATCGATGCTTACGGAGGCGCGTTTTACCCTTTGTATTACAAGACGCATAGTTATATATGTAGATTCAGTGTGTAAAATTAAGAATTTTCTATGGAATATGCCAAAATGTGTAGCTGTAGGCACGTAAAATCTTATCCGGAGGCATAAAATTGTATGACGCTCCAAGGCTTTGAAAGTCAAATTTATACCGCTTTCAAGAGCGCTTTGGTGGATAATTCTTACAAAAATTCTTTGCGAAAATTTTTCAAAATATTTGGTCAGTTCAAAAATAATGCCTACCTTTGCATCGCAATCGGGAAAACGACCCCCACAAGCAAAGGAAGTCGCCCCGCAAACGCAAGCAGACTGCTTGCAGCGCACATTGAAATTTGCGAAAATAGCTCAGTTGGTAGAGCACGACCTTGCCAAGGTCGGGGTCGCGGGTTCGAGTCCCGTTTTTCGCTCCAAGCACCATTTCAACGGTTCTTTAGTTCATTTATTTATTGAAAATCTTTTGCCGCACACCACTGCGATTCATTTTCCACTATGCGAAAATAGCTCAGTTGGTAGAGCACGACCTTGCCAAGGTCGGGGTCGCGGGTTCGAGTCCCGTTTTTCGCTCCATTAACCGGAATCACGGTGCTACGGCCTTGACCTCTCCCCTTTTAGGTCAACGACCGGCTGCGAAAGATTTTATTTGTCCGGATGGCGGAATTGGTAGACGCGCTACTTTGAGGGGGTAGTGATCATTAGATCGTGTGAGTTCGAGTCTCATTTCGGACACTGAAAAGCCCGGGTATCTCCTACGAGATGTCCGGGTTTTTTGATAATTCTATACCGGTTAATTCTATACCGGTTAATTCTATACCGATTTTTATTCTGTACAGATTCTTACTTTGTCTACATATCATTTATGAAAAAACTTACATTCATTATGGCGGCCGCAGCGATGGTGATTCCCGCTGCACAGGCCAAAGACCGTATGACGCACAATCCTGATGCCGTCAATACCGAAACGATTCTCCATGCCTGGAGCTGGAATTTCCCCACGATTGCCGAGAATATGAAGCGCATAGCCGATGCCGGCTACACTATGGTGCAGACTTCGCCTGTGCAGCACTGTTTTGCTCCCGACGGCGATATTACCGCACTCTTTGACCAGGAAGGGAAAGGCGGCAACTGGTACTATTATTATCAGCCTACCGACTGGAAGATTGGCAATCCCATTGTGGGAACCCGCGAGCAAATGAAGCAGATGCTCGACTCGGCTGCACGATATAATGTGCGTGTTATTGTAGATGTTCTCCCCAATCATACGGCATTCGACATAGATGCCGTGGCTCCGGAGTTCTATAAGGCGGTCGGCGGACGCGACAAGATGTTTCATTCATCCGGCCTTACTCCGATACGCGACTACAACGATCGCTATCAGTGTACCCTTGAGGGTACCGGCGGCCTGCCGGATGTAAACACTGAGAATCCCGATTTCCAGAAATATTATATGCAGTTTGTAAACGAATTGCTCGATATGGGTGTGCGTGGATTCCGCTACGACACAGCCAAGCATATTGGTGTACATTCTGATCCTGTCGACGCTGCTTCCGGTGTGAAGGTTAATGATTTCTGGGATGTAGCTACCGGATTGAAACCTGTAAAGGGGGTGAAACTCGCCCTCCCTTACGACTCGCTCTTCGTTTACGGCGAAGTGCTCCAGGACCGCAATGTGCCTGAAGCGGAATATGCCGAGTATTTCGGTCAGACTGCATCGGGCTATGGCTATCACCTGCGCGAGGCGCTGGAACATAAGACAGCTAAGGGTATCGACCTGCGCAACTGGGATCACCAGGCTGCTCCCGAATTCCTTACCACCTGGGTAGAGAGCCACGACACTTACTGTAATGCCCACGAATCGGCATCGCTTACCGATGACCAGATTCGCACCGGTTGGGTATTCCTGACAGCTCGCCAGAACGGCACTCCCCTTTTCTTCTCCCGTCCGATGAACTCCAGCCGCAAGAATTTCTGGGGCGACAATGTGGCCGGCGCTCGCGGCAATGATGAATTCCTCCACCCCGAAGTGGTGGCCGCCAACAAATTCCGCAAGGCTATGACAGGCCAAAAGGAAGATATCCAGACATCCGAAAATGGCGAGGTGCTTGTGGTTAACCGCGGCAAGAAGGGCGCTGCTATCGTAAATATCAGCGATTCGGCCAACTTTGTGGATGTGCCTACCGGACTTCCCGACGGCACGTATAAGGATGTGGTCTACGGCATAGAATTCAAGGTGAAGAATGGTCGCTTGCACGGCGCTGCCGCTCCTCATCGCACCTACATCCTTCAGAAGTAATCTCCTTTAGCAGGAATAAGCTTTGTCTCCTTTAGCTGTAACGGGATTCCGTGCAATTTCGGTAATGAGAACCTGATGTGAACCTTGCCGCCGCTGCAGTTGTTGTGAAAATATACAACTATTTTATTTAACAACACTCAGCAATGAAAAAAATCGGCATATTCTATGGCTCCGCAACCGGAACCACCGAGAAAATAGCAAAGCGCATCGGGCAGTTGCTCGGTGTGGCAGATGAAGATATTCACAATGTGGCAGATACCGCTCCCTCGAAAGTAGCTGACTATTCGCTTCTTGTGCTTGGATCCTCCACATGGGGCTCGGGCGAACTTGAAGATGATTGGTACGACTTTATCGCCGGTCTGGAGGAACTTGACCTCAGAAACAAGGAAATCGCACTCTTTGGTTGCGGCGACGAGACAATGACCGACACCTTCTGCAATGCTGTAGGTGAACTGTATAAACGTCTGAAACCCACCGGCGCAAAGTTTATCGGTGCATACGACACTATCGGCTACACATTCGATGAATCCGAGGCCAAGCCTGCCGATGCTCTCGAAGCAGTGGGCCTGTTAATTGATGAGGTGAATCACCCCGAGCTTACCGAAACACGTCTGCGTGGCTGGACCGCTCTGCTCAGCAAGGAAGCATAATTCCTTAGGATATCGTATAAAATTATAAAACTCTGCACCGGTTGTATGGATGCGGAGTTTTTTGTAACTTTGTAGCGGCTCGGGCGTTTTGCCGTCGGGCCAAAAGTGTAGAATTATATCAAAAAGTTTTCATTCAAGCCCATGAAAAATTCGTTTTTACTTTTTCTGTCAATGCTGTTATTGACGGCAGGCAGCGCTGCGGCTCAGATGTTTACGACATCGCCGGTGCCGTTGCAGCAGTCGAGTTCCGATGTGAAAATTTATTTCGACCCCGCTCAATGTAATGTCGCCGCGCTGAAAACGGCCACTGCCCTCTACGCTCATATCGGGGTATGCCTGGAAGGCGCGCCTAATGAATGGACGCACGTGAAGACCAACTGGGGGCAGAATCTTCCTGCCAATACGTTCAAGAAGCTGTCCGACGGCCGTTGGGAGCTTGCTATCGGCGACATCAACACTTATTTCGGCTTGTCGGCCAGCGAGAAGGTGGCCAACATTGCCGTAATTGCCCGCACCGCTTCGGGTGGAGCTCAGACAGAAGATGTGTTTCTGCCGGTAGTTGGCGAAGGTTTTGCCATCTCATTCACCAGCGATGTCTCAAGTCTGGTCATTGACAAACCTACCGAAATCACATTCTCGCTGAACGCCACGGAGAATGCAAAACTTTCCATCACAGTCAACGGAAAGTCAATCGGTTCGGCTGATAATGCCAAGTCGCTCACAAAGAGCTATAACTTCGTCACCAAAGGTGAGTTTGCTACAGTTGTGGCTACGGCGTCGAATGGCTCACAGACCCTTACGGAATCTATGACGGTGGCATATCCCGAGCCTTCCGTACAGGAGAATTATCCCGGCGGAAAACCGGTGATGGGCGCCGTGAAGCAGGCCGATGGCTCTGTGATTTTCTGTATCGCCGCACCTCAGAAACTCAGTGCCATTCTCGTAGGCTCATGGGATGATTATCAGACCCTGGGCAAGAATGTGATGCGCTATCAGGATTATAACGGCAACCGCTATTTCTGGGTGAAAATCAGCGGTCTGGCCAACGATAAATATTATCCCTATTACTACCTGATTGACGGTAATATAAAGGTATCTGATCCCTGCGCCAAGCTTGTCCTTGACTGCTACAGCGATAAGTGGATGCCCTCCGGAATCTGGGCTGAGGAAATGCCTCAGTATCCTTATGAAAAACTCGACAATGTGATGCTGGCCGTATATCGCGGCGACATCGACGACTATGACTGGGATTCTGCTACTCTCAAATTCAAGACTCCCGACACTCGCTCGATGACCGTATACGAAATCCTTCTCCGCGACTTCACCGGTGACGGTTCAGATCAGAATGGCAAAACCTACGGCACATTCCGCACTGCCCTGCCCAAGATTTCTTATCTTAAGGAGCTTGGTGTAAACGCAGTGGAAATCTTACCTGTTATGGAGTTCAACGGCAATAGTTCCTGGGGGTATAACACCAACAACTATATGGCCCTCGACAAGGTTTATGGTTCTCCGCGCGATATGCGCGACTTTGTGGCAGAGTGTCACCGTCAAGGCATCGCCGTGATTCTCGATATCGTGTTCAATCAGTCGGACGGCCTTATGCCCTGGTATCAGATGTATTCCGTAGGCTCGAATCCGTTCTTCAATCAGACAGCACCCCACGCCTATAGTGTGCTCAACGATTTCAATCAGGGCAACCCCGTGCTTCAGGATTACTGGCACCAGGTGCTCCGCTACTGGATGGAGGCATATAAGGTCGACGGTTTCCGCTTCGACCTGGTGAAGGGTCTGGGCGATAACAATTCCTATTCCAGCGCCTCCGATGCCGCAACCAATGCCTACAATGCCAACCGTGTGGCTAGAATGAAGGTGCTGCACGACGTGATTACTTCAGTTAAGGCCGACGGCATCCATATCAATGAGCTGCTGGGCACTACTCAGGAAGAAAATGCCAATTTTGCCAATGGCGAAATCGGCTGGAACAATGTAAATGGTGCGTCAGTCAACTACGCTATCGGCAACATAAATAATGGCGGTACCAAAGGTTTCTACAGTCCTAACTGGGACAAAACTTTCGGAGGTTCGCTCTCATACGCCGAGAGTCACGACGAACCTCGCCTTGCATGGAAGATAAAGGATAGTGGTGTGTCCGACTTGAAATATTCCTCAACCACACCTAAGGAAAGCGCTATCCGTCGTCTCGGTTCGGTAGCCGGACAGATGCTCCTCAGCCCCGGCGCTCAGATGATATGGCAGTTTGGGGAGGTAGCAGCTGATTACAAGCAGGGCTCGGATCTGGAAAAACTTCGTGCCATCGCCCCTCTGTGGAATTATTTCGACAATTCAGTGCGCGCTGGTCTGGCAGAAAACTATAAGGCTCTCTGTCACCTTCGCCTCGACAATCCGGAGATGTTTGACGGCTCGGCCACATACGCCGCCAACGGTTTCTCCAATAGTGTTACATCTCCCCGCTACATCTGTCTGACCAAAGGCGACAAGGAAATCATCGGCGTGTTCAACACAGCTTACGCTGCCAACAGAACAGCAACGGTGACCGTGCCCGCACAGCGCATAAGTGAGTCGAACTATCAGCTTATTACCTGTGGCTACAAGGATACTCCAACTCTTACCGGCTCGGGCAATGTGAAGGTTACGGTAATGCCAAACAGCTTTGCTGTCTTTGCCACTAAAAATATTTCCGGTGTTGAGGATGTGTTTGCATCCGATGAGGACGCTGATTTAGTGAGCGTAGCCGGCGGTTATGGTGAGATAATCATCAACGGCGCTTACAACATTGCTGAGGCTTACGACCTACAGGGCCGTGCCGTCGGTATCACATCCCTTGGGGGCGGCACATCCGATAGCGTTA
>SFNC01000141.1 GCA_004554255.1 Bacteroidales bacterium
GTGAAATGTTTTTGCTGAAAACGCTGACTTTTTGCTGGAATATTGTTTCGGCACATCGCAAAAACTATCCTAATGGCTTTTTTCGCTATACATTGACACAACACAAACCAAATTATAATTCACCAAATCTTTTATCGTATGGTTAAGAAAATCTACTCTTTCTTCTGCCTCTTCTGTGCCCTCTTCGGAGGTTGCCTCACGGCTTCGGCACAGGCTTTCGAGGCTGCGCCGATTTCTTCGCTCGAGGAAATCACGTCGGGCGAGAACACTTACTATGCCCTCATGGCCGTGGATAAGAAGAACGCCGCCGGCGCGTGGAACTCGCGCAACGAAACGTTCCTCTTTGTCAACTCCGCAAACGCTTCCAAGCACTACATTCAGTTTGGCACGGCAATGACTAAGGACGACATCGTGGGCAAACTCGAGAGCAATCCGGAATATTTCTTCAAGTTCGAAGCCTCCGGCGACGGCTACAAGTTCCAGAACCTCAAGACCGGCGGATATTTCTACCAGACTGAGGTGAGCGGAAAGACGTTCACGCAGACCATGTCGTCCTCCACGGAGGAACCGGGCGTCTACACGTTCGAAGCCTATGCGGAAGACTACAACGGCTCTAAGACGTTCAGCATCAAGGACGGCGCCAACTACCTCGGACAGTATTCCAGCGGTGCAAACGTGAACAACGATTATACCGATGCCGGCAAGTTCACTTTTGTCATCTACAAAGTCGCCGCTGCTGCTACGGCCATCAATGCTTCTTTCTATTATTACAATGCCGACGGCACTCAGCGTCTCAACGGCGATGCCTTCATCGGAACTGTTGGCGAAACGGCCAAGACGGTGGGTGCGCTTTCAAAGGCTCTGCCCGCCTATGTTTCTGCCACTTTCTACGCCGATGAGGCATTTACTGCGGAAGTTGCTCCCGAAACCGAGGTGACGGCTTCCACGACCTATTATGTCAAGACGGCCTACAACGAAAACTTCATCTATCCTGCCGACGACGCCACCTACTTCGCTTTGAAAACGGGCGACAACTATCTCGGCACGACCTTCGGCCTTTCGCCCTCGTTTGAAAACCGCAAGGCCATTGCCCTCACGCTTGCCGGTGACTGGTACAACGGCTATTCGCTCGTGGCTTACGACGGCCGCAAACTTTATTACGACGGTTCGCAGAATATCTATTGGAGCGAAACGGACTATCGCTGGACCATCGACAACGAGTGCAAAATCAAGGACGCTTCGGGTGAGAAATATCTTGCTGTTTACAGCACCAACTGCCTGCTCAGCACTTCCTTCACCGCCGAACTCGCCACCTCTACGGCAGCAGCCGCCATCCTCGCAGGGCTTGACGAAACGCAGCAATACGTCGGCGCATACGCCAAAGACCAGGAAGGCGTTACCTTCGACGACATCGTAAAAGGTAAAAAGACATCTGGCTTCATCGAAGGCACATATTATTTTATTGAGAATGCCGCCAACACCGCCACGACGCTTTCTGCCGCCGGCGCAGTGCTGGGCAGCGATGAGGCCCTTGCCGCACCCCTCTCGCTTTCCGATAATCCCGGTTTCTCTGAACTTTGGGTGTATACCGACGGCAAACTTAAGAACCTCAACACAGGTCTTTACCTCGCCGCCTCCGCCGATCTGCAGGCTGAAGGCGCATCTTGGACGCTGGTAGCCAACGAACTCGGCGGCGACTATGCTTACAATATCACCGCTGGCGGCACACCGCTCGCTCTTGATGCCGAGGGCAACGTAACCACCGCCGCTCCAGCCACCGACTTCGCCGGCTGGAAGTTCCACAAGGCCAGCCGCATCACGCTGCCCCTCATCTACGGCGAAAGCGGCACGTATGCCGCCGTTAGTTCGCCCGTCGCCCTTGCCACGGAAGACCCGAATACCAAGATTTATGCCGGTTCCGCACTGACAGGCAATGTGCTTTATCTCGAAGAAAGCACGCTCCAGCCCGGTGCAGGCTACATCGTGCTCAACAGCGCGTATGCCGCCGAGGTGGCCTTCGATATCGTTCCTGCTGCGGGCGAGGCTTCCTCTCTGCTTTCGGGCACGAACGTTACGCTCGAAGTTGCCGCCGGCAGTGCCTCCGACTACCGCGCCTTCACCTTCACGGGGCTCACGCCGATCTTTGCTGCGCCCGAAACGGCCATCGCTGCCAACACGGCTTACCTCAAAGCCAGCGGCACGGCGTTGCCTGAGACCATCAATATCAGTACGAATAAGGAGTCGGGCATCAAGTTCACGCTTGCCAATCCCGATGCCTCTGCCTCCGCTCCCGTTTACGACCTGAGCGGCCGCCGCACCAACGGTACTCTCGGCCGTGGCATCTATATTCAGAACAACCGCAAGTTCTTTGTAAAATAAGTGCGGTAAATAACATCTAAATTAAAAATACGTGCGTGTCGGGACGCTTCCGGCACGCACGTATTGTTTTGTGAAGATGTTATCTTATAAAGTTCCTTTCCACAGCATTTTCAGAAAGTCGAGCACATAGACGCATTCAATGCCGTCGGTATTTCTATTAATTGGGTCGAGACTGACTATGACGGTTCGCGCTTGCGGATACTCGTCCTTAAAGGCGCGTAGCCCTTTAAGATGCCGAGACTGTACCTCCTCTGCAGATTTAATTTCTATTGCCACTCTCGCATCGCCGAGCACGGCATCTACTTCAAGACCCGAATGCGTACGCCAATACGTGAGGCGTTCCCCGCTCTCGGAATAGATGCACCATGCCCTGAGTTCTTGAATTACAAAATGCTCGAAAGCATGTCCGTACTCCGTCGTGCCGCGCACGAGTTCCTTGCGGTGCAGAAGGTGATTGACGATGCCCACATCGAAATAATAGAATTTCGGAGCACGTGTAAGTCTGCGCTTCACTGTGCGCGAAAATGCCGGCAGGCGAAAGCCGACGAGCGTATCTTCGAGTATGTCAAAATAGCCCGCTGCCGTGTTGGCGCTTACACCGCAGTCTTGTGCTATATTGTTGTAATTCACCATTTCGCCATCGGTAATGGCGGCTACTTCAAGAAATCTTTGGAACGCCGAAAGATTGCGCACGAGTGCCTCTTCCTTAATCTCTTCTTTCAGATAGACATCGATATATGCCGAAAGGCGACGAGTGGGGTCGTCAGCGAGATAATGCGGAGGCAGCAAACCAGACTGTAAGGCGTGGTCAAGGTCAAATTCGGGCAGTTCCGCACTTACGAAAGGCATTAGGTAAACGGGGTATGCGCGACCGCCGAGCGTGTTGTAGCCTTTGCGTTTCAATTTTCGCGCGCTCGAACCGCACAGCACAAAAACAAGGTCTTTTTCAGAAATAAGCCTGTGCACTTCGTTTAGGAGTTGGGGCACCTCGGGTATTTCATCTATAATGATGATTGTGCCCTGAGGCTTGTCGTGCAGCATTTCGTAAAGCAGTGCCGGGCGACGCTCAAAACGCGACTTGAGGGACGTGTCAAGCAGGTCAATATATATATTGTTGGGAAACTTGCTCCGCAAAAATGTGCTTTTTCCTGTCTGCCTTGCTCCGAAAAGGAAGATGCTCTCTTGTAAATTGCTGTTAATGTTGCAGATACGGTTGAACATAATGTTTTCTTTTGAAATTCTTACTGCGGATTTTCAATGAAATTCCGCAATACTACTGCGGATTTTCAATGAAATTCCTCAATGACACTGCGGATTTTCAATGAAATTCCGCAGCAAAGTTATGAAAAAACCATGGATGGTTACAATTAATTGGCATTAAATTAAAATTGTATGCCTTACATTTCCTCCTTTCCCCAAGATAATTCTTCCTTTCCCCAAGATATTTCTTCCTTTCTGCCTGATTTTTTTTCCTGTCTTGTAAGAAAAAGTTTGTTACAAAGTTTGTAATAAAAATTTTCTGCGCAGAGAGTAAAAAATGTCAGGCAGAAAAGAAGAAATTTTAAGGAGAAAGGAAAAAATTGCTCCGTGCGCGTGTTACGCTCTT